>CALXEU010000086.1 GCA_944387395.1 uncultured Clostridia bacterium | reverse complement strand
TTCTAAAAATTCATACTCTTTAATAGTTTCAATATTTTCCATATTACCTCTTGATATAAGTATATCAAAAAAAGAGTTGCGTTAGCAACTCCTAGAAGGAAAAATTTTAATTTTTCCTATTTTTTATGTGATTTTTCTCAAACTTTTAGGAATTTTTTTAAAAAATTAGAATATACATTAAGCAAGAATTGTTAATACTTGAGATTTTACAAGATCTTTGTAAAAATAATAAACAATTAAAATGATTTAGAAAGGAATGAAAAAAATGCCTATTAAATTATCTAAAAGTAATATAAGTATAAATAAGGTAGTAGCTCAAAAGAGCGAGAAATTGTTAATTGAAGGAGATGAAATAGTACCAGATATAAAACCAGATATTTTGAGTATTATATCGAGCAACGGAAATGTTTGTATATACAAAAAAGAGGTTCAGGAAGGAAAATTGAAAATAGAAGGAAGTATAAATGCATACATAATTTATATTGCAGACGATGAGAAGTCTAACATAAGAACAATAAATGCTAATTTAGAATTTAGTAAAGTAATTGAAATAAAAGATTTAAAAAGTACAATGGCAGTAGAAACAAAAGAACAATTATTAAATATTGATTGTAAAATTTTAAATGGAAGAAAAATTAATTTAAAAGCAACAGTTGAAATAGAATTAACTGCATATTCAAATGAAAAAATAGATTATATAGATAAAATAGAAGAACAAGAAGATATACAATTATTAAATAAAACAATGACAATAAACTCCCTAGTTGGAATGGGAAGTACAAAGGTATATGCAAAAGATACACTTAGCATAGATGAAACAGACAATCTTTCTGAAATAATGAAATTAGATTTCTCATTAGAAAATCAGGAAAATAAAATAAGCTATAACAAAATTCTTGCAAAAGCAGATTTAGCTTTAAAGATTATGTATTTAACTGACGATGGAAGAATAAGAACATTAAATAGCAGTATTCCAACAGTAGGATTCATAGACATACAAGATATTTCTGAAAATGATATAAGCGACTTATCTTATGAGGTAAAGAATATTCTTGTAAAACCTAATAATAGTGAAGAACATTCTGTATATGTGGAAATCGAAATGGAGATAATGTGTTTTGTTTATAAAAAGCTAGAAGTAAATATGATACAGGATTTATATGGTAGAAAAAAACAACTATCATATACTCAAAAAGATATTAAAATTATGAATAAAGAACAACAAATAGTTGAAAAATATAGCCTAAAAAAACAAGAAACAGTAGAAGAAATTGCAAAAAATAAAATATATGATGTTGAAGTAAAACCAATGATTTTATCTACTGAAATAGGAGAAGGCAAAGTAACATATAAGGGAAATGTTAATTTAATTTTTATTTATTCTCAAAATGAAAATTCTAGTGTAGCTGTAAAAAATATAGTAGAGCCATTCGAATTTGATGTAACTTCAAATCAAATAAATACAAAAACGAAAATTCAAACTCAAATTGATGTAACGAAAAAAGATTTTGTAATAATGTCAGATGAGAATATAGACATTAAACTAGAATTTGAATTTAAATTAAATATAACAAAAGAAAATACAATAAAAATAATAGAAGAAATTAAAGAAGAAGAAAATAAGGATAGAGAAACATTTAGCATAGTAATATATTATACTAAACAAGGTGATACTATTTGGAAAATAGCTAAGAAATTTGGTAGTACAGTTGATGAGATTGTAAAGATAAATAATATTGAAAATGCAGATAGTATTATGATAGGAGAACAATTATTTATTCCAAGATAGTTAGTAAAAAGCCATATTCAAAAAATAAATTAGTATAAATATTTTAGGGATAGTTATTTTAATACTATCCCTAATTTAGAAGGAGAAGGTTTGAAAAATGAAAATAAATCTAGGATAGAAAAAATTTATTCTCGAAATAGTATTTACCTTCCATTTTATAATAATAGCAATGGAAATGTAAATTTAAAAACTAAAAAGTTTAACTCTAAACTTTTTAAAATATTAATAATAATTATTATTGCATTTTTTACATATCGTGCTACAATTCAGGCTATAAATCCTATAATAGACGAACTTTGTATAAATGAAATAAAGAATTTAGCAACTAAAATCTCTAATGAACAGGCATCGATTGTAATGAATAATTATACATATGATGATTTAGTGAATGTAGTACGAGATAGTAATGGAGATATTGCGGTAATTCAAACAAACACAAAGAATATTAATCAAATAATATCAGATGTTCCGTTAAAAATTATTGAAGAATTAAATAATACTTCAGATAGTAGTATACAAATATATCTTGGTAGTATATTAGGAATGAAAATGTTTTCAGCCAAAGGGCCAAAAATAAATATACAAATTGCAAATGTGGGAAATGTAGACACAAAATTAATGTCAGAATTTGAGTCAAAAGGAATTAATCAAACACTTCATAAAATTTATTTGGAACTTGAGTGCGAAGCTACGCTTCTTACACCATATAATACTATAAAACAAAAAATATCTAATCAAATATTAATTGCTGAGTCCATAATAATTGGAAATGTACCAGATGCTTATTATAATTTGCAAAGTGGTACAAATGAAGTAAATGGATTACATTTAATTGATTAACGTACAAAAATATGTTATAATAAAAATTAGTTAAATCTGCAAAAGATTGCAGTCAACCGATTAGGCTATGTAGAAGAACAAGGAGAGTTTGTATGGAAATCATCATCGGAATAGCCATTGCTATTGCAGTGGGATTCATTTGTCTAATTGGAATAGGAGTTCTAGTTTATTGGGCAAGTGAAATCCTTATTCCAGCAGCGATAATCGTATTCATTTTCAGTATTATTGCTAGGAACGAAAAATGGAGGATTGTCTCTGAAATCGTTTTTGTGGTAACGATTGTTGCAAGATTCTTTGCAAACTATCTAAACGACATTTCCAGTCAAATTTGGAGGTAATGGACGAAGATTAAAAACACAACGGGGAAGAAATGATAATTCTTCTTCGTTGTGTTTTTTTATATAATAGTAAAGTCATGCTGACTTTTTTAATAAATAAAATATATTGCAACCGTATAAAAAACTTAGTAGCAAAAATACTACTAAGTTTTGATAAAATAAATTATCTCTTAGAGAATTGTGGAGCCTTTCTAGCTTTTTTAAGACCATATTTCTTTCTTTCCTTCTTACGAGGATCTCTTGTTAAGAATCCGTTTGATTTTAAAGCTGGTCTATATTCTAAATTAGCTGCATTTAAAGCTCTTGCTATTCCGTGACGTACAGCACCTGCTTGGCCTGAGAAACCGCCACCTTTAACAGTTGCAATAATATCAAATTTGTCTAATGTATTTGTAACTGTTAGAGGTTGTTTAACAATAACTTTTAAAGTCTCCTCTCCAAAATATTCATCAAGTGGCATACCGTTAACTGTAATATTACCTTTACCATCCATTAATCTTACTCTAGCGATTGAACTCTTTCTTCTTCCTGTACCATTGAAAACTACTTGTTCTTTTTTTGCTCTAGGCATCTTTATTTCCTCCTATAATTAAAAATTCCATACTTCTGGTTTTTGAGCAGCATTTTCATGTTCTGCTCCTGCATATACTCTTAGTTTCTTAGCCATTTGTCTTCCTAAACTGTTGTGAGGAAGCATACCTGTTATAGCTAAAGTCATCATTTTTTCTGGTTTATTTGCAAGCATATCTTTTGCTTGAATCTCTTTCATACCACCTGTATATGCAGAGTGATGTCTGTACATTTTTTGTGTTAATTTATGTCCTGTTAAAACTACTTTATCACAGTTAATAACTATAACGTGATCTCCATTGTCCATATTAGGAGTGTAAGTAGGTTTATGTTTTCCTCTTAAAAGTTTTGCTGCTTCTGCTGCAACTCTTCCTAATGGTTTGTTTTCAGCATCAATTATGTACCATTTTCTTTCTATTTCGCTTTTTTTAATGCTAAATGTTGTATTATTCATGGTAAAAAATACCCTCCATTTCAATTTTATTTAAATTTATATATAACTATAAATATAAGCAACCGGGGAGAAGCCATATTTATGATATATTCACATTTACCATAATATTCTAATATAAAACTTATAAAAAGTCAAGCAAATTTTGGAAAAATACTTGACTTTAACAAAAATATGTAGTAAACTAATAATGTTTAAAGAAGAAGCAATCCACTTCTCACCTTAGCAA
>CALXEU010000085.1 GCA_944387395.1 uncultured Clostridia bacterium | reverse complement strand
ATTTGGAGCAGGTAGCGGGAATCGAACCCGCATAGCCAGCTTGGAAGGCTGGAATTCTGCCATTGAACTACACCTGCATTTCTCTCTGTCTGACAAAAACTATTATACCGGCAATTTAATAATTTGTCAATAGGAAATTTAAAATTTTTTAAATTTTTTTTATTTTTTTATATTAAATTTATTAGGGGACTATTCATCCCCCAAAAAATTATGCTCTTGGATGAGCTTTTTTATATTGACTTTTTATTCCTGGATCTTGAAATTGCATATAAATTTGTGTAGAAGATATGTCTGAATGTCCAAGCATTGTTTGAATTGCCTTTAGGTCAGCACCATTTTGTAAAAGATGAGTTGCAAATGAATGTCTTAATACATGAGGTGTTATATCCTTTGTAATGTGAGCTTGTTCTTTATAATATTTTACTATTTTCCAGAATCCCTGTCTTGTAAGTCTTGTTCCATTTACATTAACGAATAAAGCTTCTTCATCTTCTTCTCTAATTAAATATGGTCTTGCTTCTTCTATATATTCTTTAAGAGCTTTTAAAGACATTGAACCTAATGGTACGTTTCTAGATTTACTTCTACTTTTACATACAACATAGCCTTCATCTAATTTTACATCATCTATGTTTAGAGAAATCATTTCCGTTACTCTCATTCCTGTTGCATATGCAAATTCTAACATTGCTTTGTCCCTAGTTCCTTTTAGATCTACATCCTTTGGTTGTTCTAATAATAATTCAACTTCTTTTGCTGTTAAGATGTTTGGTATTCTCTTTGTGATTTTTGGTGATTCAATTGTCATAGTTGGATCTTTTTTTATTTTCTTTGTTCTAATTAAAAATTGATAAAAAGATCTTATTGATGCTAATCCTCTTGAAATTGTTGATTCTTTTTTATTTTGAGATCTTAAGTGTTCCATATAATTTAGAATAGATTCTTCTGTTGCTTTTAAGTAATTTATTTTGTTATCAATTACATATTGTTGATATTGTTCTATATCTCTTTCGTATGATTGTAATGTGTTGTTTGATAATTTTTTTTCGTTTTTTAGAAAATCTAAAAAAAGTTTAATTTGCTTTTCCATTTGAACTCCCCTATTCTATTTATTTTTATATGTATTTAGAATTTACATAACTTATGTACTAGTTATATCAAAATATTGTAAAAAAGTAAAGATGTTTTTGCAAAATTCTACATTTTTTATAACTATTTTTTTCAAACAGTAAAATAACTATGGTAAATTATTGTCTTTAACAAAATTTAATAAACACAGTTGATAGTCCTCCAGAAATATATGCTTCAACAAATGACTCAAAAAGTAGAACTCCTAACAAGCATAAAGAAATAATTGTATGTTTTGCAATTTGTAGTTTAATATTTTCTCCTCTTTTGTCTTCAATAATTCGCTTATGTAAGTTTATACCACTTACTGCAAGTGTTAAAATTATTGGTATATATATTATATTTTGTGTTAGCATTGTGGAAAATACAAATAATATACCTTTACCAATTCCAATGCTTGCAATTATAGCAGATACCGTATACCCTATACAATAACCTTTATAAGCTATAATCAGATAAATTATTGGAACTCCTATAACTGTGCATCCTAAAAAACATAATACCAAGGCTATTATAACATTATTTTTTATAGATTGATATAAAATATCTGTTTTTGAAATCTGGTATCCATTTTCTTTTATGCTATTTACAAAACTATTTATATATCCGCCAATTTGTTCAGCCTGATTTTGATCTGCATTGTTTACAAAAAATACTCCAAGAATTATACCTATAAAAAATATTATTAATAGTATTAGATATACCTTTGCATTATCTCCCACATATTGTAAAAACTTCCACATAATTTTTCTATTTTCTCTTTTATATGTTCTCTTCAAATTCATTACCCTTTCCTTATGAATTTTTGTCCTAAATTTCTTATACATAATTTGTATTCGATAATTTTAATATTAGAACATATAAAATGAATCCAAATTATTTTTTTATAATTTAGATTCTTTACATTTTATTATTTAATTCATGCTAACTTTTCCATAAACTCCGCCTCCACCTGCGTGAATAGTAAGTTTTCCATCTCTTACTGCAATTATCTCTTTTGCAACTTTTTCTCCAACTACCGCTTCTATATCATCATAACTAACCTTATGTAGAATTGTCATTTCTGTTCCAAAATGCTCCAAAAGTTTATCTATAGTCTTAGCCCCTAAACCTGGTATAAAAGTAAGTGGAACTTGATAGTTGTATGGTGGACGGTTTTCTGGACTTTTACTTTCTTTCTTATCTTTTATTAATTCTATTCTATCAAATACCCCAAATGTTACCTTATCACTTCCACAGTGTGGGCAAACTGTTACAGGTTCCTTTGTTTCTATAACTTGATTACAGTTGTCGCAAAATGTTCTATGGTATTTACCAAGTTTTGGATCTAATCCGTAATTACAAATTACTTTTCTTCCATCTTCTCCTTTTAGGGCTTTTACAATTTCTTTAAATGAAATCGTTTCAACTAGCATTTTATTATACTCTCTTGCAATTTTAGGTAACGAATGAGCATCTGAGTTTGTTACAAATGTCTTATTTTCTAATTCTGATATTTCATCTGCTAAATAAGTATCACTACTTAATCCCAACTCTATTGCAAAAATTTTATCATATTTTTCTTTAAAAATATCCTTCATTCTATCTGTACAATTTCCATAGTAGCTTTTAAAAGGTGTAAAACAATGTGCTGGTATTAAAATTCCATTGTATCTTTCTACCATATCTATTAAATCATAGCCAGATAAATCTGATCTTTGTGTGCTTAATGTAATATTTTTTAAATGATGACTTAATTCACTTGAGAATCCTTTTATATCGCTTAAATGTGGAAAGAAACATACATTATGTGCAGCTCCACTTTTTCCATTTCTACCTTTTTCTGAAGTTTCTACTTCGCTTCCTAATAAAATGCAGACCTTATCTTTATAAATTATTCCACCATCTTCTATTTCATACGCTTCGCCTGTTTTTAAAAAGTTTTCTATATCTTCTATTACGTATGGTGAAGCACAATCTATTATTCCTACAACATTTATTCCTTTTCTATCTGCACATTCTTTTGCAATATTTGCAAAATTCAGACTTTTTGCAGCTGTTATCTTTATTGGTTTTCCCGATTCACTTCTTCCTATGTGTACATGTAAATCTGCAAATATTTCTTCCATTTTTACTTCATAATCCTTCCAATTTTTGTGTTATCTATCACTAAACCAGTTTTCATAAGCTCTTTGTTGTTGTTCCCCGTTTTCTTTTCCTGGCTTTTTGTCAATTCTTCTACTATTACTTGGTATTCTTGATGGATTTACCAATTGTTCCAACGGAATACCTTGTATTCTTCCTCTTAATATTCTATCTATTATTGGTATATTTCTTATATAATCTACCAAATCTGCACTATTGGCTTCTTTTGCAGCACCTGTCATTAGTCCTGTTGTTCCAGGTATTATTATATCTTCTTCATTTGCTAGGCTCATATTTTTATTGCCTCCATTCTATTTACAAAATCTTTAAATACTTCTAAATATCTATTATTCTTTCCTTTTAGGTTTCTGAATTCTAATAAAACAAGAGCTTCATCAACTTTAAATCCAATTCTCTCTGGTCTATCTAAAAGCATTCCTCCAAACTGGTCTATTAGTTCTAAAACATCCGCTTCTGGATATCTTGGTTCCGAACCACTATATCTATTTACCTGTTCACAAATTTTACAAAATTTTTCATCAAATCCAAGTGTAAGCAAATACCTAGCGCCTTCAAGAGCATAGTTTCTTACTTTTTCCATATCCGTAAAATTATCTATTTTTTTACAATTGCATAAAAGGCAAGCAGTTATTAGTTTATTTTGATCTAATCCTAGATTTGTGTTATCCAAAAATAACTTCAAGAGTTCAGTTTTAAAAACAACAGATTTATCAAAAAAAATGTTAACTCTCTTTTTAAGATAATACATTATTTCCATTTTCTTTATCCAATTTTTTTCAGCTAAAATGTATTCAGCAAAAGTTTGGCTTTCCATAACAGTTCCCCTTCTTTCCTAAGTGCAATTTATATTTGTAAGTAATATTTAATATTATATATAATATATATTATTGACAATATTTACTCATTTTATTTTCATTAGTTTTCTTGATTATATTCTATCTTTTATCCATTTTCAACAAAGATACAAAAATGTAATTGTTTTGTAATTAAAAAGAAATAAAACTAGTAATTGTTGCATTACTAGCGTGGCATTATTAATTTATTTGTATAGTCCAAATTTGTCTTTGAATTATTCTTATATGCTAAAGTATATACATCTGTTGCAAATATATCTTTTTCAAGCATTTCTTTTAGTTGCTTATTTTTATTTTCATCCATAAATTTCTTTACAGATGTTATTAAATTAATCTTAGGATTATTTCTACATATTTCAGATAATAATTCCTGTCCTTTTTTTGTAAATCCTAATACTCTTACATAAGGAGTTACTTTTTTTGAACTTTCCATTATCTTTTTATCTATTCCAAGTAAACTATATAATAATATTCTTTGAATTCTAGTTTGGGTATATCTTTTGGTCTTTACTTGTTCTATCAATTCTTTAATTGTATTACAATTTCCAACGGCACTTTTAATTGCATTTTCTAGTCCTTCTGATACATCTGGCAAATTTGCAATTTGTTCAATGTTCATTCTTCTTAATTGGTATATTATTTCTTTCTCAAATCTTTCTAATCCTAATACTGTCCATCCATTTCTTATATCATTTGCTAAAACTCTATAACTCATTTTTGGCATAATATTAGAAAGAGAATCGGTTTTATTTTCATTAAGCAATTTTCTTATAGCGGAAGAACTTGCAAAACCATCTTCTATTTTATCATCATTATATCCAACATTTTTTCTTAATATTGTAATTGGTTCAATTTTACTCTTTTGCTCTTTTAAGATTTTTAGATATTCAATTGCTAAAATATTATTTGACCCTTTGAGAATATTAGCATATCTTTTTATGTCATTTAAATACATCATTAGTGCATTTTCTCTGGCCTTTGGAAAAGAATCTCCTTTTTGTAGCTCGTGGTTTAATATTGTTTTATACTCTTTTGGTTCCTCATTCAGAACATTTGCTATGTTTCTTAATGCTTCAATATCGTCATTTTCTGTACCAAAAGATATTGAATTTACAATTTTAAGACTATCTAGAATTTTTATTGCACCTCTTGCAAAATTTTCAGCACTAGAAGTTGCATATACAGTTGGTAATTCTATTACTAAATCTGCTCCTCCACATAACGCCATATAAGCTTTTGACCACTTGTTTACAATAGATGTTTCTCCTCTTTGTGTAAAATTTCCAGAGATTACTGCAACTACTGCATCTGCATTAGATTTTTTCTTTGATTCTTGTATATGGTAATAATGTCCATTATGAAATGGATTATATTCTGCTACTATTCCTACAACTCTTCCCATAAATTCACCCGCTTTTATTATTTTATTGTTTACTATATTTTTTACTATTCATATATTATCACAATGTAAATCTATTTACAATATTTATTTTTATTGATATAATAAATTTTAGTTTAGAAAAGAGAGGTTAAGGTTGCAAAATAATTACAATTTTGACGTTGTCAGACTTCATTTGAAATTTAATCAACGTACAAAAAGTACGCCTCATAAATTTCAAACTCGTTTTCCTAGTCAAAATTTAATTCTTTTCCAACCAGATTTATGCCTAGAAAGGAATGTAGCAAATTATGGAAGAAGTTACATTATATACCGATGGAGCATGTTCTGGCAATCCTGGTCCTGGTGGTTGGGGTTCTATTTTAATGCTTGGTGAAAACAGAAAAGAAATATCTGGTGGTTCTCCAAATACAACTAATAATATTATGGAGCTTACTGCTGTTATAGAAGGTTTAAAGATTTTAAAAAGGCCTTGCAAGGTACAAGTATTTAGTGATAGTGCTTATGTTGTTAATGGTTTTGTTCAAAAATGGATATATGGTTGGATGAAAAATAATTGGAAAAATTCTTCTGGAGAGCCTGTTAAGAATAAAGAATTGTGGCAAGAATTGTACTCTTTAACTAAAATTCACGAGGTCACTTTCAATAAAGTTAAGGGACATAGTACAGATGAATTTAATAATAGATGTGATGAGCTTGCTCGTATGGAAAGAGATAAATATTAAAGGTCTAAGAATTTCTTAGACCCTTCTTTGTTTTACTACTTCATACATTACTATTCCTGCTGAAACAGATGCATTTAATGATGTTATTTTTCCTTTCATAGGAATCTTAATTAGAAAATCACAATTTTCTTTTATTAATCTGCTCATTCCAAATCCTTCACTACCTATTACAATTGCAACATTTCCTGTCATATCTTCGTCATAGTACATTTTGTCTGTTTCCATATCTGTACCATAAATCCATATATCTTTTTCTTTTAAATAATTTATTGTTTCATTTAAATTATTTACTCTTGCTATTTTCATAAAGTTTGTTGCACCAGCTGAAGTTTTGTTTACGGTACTATTTACAGAGGCAGACCTTCTTTTTGGAATTATTATTCCATGGACACCTGCTGTTTCTGAAGTTCTTATTATTGACCCTAAATTGTGGGGATCTTCTATTCCGTCTAGTATTAATATAAATGCTTTTTCATTTTTGTTTTTTGCTTCTTGCAAAATTTCATCAACACTGCAATAATCAAATGGTGGAACTTGAGCAATAACTCCTTGTGGGTTATCTGTTTGTGCCATTTTTTCTAACTTATTACGTTCTACTTCTACTAAAACAATTTTTCTTTCTTTTGCTTTTGCTATTATTTTTGTAATTGAACCATGTTTTTCACCTTTTGTAACATAAATTTTATTTATATCTTTTCCAGATTCTAATAGTTCCAGAACAGAATTTCTTCCTTCTACTTGGTCTACATAGCTATTTTCTTCATTCATTTTTTTCATTTCCTTCCCCTTGGCATATTTACTATTGCTCGTCATCTAATTTTAATACTGATAAAAATGCTTCTTGAGGTATTTCTACATTACCGATTTCACGCATTTTCTTTTTTCCTCTTTTTTGTTTTTCTAGTAATTTCTTTTTTCTAGTTACATCTCCACCATAGCATTTTGCTAGAACGTCCTTACGCATGGCTGATATTGTTTCTCTTGCAACTATTTTTCCTCCTATTGCTGCTTGAAGTGGTATTGTAAATAATTGCCTTGGTATTACTGTTTTTAGTTTTTCTATCATTTTTCTTCCACGTTCATAACTGCTGTCTTTATGTACTATAAATGAAAGTGCATCTACCTTTTCGCCATTAACTAGAATGTCTAATTTTACTAAGCTTGATGGTCTGTATTCTTTTAACTCGTAATCAAATGATGCATATCCTTTTGTTTTTGATTTTAATTTATCAAAAAAGTCGTATATTATTTCATTTAATGGTAGTTCATAAATTAGAGTTACTCTGTTCTCATCTAGATACTTCATATCTTTGTATATACCTCTTCTATTTTGGCATATTTCCATTATGTTTCCTACAAATTCTTTAGGTGTCATAATTTCTGCTTCTACGAATGGTTCTTCTATTCTAGATATTTCGTCTGCTCTTGGTAAGTCTGATGGATTGTAAATTTCAATCATTGTTCCATCTGTTTTATATACTTTATATATTACAGATGGCGATGTTGTAATTAATTGTAAATCAAATTCTCTATCTAGTCTTTCTTCTATTATTTCTAGATGTAGTAATCCTAAAAAACCACATCTGAATCCAAATCCTAAAGCTGTTGAGCTTTCTGGTTCAAATTCTAATGCTGCATCGTTTAATTGTAATTTTTCTAATGCAACTTTTAAGTTTTCATATTCACTTCCATCAATTGGATATAAACCACAATATACCATAGGATTTACTTTTTTATAACCTGGAAGTGGCTCTTTGGCAGGGTTATTTGTTAATGTTATTGTATCTCCTACTCTTACATCTTGCAAGCTTTTTATGCTTGCAGCTATGTATCCTACTTCTCCTGCTTGTAAAGAACCAGCCGGCTTATATGCTCCTGGTTCAAAATATCCTACCTCTGTTACTGTAAATGTTTTTCCAGATGCCATAAGTTTAATTTCGTCTCCTACTTTTACAGTTCCATTTTTTATTCTAACATATGCTATTGCACCTTGATAGTCATTGTATATAGAATCAAATATTAGAGCTTGTAGAGGTGCATTTTCATCCCCTCCTGGTGCTGGAATATCTGTTACTATTCTTTCTAAAACTTCTTCAACATTTAAACCCGTTTTAGCAGAAATGCAAGGTGCATCTTGTGCAGGTATTCCAATTATGTCTTCTATTTCTTTTTTTACTTCATCAGGTCTGGCGTTTGGTAAGTCTATTTTATTTATAACTGGTAAAATCTCTAGATTATTGTCTATTGCTAAATATACATTGGCTAAAGTTTGAGCCTCTACTCCTTGCGAGCTATCTACTACTAAAATTGCTCCATCACATGCAGCTAAGCTTCTGGAAACTTCATAGTTAAAATCAACATGTCCTGGAGTATCTATTAAATTAAGCTCATATTCATTTCCATCTTTAGCCTTGTATTTCATTCGCACAGCTTGTGATTTTATTGTTATTCCTCTTTCTTTTTCTATATCCATATTGTCTAATACTTGAGATTCCATTTCTCTTTTTGATAGCACACCTGTCATTTCTATTAGTCTGTCTGCTAGTGTAGATTTTCCATGATCTATATGCGCTATAATGCTAAAATTTCTAATAAATTTCTTTTTATTTTCCAATGTCTTTTCCTTATTAGTACATATATTTAGGTTTTTAAGGATTTACCTATAAACCTCTTGTTTAAGATTATACAATATTTTTTCTAGTTTTGGCAATATTTTTCATGATATTTAATAAAAAGAGACATCACTAAAATAATTGGTTACATTAATAGTATTTGTATCCAATTTTGACAAAAAAAATAAATAACAAATATCATTTAACTGATTGTTATTTTTTTACCGTTTCATTAAATTCATCTGCAGATACTCCTAGTATCTTTGCAAAACCAAATAATTCAAAATCTTGAACAAGTCTACCATTATTCTCTATTTTTGAAATTTCTTTTGATGTTAAGTCTATTCCCTCTAATTGCAATTTTTCCGCAAGTTGTTTTTGCGACATTTTTTTCTTCGTTCTTAATTCTCTTAATACATTTCCAGAAATATTTCTAACGTTGTTATATTTGTTTATTTTCATTTTATATCACCTTAAATCGCTTTATTATAGATATATATTTTACTATTAATTTTATCAATTATGTCTTTAATAACGCGAAAATATTCATAAGGAATTTTGTTAAATTTTATAAATTTCTACTTCCCCTCTATTTTAATAGTTTGCACATTTTTCTTAAGTGTAAATATGAACTTAAATGTCAATTTTTTGTTGACTATTCTCTTTATTAGAGTTAAAATATATATACTATTATACTAAAAAGGAGATTTACTATTTGAAAAAATTAAGAAAAAAAAGCTCACAAAAGAATATAACTTTAAGCTGTAACACAGATACTGATTTAGTTGGAGTCTTATTTGAGGCGTGTGAAGATAAAATTAGTAATATTTCACTTGTCCCAGGCAATGTTCAGTTTTGCAACGCAAAGAATAATTATAATAGGAGTTATGAAAATTTAATTAAGTCGATTAAAAATCTCCCTCCTCATTTTAATAATGCTAGGGAGGCTATTATAGATGCGCTTGATGAGTATTTATTGTCACAAAATTTAGTGAATAATTACGAATATGAATATTTCTATAGAAATCGGTTTTAGTGATGGGATGAATATTGTTATCCAAGGGAAAAAGTAATAAACCATAAAGAGACTAATTTAAGGTCCATACTTTTTTGTATGAATTTTTAATTAGTCTCGATTAATTTTTATTTAATTTCTATTGGTTCTGGTATATCTATATCTTTATTTTCTAACACGCATTTTGCATTTTCGCATATAATTTTTTCTAATTCATCTTCTGGCACAATTTTACTTAATTTTTTTAATGCTTTCTCTACCTTAGGATAAATTGAGTCTGGTCTATGTGTGTCTGTTCCTATAAAATGCACCATTTTATGCTTTAATAATTTTTTTACTGTCTTTTTTGCATCATTTCCATATATTCCAATTATACTTCCAATATTTGCTTGGAATAGTACACCGTCTTGTATAAGATCATATACTATTTGTGGATTTTTTTGTATATATTCATATCTCTCTGGATGTGCTATAACTGGAATATATCCATTGCTTTTTAAGTCATATATAATTTGTCTAAAGTTCATAGGTACTTGCAACATTGGAGTCTCCATAAGTACATATTTGCTTCCTGCTACTGTAGAAACTCTTTCATTCTTTAAAAGATTTATAATATTGCTTGTAATGTAAACTTCATTAGACTGATGTAATTTTATGTTTATATTGTTTTTCTCTATTTCTTGGTTTATTATTTCCATTCTCTTTGCTATTGCTTTTGTTCCTACTTCATAATATTCCTCCATGTAATGTGGAGTAAGTATTACATCAGTTATTCCCGCTTCTTGTGCCTCTTTGAGCATTTTTATTGATTGTTCAATATCTTGAGCTCCATCGTCTACATCAAATATTATGTGATTGTGAAAGTCTATCATTTTACTATACCTTCTATTTAATACTTATTTTTTAATTTTCCTCAGATTTTGTTTCGTCTTCTGAGTCTTCTTTAGTTTCTTCTAATTTTGTTATTTCTTTTGTATTAATAGATTTTATAGGAGATACTACAGTTTTTTCTGGACTGTAATATCCATAGTATTCTCCATAACCATATTTGCTCTGTTTTACACGTACTTTGTTTATTACTACACCTGCAATTTTTCCTCCAACATTTTCTATTTCTCTTTTTATTTTCTTTATGTCTTCTGTCCTCGTGTTTTTGTAACTTGCAACTATAATTGATGTATCTACATATCTGGATATTACTACTGCATCTGTAACTAGACAGCTTGGCGTCGTATCAAATATTACTAAATCACTATATGATTTTAATTTTTCTACACATTCAGCCATACGTTCTGATGTTAATAACTCAGATGGGTTTGGTGGTACATTTCCTGCTGGTAATAAAAATAGATTTTCTACTTCTGTTGGCTTTATATATTCTAGAATATTATCACTACAGTCTTGTCCATTTGTATTTACTCCTGATAGATAGTTAGATATTCCTGGTGTTGGTGCTACTCCAAAAATTGCAAATTGTCTTCCTAGTCTTAAATCACAATCAACTAGAGTAACTTTTTTTCCTGCTTGAGCAAACGTTACTGCAAGATTTGCTGCTACCCAGCTTTTTCCTTCTCCTGGTAGTGTTGATGTAATCATTAATGATTTCAGACCATTTTTTGTATTCATAAATTGAATATTTGTTCTTAGCGTTCTAAAACTTTCAGATGCTGGTGATTTTGGCATTCTATGTGTTATTACTTCTCTTTTCATTAGTTTCTTGCCTCCTTCTTAGTTTTCTTAAATTCAACAATTGGTAATTCTGTTAATACTATAAGTCCTGTTGCTTTTTCAACATCTTCTTTGTTTTTTATGGTTGTATCTAACATATTCATTATTAATACATAAATTACACTAACAACTATCCCAACTAAAGTAAATATTATTATATCTCTTAGATGGTTTATGTTGTATGGAGTATTTTCTAATTCAGCTACATCTATAACATTTACGTTATCTACATTGTATTTGTCTTTTACTACATCTGCAAATACTGGTACCAATTCATTTGCAACATCTCTTGCAATTTTTGCATTTAAATTTGTTACTGTTATTTTAATTAATTCTGTATCTTTTACTGAGCTTACTGTTATGCTTGATTTTAATGCATCTTCATCAATGTCTAGTTTTAAATTTTCTATAACTTGTCTTACTACTGTTTTGCTTTTTATTAGTTCACTGTATGTTGGTACTAATTTTTGGTTTAAAGTTAAATCTGTTGTTGTAATTCCTTGACCTGTAGATTCTCCAAAGTTGTTTTGTTGCACTACTAATAATGTTGTCTCTGATTTGTATTTTGGAGTTGTGAATGCATATGTGTAAATTATTCCTATTAACATAAATATTATTATACATATTCCTATATGTATTTTCTTACTCCAAAAGATTTCAAATAGTTCTTTTAAATCTAGTTCTTCCATTGTTTTTTCTCCTTCATTCTTTTATGTGTATAATTATACTTCATATATGTTTTTTTTGCAATATTTTTCCACTATGGTTTTTTTACATTTTTAATTTTGGTTTGTAATTAGACTGTAATATTTGTAATATTATTTTTTTATAAATAGAAAAAAAGACTATTGCTAGTCTGTAATCTTATTATGTTTAATTATTTCTTAAATCACATAGCATTTGCAATAGATATTCTCCTTGGTTCTTTTCTCGTTCATCTCTTTCAAGATTTCTCTTTCCAAAGCAAACAAATCCATTTCTCTCATAAAATTCTCTTAACTGAGGTTTATCCTCACATTCTAAAAAAACAAATTTTCCTCCTAATATGCTCTGTGCCTCTTTAACCTTTTCACATGCAAACTTTAATAATAAATCTCCATCAATCAGTGTATTATAATTATTTTCAAAATTTTTACCTAATTGACCTATTAATGGTAATGAAATAATAAAATAATCATTGGTATCATGATTTTCATTAAATCTGCTCATTCTTTTTTTTAATGAATAACTCAGCAGTTTTATTTTAATCTTTATTACTTTATTTGCTAAAGAAAAATATCCCACAATTATTTGTTTTTCTTTATATGAGGTTGTTACTAAAAAGGTTTTAGCAATACCCATTTTTAGAAATTGAATTGCTTTTTCCTTTAGAAAATATTCAACATCTTTATTATAATCACATTTATATTTATAAAGAATTTCTTTTAACTTTTCTTCTCCAATTGCTTTATACATATTCTCAAGACTTATTATATTATATGCCATTATTATTTTTCTCCAAACATTTTCTTTATGGTCTCTTCATCTTTTATTGTTTTAACAGCTACTTTTTCTCTTATTTTCTTTTTTCCTTTATTTTCTGCATTCTCTAGTGCAGATATAAAAGTTTTAGCAGACTTTCTGTCTTTAATTACTATATTTTTTAAAAAGCTTTTTGTCGCCATTGATAATCAGCTCCTTTTTTATATTATTCATATTTTCATGTTTTTAATACAATAATATTCATTAGTTATAAAAATGTTAACATTATGTTATAGTATAGCATATATTTTACATAATAGCAATACATAATTTTATTGTTTTTACTTATTTTACCATTATACTATCACATATAAAAGAAAAGTCAATACACTTTTAATTAAAATTAAAAAATGTAATAAATTATAGTATTTTATATATATACTACCACTTAACCTCACTTTCTTTTGCATATTCCTCATCATTGTCATTTTCTCTTTTAACTATTTCATCTTTTAAGTTAGGAACCGACATTATATATAAAGTTTCCATTATACTATTATAATCTTCTTCTGATATAACAACAGCATTTCCATT
>CALXEU010000084.1 GCA_944387395.1 uncultured Clostridia bacterium | reverse complement strand
GCAATACATAATCTTTGCTTTTGTCCTCCTGATACGTTTGTACCGCCTTCTTCTATGTATGTGTTATATCCATCTGGGAATTGGCTAACAAACTCATCTGCCTGTGCTAGTTTGCAAACTCTTTTTACATCTTCATCTGAAGCATTTTCGTCTCCCCATTTGATGTTCTCTGTAATTGTTCCTGAGAAAAGTACATTTTTTTGAAGTACGCAAGAAACCTCATTTCTTAATGTTTCTACATGATATTTCTTTACATTTACTCCTCCTACTAATAATTCTCCTTCTGTTACATCATAAAGTCTTGGAATTAAGTTTACTAAACTAGATTTTCCACTACCAGTTCCTCCAATAATTCCAACTGTTTCTCCTGATTTAATGCTTACATTAATATTTTTCAAGCATTCTTTCTTTTTGCTATTTACATAGCTAAAACTAACATTTTTAAAATCAATGCTACCATCTTTAACTTCCATAACTGGTTTTTTAGGGTCATGAATATCAGATTCAGTATTTAATACTTCTACAATTCTTTCTGCAGATGACTTAGATATTGCTATCATAACCATTACCATAGAAAGCATCATCAAGCTTGAAAGAATTTGTATAGAATATGTAAACATTGTCATGAGTTCGCCTGTTGTAAGTTCTGTCATTCCGCTTTCTATAATAATTTTAGCTCCAAACCATGATATTGCTAAAATGCATGAATAAATGGCGAATTGCATTAATGGACTGGTTAGTGCCATTAATTTTTCCGCTTTACTAAAGTCATCAAAAATGCTTTTTGAAACTTTTCCAAACTTTTTCTTTTCCTTATCCTCTATAACAAAAGATTTTACAACCCTTATACCTGCAACATTTTCTTCTACTACATTATTTAAGTCATCATAAGTTCTAAATACCCTTTTCATAATTGGATGAACTCTAGTAATAATGAAATATAATCCTATTGCTAAAATTGGTATAATAACTAAAAATACTAGTGATAATTCCTTACTAATTGATATTGCGAAAAATAGTGAGGTTATAAGCATAAGTGGTGTTCTAACAGCTATTCTTATAATCATTTGGAAAGCAAATTGTACATTTGTTACATCTGTTGTAAGTCTTGTAACTAAGCTACTAGTAGAAAATGAATCTATATTTGTAAAAGAAAAATTTTGTACTTTGTAATATAAATCCTTTCTTAAATTTTTTGCAAATCCTGATGAGGCTTTTGCTGCAAATTTACCAGATAGCATACCAAATATTAAAGAAAGAATAGCACACAAAACCAATTCTATGCCTATTTTATATACCATATTCATTTCTCCACCATAAATACCATCATCTATTAAATTTGCCATAAGTAATGGAATAATAATTTCCAAAATTACTTCAATTGCCACACAAACAGGCGTCAATATTGCATCTTTTTTGTATTCTCTAATTGACTGTGATAACTTTCTTACCATTTGTTTAATTTCTCCTCCTTCATATTTCTTATTATATATTAACATTACATTTAATGTTACTTTTCATTTTATTAATTATTTTCCATAACTTTTTAACTATAACACTTTAGTTCTAGTTAGTCAAGTATCTTGCTAATCTTTTCACACAACATTCACATTTCTGAGACATGGGGACGGTTCTTTTGTCTCTTAATTGATTTTCTCTATTTCTATAATATCACACACGTTGATAATTTCATTAGTATTGTTATTTCCATTTGTTGTATGGCTCTTACTATTTATTATATAATCTCTGCTTTTATTTGCATAATTTTTACTTTTGTTTGCATAATTTTTGCTGCTTTCTATAGAATTTTTTCTATTTAATATGTTTTCATCTTCTGCATCATGACTCAATATAATTTTCTTCCTCAGATAATCTATTTTAGTAATTATTCCTATGGTTTCAATATACCTATTATTTTTATAATATGTAAGCTTTATATTACTTCCGTTTTCTAACTCATTGAGTTAGTTTTCTAATTCTTGCAAACTATCTTCAGAAAGCTCTATTTTAGCTTCTTTTTTTATTTCTTTTTCTTTTAACGCTTCTTTAAATCCAGACAAAGCATCAAATGGTAAAAACTGCTTTGCTCTACTTGCTCTTGTCATAATTAATCTCACTCCTTTATCATTTACTTTCTTAACCATCATCCGCTATTATGCCCACCTATTAGTTTATTCCTAATAATCGTAGTAGCTCCTTCTTCCAAATTCATGCCTCGTATAATTGCATTCTTTCCCATTTCGTTTTTTATATTGTTTATTACCAGTTCGAGCTTACGTTCTTTATCTATCTTCTTTTGGTCTTTAAATAAACTAAGTTGCACTCCTTCTGCTTCTGCCACATTTTCAAAACTAATTCCTATCCTTCGTATTGGAACACTTCTGCTTGTAGTCCTGTCATATATTTTTAAAAATGCTGATACCAGATCTGAATATACATTTGTATAACAATTTATTTTTTCTGTTCCGCCACTTGCAGGTATAGCATCTTTCGAATATCCGATGTAGAGTTTTACTGTATTCGAAGATAGATTCTCATCTATTAATCTCAAACTACCAAGTTCCACCATTTCTTTTAATGCCAGTCTTGCCTTTTCAAAAGAATAATCTTCGAATAACACTTGACTATTGCTAATACATCTATTTTGTGGTTTATACTTTTTTATATCTGCTATAGTACATTTTTCCTTGCCCCATGCATGATCTATTAGATATTCAGCATTCACTCCAAATTCTTTATATAATTTCTTAGGTTCTTCATGAGCCACATCATACATATCATATAAATGCAATTTATTAAGCCTTTTCTCTATTCCACTGCCTACTTGCCAAAAATCTGTAAGAGGCTTATGATGCCATAATTCTTTTTGATATTTTTCTTCATTTAAATCTCCAATATTAGTAATGCTATGTTTTGCTGTAATATCTAACGCTACTTTAGCAAGATACATATTAGTACCAATTCCAGCAGTAGCTGATATTCCATAAGTATTATAAATATCTTTTATTATTTTTTGTGCAAGTTCTATAGGGGTACGTTTGTATAATTTCAAATATTTTGTAACATCCATAAAAGCTTCATCAATTGAATATACATGGATGTCCTCTTCTGAAAAATATTTTAAATAAATAGAATAAATATTAGCCGAATATTCAATGTATTTCTTCATTCTAGGAATTGCAGCAATATACTTTATATTAGGTGGAATCTCAAAAATCCTACACCTGTTCTTTACTCCAAGCATTTTCATTTTTGGAGTTACTGCAAGGCATATGGTTCCTTTGCCTCTGCTAAGGTCCGCTACTACTAAATTTGTAGAAAATGGATCTAATCCTCTTTCAACACATTCCACAGATGCATAAAAAGTTTTTAAATCAATACATAAAAAAACATTTTGCACTATCTCTTCCCCCTTGCAAGTAATATCATATATTGATTATACTATTTCTCTCGCGAAATGTAAACATGTGTTTGTATATTTTCCCTGGTAATTTATACCAAAATTGGATAATTTTTCCTTTATTAAGCAACAGCTTTTGAGCCTAGTAAATACATTAAAATGTGCTTCATTTTTAACTTTTAGGGGATTTTTAAAGAAAAAATATTGATAGAAATAAAATTTATTTATAAATTTGTCCTCTATTATCTGCTTTGGTAACTAAAATAATAACTTCTTTATCATATAATTCATAAATTATACGATAGTTTCCGAATTCTTAATCTAAATTCATTTTTACAACCTGCTAATTTCTTTACATCACCATTTGGCAGGTTGTAAATTGCTTTATAAATTCGTAATCTTTGTATTTTATCTTGTTTCTCTATAAATTTGAGAGCTTTAGGTCTAATTTTTATCTTGTAAGTCATCAAATGTCAACCCCTCTCTTTTTAGTACTTCCTCAAACGATATCGCATTTTCGTCTTCCTTTTCTTTTGTTTCTTTACTTTCTGTTAAATAATCTAAATACATAACCTTTTCAGTAATATCCATATTATCTAAAATAGCAGTAGGTTCAAGTTTTAGTATTTCAGAGTCAATAGATTTTTCCATTAAGATTTTTATAGAATTTAAGCATTCCATGTTAAGCCTTGGTGTCATTTTTATTACATCTTTAATTGCTTGTATTTGAGTTTCTGACATAAGTATTCAGCTCCTTTCTTTATTTTATGTAACTATTATATCAGGCTTGTATATAATTTACAAGTTTTATTGATTTTATTTTTGCTTATTTTTTATAATATGTACTATTTAATAAGACTACTAAGGGAGAGTACATAGACTCCCCTTTTTTAATCGCATTTCTATTCTTCTAGTCGTAGCCACTCTACTGCTCTATCCCAGCTTATTGCTCCCCATGG
>CALXEU010000083.1 GCA_944387395.1 uncultured Clostridia bacterium | reverse complement strand
TGTTAACTCCTTCTGTTTCTCCCTCTAAAATATCTGCTTCTTTTATGTATGTAAGATAATTATATTTAAAATCTAACTTTGTTGCTCCATTTGCTTCAATAATACCATATTTTCCATCTTTTGATGCTATATAATAGTTTTGGAATATATGCTGTAAATTATCATATTGCGGTGCAATTGCCTCTTCTCCAGCCTCTGTTGTAAGTCCATATTTGCCATCTTTTTCCACTACTATGTATCCTGCATTTATTTGTGTTGCATTGTTATAATTAAATGCATTTTCTGTGTTTGTTGATGTATTTATTATTTTCCAACTTTCTCCTTGTTTTACAACGTATGTATTGTCTGAGTATACATGTTTTATGTCGTCATATTCTATTGGTAATAGTAATTTTTTGTTTGTTCCTATTACTCCAACTTTGTTCTCGCTATTTTTTACTATATAGCCATCTTCATATTGAGAAGTTAATGCAGTAATATCTTCATACTCATTTTCTATTATTATTGAGCCAGTTGAACTAACTAATCCTTTCTTTCCGTCCTTTATGGTAATAAGGCTGTTTTTTTCTTGTATCATTGGCTCTATTGAGTCATATTGTGGCGCAAGTAATTCTTTTCCAGATAAATCTATTAATCCATATTTTCCGTTTTTCTTAACTTTTAAACAATTCTCTTCTATCCATATACTATTTTGCTCATCATAATTTTGAATTACCTCTACTGAATCATAGTCTGTAAATAATTGTACATTTTTGTCGTTTACAGCTTTAGATGAATATGAACCTGTTTCATAGTCAACATCATAAGTTATGATAAATACATTTTTTTCATTGTTTGGTATTAATATCATTTCATCATAACTTGGAGGAAGTACTGTTTCTCCTGATGAATCTATTACTCCCCATTTATTATTTTGAAATACTGTATAGTATAAAAGAGCTACTTTCTTTTCTGTTGTATTTTTTGAAGGATTTGCAAGTTTTATTATAATTCCTATAAACATGATTATAACTAAAAATGCAATTATTACTGCAATTACCTTTTTTATATTTAGCTTTTGTTCGTTTCCATTATAACGTTTTCCTCTTCCCATGCATAATTCTCCTTTTTACATTTATAATATACCAAAAAAGATATAAAATTTCAATATTAATCATTAAAATTCTGTTTTATTAAATATGTTTTATTTTTCTACATAATTTAAACAAAAATAAACTCACTTAGAGACTTTTGTATTTATTTATCTCTAGTGAGTTTATTTTAGTTACTAATTTATTTTTTGTTTATTTTGCATACAATTACTGTCATATCATCTTTTTCTTTACCAAAATCGTTATCTCTAGCTTCAGAAAGAATTATATCCGATATTCTCTGTGCATCGTCTGTTTCTATTTCTTCTAGAACTTCTTGAATCCATAGTTCTTTACTTGCATACTCCTTATTTGAATCTAGAATACCGTCACTACACATTAAAATAATATCTCCATCTTGTAATTCATAATTATATTCAACAAGGTCTATATTATCTAATATACCTGTTGGTAATGATACTGCTTTTAGTACTTCTACCTTACCATTTCTTTTTACAAATGTTGGACAAGCTCCATTTTTTATAAATTCCATATTTCCGTTATATAAATCGAGAATATTTACATCTAAAGTTGCATACATATCTTCGTCTGTATTATCAGATATAGTATTATTTATTAGCTTTAATGCAGTGTCTTTGTTGAATCCTGTTGTTAACAGTCTTTCTAACATTTTTATTGCTATTTTACTACTTTTTCTAGCCTCTGGTCCTGATCCCATTCCATCACTTATTGCAAGTAAATATTTTCCATCTTCTAATCTTGTTTGTATTGTTGTATCTCCAGAAATTATTGAATCTGCTTTTTTTGCCTTTGCAATTCCCACTTGAATATTGAATTTATTGTCAGATGTGTATGTATAAGTACAAGTTGAATCATTTAAGCGCAATCCACATTTTTGTTTCTGCAGAATCATTTTGTCTTTTAATATTTTAGAAAGGACTTTTGTTATTGTTTTTCCACTGCATTCAGTTCCATCTGAACTTTGACAAATAGAAGTATACACATTTACAAAATATTTACCAGTTTCATCTTGTTTAATTGTAATATCCTTTAATTTTATATCTTTATCCTCTAACATAGCTCTAATTTGCTCTTTTTGAGATATAAATTTGTCCTCTTCAGTATTAATCTGTGTTGCTAAATTTGAAATAGCCTCCGATACATTACTAAGTTGACTTGATATTGTTTTTTTGTTTTCATCTATTTTCTTTTTCCATATAAAATTCATTTTACTAACTCTATATGAATAATTTATTACTTTTAAAATTTCGTCTATATCATTTTTTGCAACATAATCATCTTCTTTACAGTCTACATTAAAGCCTAATATATAATTGTTATGTCCGGCAAAGATATTAATTATATCTTTTCTTGTTAAAACTTCTTTTTCTGAAAGAACTTCAAAAATTTCATCTACTATTTGTTCATTGTCATTATATATATCATCATATAATAAATTTTCTTCTTTTCCCTCTAGATTATTAAATAGTTCCTCTTTAAATATTTTTTTATTTTCTTCATTCTGATCATCTATATTTTCATTAATATAATTATTCTCTCTAGTTTTTTCGTATTCTCTTGCTATTTGAGAAATTGCATTAGACATTGTTTCTAGCTTATTTATTGTTTCTTTATTTTCTTCTAATGTTCTTGTTGTTGTCTCTGGAAGTAATTTTGCATCACTTATTATATTACTTATTTCTAGTTTATAATTTTTTGGAATAGCTAACAATCCTAATGCAGCAATTAGTATTTCTTGGAACTTTATTATTTCTATTGTATTACCGTTTGCAAGGTATGATAAAACAATGTTTCCTACAATAAATCCAACTACTACCCCTATTTTTCCTAATTTATTTAGAACACCTGCTATTAATCCAGATATTGCGTAAGCTGCAAGCATTGTTGGATCTTGTCCATTTAACAATCCCAATGTTGTTCCAATTGTTATACCAGTAGTTGCTCCAACTAGCATACCATTCTTCCATCCCATTACTAATACAATTAAAATGCTTAATATGTTTCTTATTGAATATCCGAATATACTTAGTGTTCCTAAACAGTTTATACTAATTGCAATAAGCAAGCTTGCTCCCATTACTTCTTCAATAGAAAATACTTTTTTTACTTTATATTCTGTAAATACTGGAAGTGCATTTACAAATATTTTATAAAGTAAATATGTTGAAATAGATAGCATTATGCTGTAAAGTAAGTCATATAATAGAAAACCTTTAAATAATATTTTAACAAGTTGAACTAAGAATACACTTACAGCCATTTGCATTCCAACTTTCATTTGCTCATTTTTATCATCTTGTTGTAATGGTCTTTTTATTAGTACTAATGCTAGAAATACTAACATTGTTAATATATAGCCTAGTAAACCACTTGCACCAAATTTAATTGTAGTTCCTATTGCAGTTAGCAAACATACCATCATAAGTGGAACTCCACCACTTAGCGCTCCAGCAACTATTGCGAAACCAAATGGAGCCATTTGTGTAAATACAGAATTTACTTCTCCTCCAACTAATGATACCATAAGCGATATCACGTATATTACACTATTATTTAGTGTAAATGTATTTTTTAATATTTGTTTTATTCTGCTTTGATTTTCGCTATTCTGTTCTTCTTCCTCCTCTTTCCAAACTTCTTCTTCCGTGTCATTTAATATATTTTGAACCATACTTACCACCCCATACTAATTTAATTTTTGTTTTAATTATTTTAGTACAAGCAGTTTAATTTATTTGTCGTTTTAGATACAAAAATTAAAAAAGTTTTTTACTTATTGTGATATTTTTTTTATTTATTATATATTTTTCATTTATTTCTTATGTTTTCATTAAAATATTTGCGTTTATTTTACATTATTTTGGCGGAAAATACAATATTTAATGGACATAAAATTATTATTTAAGGTAAGTTATATTATATTATTTTTTACATAATAACAAGGACAGAATTATTATTAATTACTGTCCTTGTTTGTTTTTATTCTACAACTTTATTTGCATAGTAATTATTAACTATTTTATCATAAGGTGCTAAATTATCTAATTCCCCTGCTTCAATCATTATTTCTTGTAGCTTATTAAATGCTGTTTCAGATAAAAATGGTGTTTCATTCCATGCTTCTATATCCTTGTAGCTTTGTACGGATTTTTCTAAGTCATCTATACTTGTATCTGGAAAATAATCTACTATTGCTTCTGCTACTGTTCTTGCATCGTTTTCTTTAACCCATTGCTCTCCTTTATAAATAGCCCTTGTAAATCCTTCTATTATTTGACTATTATTCTCTATAAAACTTTTTTTAGCACAGTAAGCCGTATAAGGTATTTCTCCTGATTCTTCTCCTACAGATGCTACTATATATCCTTTTCCAGCTTCTTCTACCATTGATGCTGTTGGTTCAAATAGTGTTACATAATCCGCTGTACCTGATGAGAAAGCACCTGCCATTAAATCAAAATTTATGCTATCATCTAGAATTAAATCTGTTGAAGGATTTATTCCATTTTGCTTTAGAGTATATTCCAGTGTCATATATGGAACTCCTCCTTTTCTTCCTGGAATAACAGTCTTTCCTTTTAAGTCACTCCAAGAGAAATTATCAGTTTTCTCTCTACTTACTAAGAAAGAACCATCTTTTCTTGTAAGTTGTGCAAAAACTTGAACATAGTCTTCTTTTCCTTCATTGTATACATATATTGAAGCCTCTGGCCCACATAGACCTATGTCACTTTGACCTGCAAGTATCGCAGTCATTACATTGTCGGCACCTTGCCCTGTCGTTATTTCTATATTTATTCCTTCTTCTTCAAAGAATCCTTTTGATATAGCAGCATATTGTGGTGCATAAAATACAGATCTTGTTACTTCATTTAATTGTATTGTTGTTAATCCTAGTTCTCCAGATTCTTTATTGTTTTTAGTTTTATTTACTATTATCGCTGTGCCTGCTATTATAAGTATTAATATAATTGCTATGGCAATATATAATTTTTTCATACATTTTTCCTTTCTTTGAGGCTTTTTTATTACCTCTTAATTGTTTTTTTATTTTAGTTTGTAGCAAGATTTGCTCTTGCTACAATTTTTATTTTACTAGTTTCTTTTCTAAAATTGCTATAATTTCGTACATAAGAGCTGCGACTACTGCTAGAATTATTACACTAGTCATTACTAAATCTAATTTAAATACCTGGCCTCCATATACTATTAAATATCCAAGGCCGCCTTTAGACACTAAAAATTCTCCAGTTATTACTCCAACAAGAGACAATCCAATATTAACTTTTAATGTGTTAAATAATGTTGAAACGTTTGATGGAATTACAATTTTCATTAATATTTGTAATTTGTTTGCATTAAATGTTTGTGCCATTTTTATTTTTTCTTTATCTGTATTTATTAGTCCATTTAGTATATCCATTATAGTTACTATTAGTGAAATTCCTAAAGCCATAACTATAATTGCTGATGTTCCTGCTCCTACCCATATAATTATTATTGGTCCTAAAGCTACCTTTGGCAGTGCATTTAATACTACTAAAAAAGGTTGTGAAACTTTTGAAATAAATTTTGACCACCACAAAATTATAGCAATACACCATCCCATAACTGTTCCTAATATAAACCCAATTAATGTTTCATACACTGTAATTTTTGTGTGTTCAATCAAATCATTTGATGATAAATTTAAAAATGTTTTAATAATTCTTGATGGTTGACTGGTTATAAAACTATCAATTTTACCGTGTTCTTGCTAAGATTTCCCAAGCTACAATTAGTACTATTACTAACGTTATTTGTGTAACTAAAATTTTTATTTTATTTATTTTTATACTTTTTAAATATTTTTTTCTATCTTCTGAAATGATTTCTTTATTTTTTTCTTTTTTTAAACTATTCTGCTTCTTTTTTATCATATTTCTCTAGCTCCCTCCACATTATATTAAAATATTTACTAAACCTTGGATCTTCTCTACAATTTAGCGGAGTTCTGTTTTCTATTTCAAATTCTATATTATATATATTTTTTACTGTTGCAGGTCTATTGCTTAATACTACAACTCTATCAGACATACTTATTGCTTCTGATATATCGTGCGTTACCATTATTGTTGTTATATTTTCATTTTTTAGTATCTTATAAATATCTTCTGTTACCATTAATCTTGTTTGATAATCTAATGCAGAAAATGCTTCATCTAATAGAAGTATATTAGGTCTTACTGCTAAAGTTCTAATTAGTGCAACTCTTTGTCTCATTCCACCAGATAATTGCATTGGGTATTTATCCTTAAATTCATATAATCCATATTTTTTTAATAAACTCTCTACATACTTTTTATTGGCTTCTGTAGCAGATTTTTGAATCTCTAAACCTAGTAAAACATTTTTATATATTGTTCTCCATTCTAATAAATTATCTTTTTGCAACATATATCCTACTTTTCCATCTATGTATATTTCTCCAGATGTTTTCTTCTCTAGTCCTGCAATCATTGATAAAAGCGTAGATTTTCCACACCCACTTGGTCCAATTATACTTATAAATTCTCCTTTATTTACTTCAAAATTTATATCTGTTAATGCTTCGATTTCACCATTTTTTGCTTGATATGTTTTGCAAACATTTTTTATTTGTAATATTTTTTTGTTTCTTTCGATTTCCAATTTATATCCCTCCAATGTTAATTATCTTACTTTATATTATGTTTACACTTGTATTTTAGTTACTATTATTTTAGTATATTTATCCATTGGCAGGATTAATCTCTATATATAACATACTGTTTTTAGTTAGTTAACTCCTTCCTTTTGTACAAAATAAAGAACCCAAATAGGGTTCTAATAAGAATATTTAAATATAATAAATTTAATAATTTTATAAATATAGTATTTTTCTACTTGTTTATTATATCTATAAAGTGTCTAGCTCTTTCTTGAATCATATATTCTAAGCATTTTAATCTTTTTGCCGGTAAATTATAGTTTTTATCTCTTATAAATTTAAAATTTAATAATTTTCTAAGTTTTTCTATGTGATTTTTAGTACAAAATTCCTTTACTAAATCATCATAGCTTACTCCATAATACGAAATATTTAAATTCTCTTTTTTTATATATTCTTTAAATTTCTCTTTGTTATCAAATACATTTGGCATAGTTTTAGATAATAAACTCTCGCCATTGTCAAATATTGGAGCAAAATCTATAAACTCTCCTGTGTGATTATTTCTTAATAATCCAAAGTTTCCGTAGTGTCTGTCTGGATTAATGCAAATAGCATCGAATAAAATCATATCCGAGAATTTTTTTTCAAAGCCTAATTCTTTTATATATTCATATACTTTTTTTATTCCTCCATAGGTAATAATATCTCCTATTTGAATGTATGAAATATCTTTACTTGTAAATAACTTACATGTTGATGAAATCGTTTTCTTCCATTTTCTTAGATTATACTCTACATGGTCGATTTCCATTCTTTTCGCTACTTGGCTAGCGTAAAATTCACAATATGGCTCAAATCCTGTATTTGCGAACTCGTATGAAGATGTTCCTCCTTTATATAAATATATACCATTCTCCATTCTTCTCCATGCTTTAGGTAACATTCCATTAGTGGTGAATTCTGGGGAGCTAATTAGGTCTTTTCTTTTTGACGAGTATCCTGTAAATGCAACTAATGATAGAACTTTTGAAAAGTCATTATCAAATAAGTTAAAATCTTTAAATTTTAATGTTCTATCTTGTATTATCCAATAACTATCTATTAATGATAAACCCTTACTAACATCGATAATAGATTTTCTATCATTAATATTTAACCCTGCCTCTTCCAATATATTTTGAACGAATGCTCTATTTTTGGGAATGATTCTAGATTGTATAAATTCTTCTAGTGTTTTTTCATTCACTTCGTCTTTTAACATAATTGGAAATATTTTTTTATTATTACTTAATACATTTATATTTGATATACTTAGACCGAAATTATTGTTCATTTCGAATGTAATAAGATTTTCATCAAATAATTTTAAATAATACATGTATATACCTGTATGATAAATTTAAAATAAACCATACTTTCCTTTCTCTTATAATTACTATTTGGCGATTTTTTCTAAACAATGTTATTTTCATTTTAGAACTTTTTACACTGTAGTAACTATTAATTTTAATGTTATTTTATCATAAATTTATAAAAATATCTATATTTTTATAAATTTTTATAAAAGTGGGCAAATATAACTTTTCTAGATTTTTCCTCTACTTTTACATTTGTTATATTAATTTAAATCCTATACTTATAATATTTTTCTATTCATCTTTATTTTTACATTATAAGAAATGCAATTTTCTACAATGTAAAAAAGACAGTATACTTTTGTATATACTGCCTTTTATATAAACTACTAGCATTTCTCTAATTTAAGTTTTATAAATAAAATAGGGATATTATAAAATTTTTATTTAAATTTTTTATACAATATTACGCTAAATATCACCTCCATCGTAATTAAAGTTAGGTAACTAATATGTATGTTTTTTCAATATATTTTATTTTTCATTTGTTTAGATTTTATAAAATATTTGGAGTTTATATTTTATGCTTATGTGTATTTTGTTTTTTTCTTTATATAGGTTTATTAATTAATTTATCTTATGGATTATTATTTAGAAGCAAAATATTGTCTACTGGTTAAGAATAGAGACTCTATTTAAATTTTTAATATCGATATTATTTTGATAAAATTTAACTTGTACAATTTTTTATTAGAAATTAAAGTTTTATAAAACTGTAATTATAATACCACCGAAAGCATGTAATTGCAAGCACTTTCGCATGTCACATTTACTTAAAATAGTACATTTTTTTACAATTTTATTTTAAAATATAGTTATATTTTATCTTTATATTTAGAACTATGTATATTTATTAAAAATTTTATACTTTATTGTCTTTTAAATATTCTTAGATTTATGTATCCCAAAAAGACATTATGCCATTATAAATTCCCCATGAAAGTTTATCTTGGTATTCATCCGTTTGTAATTTTGCTTCCTCTTCAGGATTTGATAAAAATCCACATTCTACAATTACTGTTGGAATTTCTACATATTTTATTATATAAACATTACTTATTTTTAATGGTACTCTTTTGTTTTCTTTTTGTATTGCTTCGTTTAAATTATTTTGTATACAAGTTGCTAATTTTTTTCCTTCTTCATTTCCTTCTTTGTAAAATGTTTGCCACCCATTATATTGACTTTCGTTTATTTTATTTAAATGTATACTTACAAATATATCTGCAGATGAGCTATTTCCTATTTTTACTCTATTTTTTAAATCTGAATTTTTCTTCTCTCTTAATGTAGTTTTGTCTAAGTCATAAATTGCATTTTCATCTGATCTTGTTAATATTACATTTGCTCCTGATAATTCTAATAATTTTTGAAGTTTTAAAGCTATAGATAAATTTATATTTGCCTCAGATACTCCGATTTTTACTTACTGCTCCTCCGTCTTCTCCACCATGACCTGCATCTATTATTATAGTTTTTGATGTTACTGGTACAGCCATTGTACTTACTGTGTCTTGCATATTTATTTTACTGTTCGTTGTTTGTAACAAATGCATGCAAACTGGTAAAAAAGTAGCAAAAAGAATGAATCCTATTCTTTTTTTTTGAAATTTATGCACTTTAAATATCATCCCCTTTAATATATAAATGTTATATATTAAAATATATTATGCCTGTTTTTATTTATGTCATCGTTTAAATATTTTTCTAAAAGTACTTTTTCTTCTGAAAATAATTAAAATTTCACTTTTTCTATTCAAAAAACATCGCTCCTTTGTGATAAAATTTATTTTATCAAATTTGCGATGTTTTTTGTTAATATTTCTCTATTTTTTGAAAAAGTTTTACTCTTTTTTGCTGAAAAAAATGCAAACTTTTACATCTGCAATTCTTTAATTTATAGTTTATTTTTCCAGTCCGTTCCACCATATAAAATTATTTCTACATTTACTATTTTTTCTTCTTCATAAATTCTATAAAAAACAATATAATTTTTAATAATTAGTTTTCTAAATTTATATTTTTTTATCATATCATAATCAATAATAGCAAATTTTTGCGGATTATATTTCAAAGTATTAATTTCATTCTTTATTAATTCTGCATATCTTTCTGCAATATTAGTCTCTAATAATTTATATTTTATATATCTAATAATACTTTTATAGTCCTCTTTTGCTTGAATAGACAATAATACCTTATATTCTTCCAATGCAAAAACCTCCACTTTAATTTGCTAAAACTTCCTTAACTTCTTCAAATGCTTCTTCTACAGAACATACTTTTCCATTATTTGTATCTTCCATACCTTTTTTTAATTTTTCCAATAAATCATTATCATCTTTTATAATTAAATCTTCTGGAGCTTTTGCCATACAAGAAAATTTAAGATATTCTATATAATCTACAACTTTATTTGATAATTCTTCTGGTAAACTTTCAATTACATTATATAATTCTTTTTGTTTCATCGTCATAATCATTCATCTCCTTTTTTGATTTATATTAATATTATATCACAATTTTGCTAAGTTTTGTTAATTTTTTATCATTATTATATAGGTATAGTTACTTTTCTAATTTATGTTTTTATTTAAAATAACCCCCTTTATGTATTTTACATAATAGGGGGTTATTTTTTATTACTATAACTATTTTAAATCTGTTAGTTATTCTGCTGTTACAGTTTCTGTAGCTTCTGAAATAGTTTCTTCTACTTCTTTAATTTCTTTAGCATCTTCGTTTGTAATGTTTTCTTGATTTTCATCTTGATTTTGAAATTCATCTTTTTCTGTACTTATATGTACATTTTGATATTTCTTCATTCCTGTTCCAGCTGGGATTAATTTACCAATTATTACATTTTCTTTTAATCCTATTAACTCGTCTGTCTTTCCTTTAATAGCAGCTTCTGTTAGAACTCTTGTTGTCTCTTGGAATGATGCTGCTGATAAGAAGCTTTCTGTTGCAAGAGAAGCTTTTGTTATTCCAAGTAGAAGTCTCTTGCCTGTAGCAGGTCTTAGTCCTTGTTCTTCTAATTCTTTATTTTTATCTTCAAATTCATACATATCTACAAGAGAACCTGCAAACATATCGCTGTCTCCACTGTCTTCTACTCTAACTTTCTTAAGCATTTGACGTCCAATTACCTCAATATGCTTGTCGTTAATATCAACACCTTGGTTTCTATATACTTTTTGTACTTCTGAAACTAAGTATTCATAAACGCCTTCTGGACCATTAATTGCAAGAACATCTGCTGGGTTTTTAGAACCTTCTGTAATTTGATCTCCTGCTTTTAATATATCTCCATCTCTTACTTTTAGCTTAGAACCAAATGGAATTAAATATGTTTTGCTGTTATCATTTGATGTTACTGTAACTTCTTTACGTTTTTTATCGTCTTTTATTGATACTTTTCCATCTATTTCTGTTATTATAGCAACACCCTTTGTTTTACGAGCTTCGAAAAGCTCTTCAACTCTAGGAAGACCTTGTGTGATATCTGCAACACCTGCAAAACCACCAGAGTGTATTGTTCTCATTGTAAGCTGTGTACCAGGCTCACCAATTGATTGAGCTGCAATTATACCAACTGTGTCTCCAATGTCTACTTCTTTTCTGCTTGCTAGTCCCATTCCGTAGCATTTTGCACATACTCCATGCTTTGTTCTACATCCAAATACACTGCGAACTTCTAGTCTATCTATACCAGCATTTACTATTTTGTCTGCTAAATCTTCTGTAATTAATGTATTTTTATCAACTATTAATTCATTTGTATTTGGATCATATACATCATGTAATGGATATCTACCAAGAAGTCTTTCTTGCATTTTTTCTATTACTTGGTTTCCATCTTTTATGTCATATACTTCAACACCTGTTGTAGAACCGCAATCGTCTTCTCTAACTATTATGTCTTGAGAAACATCAACTAATCTTCTTGTTAAATATCCAGAGTCTGCTGTTCTTAGGGCTGTATCTGAAAGTCCTTTACGAGCACCATGTGCTGAAATAAAGTATTCTAGAGCGTCTAGTCCTTCCCTGAATGATGATTTAATTGGTATTTCTACTGTCTTACCTGTTGTACTTGCCATAAGTCCACGCATACCTGCAATTTGCTTTAACTGGTCTAAGTTACCTCTGGCTCCAGAGTCTGACATCATGAACATTGGGTTTTCTTTTTCGAAATTATTTTTCATTGCTTCTTTTACATCATCTGTAGCTTTTTCCCATATTTTAATTACTTGGTTGTATCTTTCTTCGTCAGTAATTAATCCACGTCCATATTGTTTTTGTATTTTATCTATTTGCTCTTGTGCATTTATTAAGATTTCCTTTTTAGCAGGTGGTACTTGAACATCAGCAACAGAAACAGTTACCGCTCCTAATGTAGAGTATTTGTAACCTGTTGATTTGATATAATCTAGTAATTCTGCTGTTCTGCTTAGTCCATGTATATTAATACATTTTCCAATTATCTTTCCTAGATTTTTCTTTGATACAACAAAATTAATTTCATATTCAAATTCATTTTCTGGTTTACTTCTATCTACAAATCCTAAATCTTGTGGTATTCCACTGTTGAATATTATTCTTCCTGGCGTTGTATTAACAAATTGATGTTTTTCAACTCCATCTACGATTTTTGTTCTTCTAACAAATATTTTAGAGTGCATTGTTAAATCATTGTTTGCAAGTGACATTATTGCTTCTTCTGGTGAAGAGAAATATGTTCCTTCTCCAATATCTCCATCTACATCCATTGTTACATAGTAGCTTCCTAATATCATATCTTGTGTAGGTGTTGTTACTGGCTTACCATCTTGTTGTTTTAACAAGTTATTTTCAGAAAGCATTAAGTATCTTGCTTCAGCTTGTGCTTCTGGTGATAAAGGTAAATGTATAGCCATTTGGTCACCATCAAAGTCTGCGTTGAAAGCTGTACATACTAATGGGTGTAATTTTATTGCTCTACCTTCTACTAAAACTGGCTCAAATGCTTGAATTCCTAATCTGTGAAGTGTAGGAGCACGGTTTAGTAATACAGGATGGTCTTTTATAACATCTTCTAGTATATCCCATACTTCAGGACGTAATCTTTCTACCATTCTTTTTGCATTTTTTATGTTGTGTGCAATTCCACGTCCTACTAATTCTTTCATAACAAATGGTTTGAATAATTCAACTGCCATTTCCTTTGGTACACCGCATTGATAAATTTTTAGTTCTGGTCCAACTACTATAACTGAACGTCCTGAGTAATCAACACGCTTTCCTAATAGGTTTTGTCTGAATCTACCTTGTTTTCCTTTTAATAAGTCTGATAATGATTTTAATGGTCTATTACCTGCACCTGTAACTGGTCTACCACGTCTACCATTATCTATTAAAGCATCTACAGATTCTTGTAACATTCTCTTTTCATTTCTAACTATTATTTCTGGTGCACCAAGCTCTAATAGTCTCTTTAATCTGTTATTTCTGTTTATAACTCTTCTATAAAGATCATTAAGATCTGATGTAGCAAATCTTCCTCCATCTAGTTGAACCATAGGTCTTAGATCTGGTGGAATTACTGGTACAACTTGCATTATCATCCACTCTGGCTTATTTCCAGATAGTCTGAATGCTTCTACTGTATCTAGTCTTTTAACTAATTTTACTTTCTTTTGCTCTGTTGCTTTTTCTATTTCTTTCTTTAACTTTTCTGATAATTTATTAATATCTATCTCAGAAAGTAATTTTTTTAATGGCTCAGCTCCCATCTCTGCTTTAAAACTGTTAGCACCGAATTTTTCTCTAGCTTCTACATATTCTTTTTCTGATAGTACCTGTGCCTTTGTAAGAGATGTTTCTCCTGGATCTGTTACTATATATGATGCAAAGTAAACTACTTTTTCTAGAGCTTTTGGTGATACATCTAACATTAAAGCTATTCTACTTGGTATTCCTTTAAAGTACCAAATATGTGCAACTGGAGCAGCTAGCTCAATATGTCCCATTCTTTCACGTCTTACTTTAGATTTTGTTACTTCTACACCACATCTGTCGCATACGATTCCTTTATATCTTACTCTTTTATATTTACCACAATGACATTCCCAGTCTTTTGTTGGTCCAAATATTCTCTCACAGAACAATCCATCTCTTTCTGGTTTTAGAGTTCTATAGTTTATAGTCTCTGGTTTTTTTACTTCGCCGTGAGACCATTCTCTTATTTGTTCATCAGATGCAATTCCAATTTTCATTTTGTCAAAATTTTGTAATTCATCCACTATTTTTTGCCCCCTTCGGATTTTATTTGGAACCAGGATTAGAAAGTGTTTCTTATATACTTTCTATCCTGAATTCTTTTACATTTATGCTAAAGTTTATATTTTTTAACATAAATCTCTTTCTTAAATTATAAGTTTGCAAGTAATTTTTATTTTTAATAATCAGACATATCTTCATCTTCTAAAAGTGTATCATCATTTTCTTCCATTGACATATCATCATATTCCTCATCTTCATAGTCCTCATCATTTTCTTCATATGAATCTGTATCTTGATCTTCTTCTGAATATCCATCAGCTAGATCTTCATTTCTAACAACTTCTTCTTCGTTAAATGATTTATTTTCTATACTACTGAAGCTAGATGATTCATCTATATCTTCTTTTAATTCTATTTCTTTATTGTCTTGTGTATATAATTTTATGTCTAGTCCTAGTGATTGAAGTTCTTTTACTAGAACTTTGAATCCTTCTGGAACACCTGGTTTTGGTATGTTTTCTCCCTTAACAATAGCTTCATATGTTTTTACACGTCCTACAACATCATCTGATTTAACAGTTAACATTTCTTGTAATGAATATGCTGCTCCATATGCTTCTAATGCCCAAACTTCCATCTCTCCAAAACGTTGTCCACCGAATTGAGCTTTGCCACCTAGTGGTTGTTGTGTAACTAATGAGTATGGTCCTGTTGAACGAGCATGTATCTTGTCATCAACTAAGTGATGCAATTTCATCATGTACATTACTCCAACTGTAATAGGTTTTATGAATTTTTCACCAGTTCTACCATCATATAAATCGGTTTTTCCATCTCTACGAAGTCCTGCTTCTTCCAATAGGTCTTCTATTTCATAGTCTTTTGCACCATCAAATACTGGAGTTGCTACTTTCCATCCAAGTGCACGAGCTGCCATACCTAGATGTACTTCTAGAACTTGTCCTAGATTCATACGAGAAGGAATACCCATTGGGTTTAGTACTATGTCTACTGGAGTTCCATCTGGTAAGAATGGCATATCTTCTTCTGGTAATATTCTTGAGATAACACCTTTGTTACCATGACGTCCTGCCATTTTGTCACCAACTGATATTTTTCTCTTTGTTGCAATATAGCATCTTATTACTTGATTTACACCTGGCGCTAATTCTTCTGAATTTTCTCTTGTAAATACTTTTATATCTACAACAGTTCCTGCTTCTCCATATGGACCTTTAAGTGATGTATCTCTAACTTCTCTAGATTTTTCACCAAATATTGCACGAAGTAATCTTTCTTCTGCAGTAAGTTCTGTTTCTCCCTTTGGAGTAACTTTTCCAACTAATATGTCTCCAGGTCTTACCTCTGCTCCTATTCTTATTATTCCGTTTTCATCTAGGTCTTTTAGTACATCGTCACCTACATTTGGAATATCTCTTGTAATTTCTTCTGGTCCTAATTTAGTGTCACGACATTCGCAATCATATTCTTCAATATGAATTGATGTGTATACATCTTCTTTAACTAGTCTTTCACTAATTAATACAGCATCCTCGTAGTTGTAACCTTCCCATGTAGAGAATGCAATTAAAACGTTTCTTCCTAGTGCCATTTCTCCATTTTTAGTAGATGGTCCATCGGCTAATATATCTCCTTCTTTTACCATCTCACCTTTTTGAACAACTGGTCTTTGGTTTATACATGTTCCTCCATTTGTTCTCTTGAATTTACGAAGTTTATATTTGTCTAATTCGTTTTTATTATTTCTAACTATAACTTCGTCTGAAGTAACTTTTTCAACAATTCCGGCATTTTTAGCTACTATTGTAATTTCTGAGTCTCTAGCAGCTTTATATTCCATTCCTGTTCCAACTATTGGAGATTCTGGAATTAATAGTGGAACTGCTTGTCTTTGCATGTTTGAACCCATTAGAGAACGCTTAACGTCATCATGCTCTAAGAAAGGTATCATTGCTGCTGCGACAGATACAAGTTGTTTTGGTGAAACATCTATGTAATCTACTTGTTCTGCTGGGACCTCTGTTATTTCTTCTCTGTGTCTAACTTTTATTTTTTTATTTACAAATCTTCCTTCAGAATCTATAGGTTCTGATGCTTGAGCAATTATATATTTGTCTTCAACATCAGCTGGCATATATTCTACTATATCTGTTAATTTGCCTGTTTCTTTGTCAACTTTTCTGTATGGGGTTTCAACGAATCCATATTCATCTATCATAGCAAATGATGAAAGAGCTGATATAAGTCCTATGTTTGGTCCTTCTGGAGATTCTACTGGGCATAGTCTTCCATAGTGTGTGTAGTGAATATCACGTACTTCGAATCCTGCTCTTTCTCTTGAAAGTCCTCCAGGTCCTAAAGCTGAAATTCTTCTTTTATGTGTTAACTCTGATAATGGGTTTGTTTGATCCATGAATTGTGATAATTGAGAGCTTCCAAAGAATTCTCTTATTGAAGTGGTTATAGGTTTTGTATTTATTAATGTTTGTGGTGTTACAGAATCTAAATCTTGAATTGTCATTCTTTCACGTACAACTCTTTCTAGTCTTGTTAATCCAATTCTAAATTGATTTTGTAGTAATTCACCAACACATCTTATACGTCTATTTCCTAAGTGATCTATATCATCAATTCTTCCTAATCCGTAATCTAAGTTTAGAAGGTAGCTTATTGATGCAATCATATCCTCTGTTGTTATTGTTAGAGGAACTAATTCATTATATCTTTCTTTAATTACATCATGTAATTTTTCTTCAGGAGTTGTATCTATTATTGATTTTAAAACATTGTAATTTACTCCTTCTTTAAAATGTAAGTCGCTTAAATCTACATTAGGTAATACTTTATGTATGTTTACTACACCATTTCCTATTACTCTTACTCTTCTATCATCGACATTAACATCTACAATGTTAATTCCTGAATCTTGTATAGCCTCTGCCATCTCTTCTGTGATTTTTGAATTCTTTTCTGCTAAAACTTCGCCTGTTGATGGATCTATAACATCATCGTAGGCTATTTGTCCAGTAATTCTTTCTGCTAAATTTAATTTTTTATTAAATTTATATCTTCCAACTTTTGCTAGGTCATATCTTCTATTATCGAAGAATAAACCATCGAATAAGTTTCTTGCAGCATCAGCTGTTGGAAGTTCCCCTGGTCTTAATTTTTTGTATATTACAATTATTGCTTCATCTTGAGATTTTATTGGATCTTTTTCAAGTGTTGCTTTTATTTTTGGATCATTTCCAAATAAGTCTAGTATTTGTTCATCTGTTATGAATCCAATACTTCTTAATAAAGAAGTTACTGGTAATTTTCTTGTTCTATCTACTCTTACATAGAAAACATCATTACTGTCTGTTTCATATTCAAGCCATGCTCCTCTAATTGGCATAACTGTAGCTGTATATATTTTTTTACCAGCTTTGTCAAATACACTGTCATAATAACAAGATGGCGAACGTACTAATTGGCTTACAATTACTCTTTCTGCTCCATTTATTACAAATGTTGCACTATCTGTCATTACAGGGAAATCTCCTAAATAAATTTCTTGTTCTTTTATTTCTCCTGTTTCTTTGTTTATTAATCTTACTTTAACATGTAATCTTGTTGAATATGTTGCGTCTCTTTCTTTTGCTTCTTCTACTGTGTACTTAGTCTTGTCCTCCATACGGTAGTCTAAAAATTCCAACACTAAATTACCAGAATAGTCTACAATAGGTGAAATATCTTTTAGGACTTCACCTAGACCTTCCTCGATAAACCAGTTATACGAATCTTTTTGAACTTGGATTAAGTTAGGCATTTGAATAAAATCGCCTATTTTTGAAAAGGTTTTTCTTGTGCATTTTTCATGTTTTACTTCTTTTAGATTCAAAGTTCTCACCTCATATAAAAAATTAAAGCAGAATTATAAATTTATAATGATTTCAAAAAAGTCCTTCTTGTCATCTTGTACAATTAAGAATACTTAAGTTCACTGCTCCTTTAAACTTTTTCTTTTTAATTTTTCAAAATGCAATTCCTCTTTTTTGATAATTTATTAACTTTTTTATAAATAAGTTTGGTATTTTTTAGATAACAAAAAAGACAACAAAAAATCTATTGGCAATACTTCTTTTGTTTTGCCAATTATTAAGTTGCTTTTTCTTACATTATTTAATGTTTTTCTTAATTAATTTATTTATATTAACCACCCTTACTTTTCTTCCTTTGGAGATTAACAATTTCTGATATTTTCCCATAATATCACGTATGTAAATATTATACATCAAATTTACTTCTTGTGTCAAGGGAATTTTTGATATTTTAAAACAAAATTAACCCCCTTTAAAATATATTTTTGTAATTATTTTACATAATATATTTTAGAGGAGATTTTCTATATTTTTTAATATTTTGTTATTTTTGTTTCTCGCTATGCATTTAACTTCTCGACCGTTACATACGCAGTTTAGTGCAATACAGATTACTCTAAAGTTATATTAGGATTATTAGCATTGTCTACTATTTGTTGCAATACTGGACAACTTCCTGTTACTTTTAATGTTAATCCAGGTTTAGTTGTACTATCATATAAACAATTAAGATAATCTATATTATTATGAAATTCCTCTCCCAGTTCTTTTCCTGTAACGTTTGCATTAATTTCTATTATTCCTTGTAAACTATTACAATGCATAAATGCCCCTGTTAATATAGTTACGCTATTAGGTATAACTGGAGCTTCTATTAAAGATGTACAATTTTCAAATGTGCAATACATATTTGTTACATTATTTGGTATATTAGGTATCTTTGTCAATGAAGTACAATTTTGAAATGTATATGACATATTAGTTACACTGTCTGGTATCATCGGAATTTCTTTTAATGCTGAACAATATGAAAATGTTATATATAAATCTGTTACATTTGTTGATAATTTAGGTGCTACTGTTAAAGATGTACATTTTCTAAAAGTTCCTCCCATATTTATTACACTATTAGGTATATCTGTAACCTCAATTAAACTGCTACAAGCGGCAAAAGTTCCGTACATTTCTAAAACATTTCCTGGTATATCCGGCATTTTAGTCAATTTTTCACAACTGTTAAAAGCAGCTCGCATACAAACTACGGTATCTGGTATAATAGGAGCT
>CALXEU010000082.1 GCA_944387395.1 uncultured Clostridia bacterium | reverse complement strand
AAATAATGACAAAATCATCATTATTTATTCCCAGACTTTTTCTTAATTTTAATTTTTTCTCTTTATTCATCTCAAATTCAAACTTATTTCTATCTACTCCAACACCATTAACAAGCTCTATCTTTTTTGTCTTAAATTTCTTTTTAGCCAAATCAAAATCTTCTTTATTTATTGTAATCAAACAATCTGTATATTTAGATAGCACTTTTTCCACTGGATAAAAGATTATCCAATTTTTAATTGGTGCACCTTTATAAAAGTGAAAACCATGTGCAGTGTATATAACTTTTGTACCGTATTTTTTTCTTGCTTTTTTCGCAGCTAATCTCGTTACTACACTCCCCATTGGTGTATGACAATGAATAATATTAAATTTTTCTTGATCTATTATTTTTCTTAATTGCTTAATTGCTTTTATATTATTTAATTTAATAGGATTTCTTTCTATGCTAATTGTATGTTTTTTATCACAGTATGGAATTTCTTTTTCTCCATTTGTTGCAACATGAACTTCATAGCCATTTTCTTTGAACCATTTTAAATATGGTATGTGAAATTGTAGGATATGAGAATCAACTGTCGCCACAAATAAAACTTTTTTTTCTTTGTTCATTGTAATCCCTCTAATAAATTATATTTGTTTTGTTATTTATATTTTTAACCTATTCTTGTCACTACTTCCTGCTCTTTTAGTTCTCTTATTTCTTCTTTTATACCTTGCTCAGATATTTCAGCATCTGTTTCTCTAAATACTTGGTATATTGTTTCAAATATTAGTTTAATATCCAACCAAAATGTTAAATGGTCAACATAGTAAATATCATATTCAATCTTTTTAAATATACTTATTCCATTTCTACCTTTAACCTGTGCTAAGCCAGAAATTCCAGGTAAAACATCTGCCCTTCTTTTTTGCTCATCTGTAAACCATTCGTAGTATGATGGTATCCAAGGTCTTGGTCCAATGAAACTCATATCTCCTTTTAATATATTAAATAATTGAGGAAGTTCATCTAGGCTTGTTTTTCTAATAAACTTACCAACTTTAGTTACCATTTGTTCATGTGTCATGTTGCTTTTTAGTTCTTCACGATCAGCTTTCATAGATCTAAATTTATATGTATTAAATACTTCACACTTTTTTCCTACTCTTTTTGATTTGTAGATAACAGGTCCTCCGTCTTCTATCTTTATACATATTGCTACAATAATCATTGGAATAGCAGCAAAAATTAATAGAATTAATGCAAAAATAAAATCAAATATTCTCTTTAAAAAATTTTTATACAAACTTATCTCCCCTTTACAATCTATATAAATTTTCTTTAAATATGTTATTCTGTGTAATCTTTACACATCAAAATTATTATAACATTATATTTTTTTGATTTCAACATATTTTTATTTTTTTCTTCTTTTTATGATATTATTTTTAAATGTTTTATTATATTATTAATGTGCTATTATGTTACAACCGCCTTAATTTTATTTATTCTACATTATTATGTTGTTATCCAAAAAAAGGAAGCGTTTTTAGAACGTTTCCTCACTTATTTTAATAATAATATTTTTACATATTATACCAATTAGCAGATCTAATTATATAATTTTATTCATCAATGGTCTTTCCACTAATTATAGACATAACTATTCCAAGAACCATAGATACTATTCCACTTATTAAACATGACAACATAATATCTTTTATAACTGTAATTATAAATATTGAAAATGCCTTATTTAGTATTAATATATTATTAATGCTTACGGAATTTACTTCTGCTATTTTTACTCCTATTAGCAATATCCCAACTGTAAGTAATGCTATTGATAAATATTTTAAAGTTCTCTTTTTATTTATTACTATTATAAGTACTAGAATAACAACAGTTAGTATATAAGAGACTATCATTACTATAGAAGCAACTTTATCAATTTTAATAAGCATGTCCTTTACTAATGATATCTTTTCTCCAGAATATTCTATTCCGTTTTTATAAATTTTAACTATTGTATTTACATATGTTTCTATTGCCTCTTCTTCTTCGCTAGTAAGGTTCTTTTCTTTTTCTTCTATTTGCTTATTTATATTTTCTTCTAGTCTATTTTTTACATCTTGTTCATGAATTGAAATTGTTGTGTCTTTTTCGTATAAATAATGTATAAAATTATTTATATCTTCATTAATTTCATCCTCTGTTATTACACCTTCTAAAACATTTTCTTCTAGTCCAGATTGTATTGTGTTATCTTTGAAAGTTTCCATGATTTGATTATATATTTCTTTTTGGTAATTGACTTTGCCCAATGTTTTTAATATGTATTTTTCATTTAATATTGTTTGTGATGTAATTGTTGTAATTATGCTTACTAAAATTGTTCCTATTAATATTAGAACCATTATGTATGAAAATATTCTCTTTGCCATCTTTTATTATGTTAGTTTTGCTAACTTCTCCCTTCCTAAGATTAATCTAAACTTGCATATGCAATGAATCTGTTTTTTGCGTGTCCAATGCTATTTACAGGATAACATGTATATAGCATTAAAATTTCTTTTTCTTTTTGTACTGGTACTGCATCTAATTGTGTTTGTGGTACTACTTTAGTATCATATACAGTGTATGTATAGTCTCCATATACTGCTTGTATTTCTATTTTAGTACCTATCTCTATTTCTGGTAATTTTCTTAAAAAGCCCGATGTATTGTGTCCCATACATATTATTGATCCACCTTCTCCAGGGAAGTATCCTCCACTAGATTGACCAACTCCATATCTTAGAATAGAAAGTTTATCTCCAAAGTATAGTGGTAAATCTATATTTAATGCATCTATTTTTATAGTTGCATATCTTTCTCCATATTCTGGATAACTTTCTAATTTATTATGTTCTAAATCTATTTTTACATCACTTAAAATTTTCTTATTTGTTTCTACCGATATCATGTTAATTAGTGATATTGCCGTACTAATTTTTGATGAAAACGGTATTGCAAGCGCACTTGCAATTATTATAGCATATATAAAAGCAACTATTATGTTTGTAATAGTTGCTCTTAATATACTGTTTTTAATTTTTTTATGCATTTACTTTAGCTCTCTTTGTTGTAGCTATTGCAGCAACGGCAATAATTGCTACACCAGCTAATGCAACATACATTACATTGCTTTTACCTGTTTGAACTAACTTTTCTGTGTTTGTGCTGAAAGAATCTATTACTTTTCCGTTAGCATCTATAACAGATATTGTTGCATCGCTTGAATCATATTGAAGTTTTAAATCTACAACTGCAGCAGCTTCTTGACCTATGCTTAATAGTTCAGATTTTTTAGCACTGCTTAATTTTGCAGGATTTGTAACTCCTTCTTCAGCCATTAATGCTAAACCTTCATCAACTTTTGCTTTGATTGCAGTAGCTTGTTCATCTGTTAGGTCGTTTGAGTCTAGGTATCTTTCAATTGATGTTATATATTGTTCAGGTATAGTTACTGTTTTTCCATCAACTGTAAGATTTCCTTTTAGGTATGCCCTCAATTCGTCCTCTGTTGTTGCTTTAACTGTTGATACTGCTACTAACATTATCATTAGAGCAATTATTGATATTGTTAATATCTTTTTCATGTTATTTTCTCCTTTCATAATTTTCTGAATTCATAATACCATTAATAAAATATTTTTTCAATAGTTTTTTTAAAATTTTTTTGGTATTTTTTTACACAAAAGAAAATCCCCTCCACACTTTTATTTGTGTGAAAGGGAAGTTCCGTTTTGCCGATGTGTGATTTTACGCACTCAACTTCAGGTTCTTACTCCTGACCATCGTGCTCTTCAACCTTTCGAAGTACTCCTCGAAAGTGATTTCTCCGGCCCTATAGGCCTCCTCAGCCTCCGCAAATCTTGCAGAGATGACAATGTGAGAAGTTTCTTTGTTCATCGGATTTTCCTGTTACCGTATACATACGGTCTTTCTTGCATCCTAGAATGGTGGATGCATAAACCCTGCGTCAACCGACGCTTCGTAAATTTTATTATACCACATTTTACCATTTTTGTAAAGTACTTTATTGTTTTTTTATTCTTGGTTTTGCAATTAATGCAGCTATATAGCCAAAGAATATTGCTGCAGCTATTCCTCCAGCAGCCATCTTAACTCCTCCAGTAAATGCTCCAATTAATCCATCTTCTTTTACTGCTTCTATCGCACCTTTAGCAAGGTTTGCTCCAAAACCAGTTAGAGGTACAGTTGCTCCAGCTCCTGCAAAATCTATAATATATTTATATATTCCTAAACCACCCAAAATTGCTCCAGTTGTTACATATATTACCAATATTCTAGCAGGAGTAAGTTTTGTTTTATCTATTAATAGCTGTCCAATTATACATATTATTCCACCTGTAACAAAACATCTAATTAATTGCATCCAGTCTATACTTTGTATAAAATCCATTTTTCCCCTTTCCGCTTCTGTGAATATTCAGAAAAC
>CALXEU010000081.1 GCA_944387395.1 uncultured Clostridia bacterium | reverse complement strand
CTGCATCAAAAGCTCCAGTATTTAAAGCTGGTAAAGCATTAAAAGATTTAGTAAACAAAAAATAAGAAAATATATAACATATAGATATATGGAAAAAGAATTACTTACAACATAGGTAATTCTTTTTTATTATCTATTAGGAAATTCCTAATAGATAAAATACATTGCACACAAATTTATTTCATAAATTTGGCACAGAACAAATTAACGGAAAGACAAAGAGAAAAGTTAAAGTTATTGCAAATTATAGAGCTTTCCGATTTGTTCTTTTATATTAGAAAAGTTTAATTATTGCAATTATAAGGCTTTCCGATTTGTTCATGCCACCAAAAAATGGTCAAAAAATATTGACAAATTGGAATAGATTGTGTAAAATAGTAAACAATAAAAATAAATGCGCTAGTCACAATGCAAAGCAATTAGAAGTTACTTTTAGAGAATAAGGGTCAATAGGCTGAAAGCCCTTTAAGGTCAACCTAATTAGTGAAACACATTGGAGCATAAAAAATAAAGTGGAAAATATAAAAAATATTTTCAAGCTGGGTGGTACCGCGGAATATATTTCGTCCCTGCATTATGCAATGGGCGTTTTTTTGTTATTAGAGAAAAATTAATATATACCAAGTTATTTAATTAGAGGTAAAAATATTTCATAAATAGGATTTTTCTAAAACAAAAAATAAATTTAGTTTTATCTAGGTAAAATTAAATATAAACCCATTGACACATATTAGAGGTAAAGTTGAGAAATAATTAATTTTGGCTATGTCAGATTAGAGCTAAACTGCGGTCATATATTACACCTAATAATCTTTAAGCAAAACTTCCATACCAAAATTTAATTCTTTTCCAGCCAAATTTAGCCTCAAGGAAGGAGATAAAATATGAAAGCTTACAAAAAATTTAAGTGTAATGAAATAAGCTTAGAAAACATTGGAGAAAAAGCTCAAATTTCAGGATGGGTACAAACAATACGAGATTTAGGAGGACTAGTCTTTTTAGATATAAGAGACATGTATGGAATAACACAAATTGTAACATCAGGAAAAGAAGTAGATTATGCATCACATATTCCAATAGAGTCAACAGTTACTGTATATGGAGAAGTAAAGAAAAGAGATGAGGAGACAATTAACCCTAAACTAAAAACAGGACTAGTAGAAATAAGAATAGAAAAAATAGAAATTCTAGGAAAAAGAACAAAAAATTTACCATTTGAAATAAATGCAAATCAAGAGATAAGAGAAGATTTAAGATTACAATATAGATTTTTAGATATTAGAAACGAAAAAATAAAAAATAATCTTATTATGCGTAGCAAAGTAATACAATTTTTAAGAAATCAGATGATCGAAAATGGATTTTTAGAAGTGCAAACACCAATACTTACAAGCTCATCACCAGAAGGAGCAAGAGATTACTTAGTTCCAAGTAGATTACATCCAGGAAAATTTTACGCTTTACCACAAGCTCCACAACAATTTAAACAATTATTGATAGTTGCAGGAATAGATAAATATTTTCAAATTGCACCATGTTTCAGAGATGAAGATGCAAGAGCAGATAGAGCACCAGGAGAGTTTTATCAGTTAGACATGGAGATGAGTTTTTGCACACAAGAAGATGTATTTAATGTAATTGAACCTGTTATATACAATACATTCAAAAAGTTTTCAGACAAAAAAATTTCAAAATATCCGTTTCCAAGAATAACATATAAAGAAGCAATGCTTAAATATGGTACAGATAAGCCGGATTTAAGAAACCCACTAATTATTGTAGATTGCACAGACATCTTTGAAAAAACAGACTTAAAAGCATTTAAAAATCAAATAGTAAGAGTTATTAGCACACACAATGTTGAAAACATGCCAAGAAGCTTTTTTGAAGGAATGACAGATTTTGCCATAAAAGAATTAAAAGCAAATGGATTAGCATGGCTTAGAATACTTGAAGATGGAAGTTTCCAAGGACCTATAGCAAAATTTATACCGAGTGAAGCACAATCACAATTGATGAAAAGAACGAATTCAAAACCAGGAGACTGTTTGTTCTTTATAGCAGAAAAACAAGGTATTGTAGAAAATCTAGCAGGAAACATTAGAAACGAATTAGGGAAAAGATTAGAATTAATAGATAAAAATAAATTTGAATTTTGTTGGATAATAGATTTTCCAATGTTTGAAAAAGATGAACACGGAAAACTACAATTTAGTCATAACCCATTTTCTATGCCACAAGGTGGAATGCAAGCCTTAGAGGAACAAGAGCCTTTAGATATTATAGCATATCAATATGATATAGTATGTAATGGAATAGAACTATCATCAGGAGCTGTACGTAATCATGATATAAATATAATGTTAAAAGCATTTACAATGGCAGGTTATACAGAAGAAGAAGTAAAGACAAAGTTTGGAGCATTATATACAGCTTTTCAATATGGTGCACCACCACATGCAGGAATTGCTCCAGGAATAGACAGAATGCTAATGTTATTAACAGATTCTGAAACAATTAGAGAAGTAATAGCCTTTCCGTTAAATAGCAAAGCAGAAGACCTAATGATGGGAGCTCCTAGTATAGTAAGAAGGGATCAACTTAGAGAAGTTTCTATAAAAGTAGATGAAAGAAAATAATTCTAAGACTCATAATTTTATGATTATGAGTCTATTTTTAAGCTATTGTAAATTTTATGTTTTAATGTTTTGTTATAAATCAAGTTTCAAAAATTATGTAAATTTTACGAAAGTAGCAAAATCTTTCACGAAAATCAAAAAATAAATTTATATAAAATAGAAAGGACTTTATATAAAACTTTTGTGATTTTTTTAAAATCTAGTGATAAAATCAAATCATCCTAAGGAAAACAAAGCGGGGTGAGGAAATGATAGACAAAATCTGTATGTTTCTGACCAATAAAATTAGAAAAGAAATGCCAGAAATTGATGATGAAAGAGCAGAAATTATAAATTATGGCTTACAAAATATAATAGGAGAAATACCAAAAATTTTTATAATGCTAGGAATTGCATACATATTAGGAGTATTTCAATTATCATTAATTACATTTCTTATAATTTTACCATATCGTACGTTTTCAGGAGGATTTCACTTAAAAACACATATAGGATGTATATTATCAACAACTACAGTATATGCTGGAACAGCATTATTAGCTAAAAATATAGTTTTAAGTGATATAACAAAAACAATTTGCATTGTAGCTATCTGGATTTTCGG
>CALXEU010000080.1 GCA_944387395.1 uncultured Clostridia bacterium | reverse complement strand
ACCAGAAGAAATAGGAAAGAAAAAAAGAAAAGAATATAATATAGGTTAAAAATATTAAAGAATTTAAATAAAATCTAGATAAAATTTTAAATTTTATCTAGATTTTATTTAAATTCGTTAATATTTTTAACCTATATTATATTCTTTTCTTTTTTTCTTACCTATTTCTTCTGGTGGTATTAACGGACTATATGACTCTCCATTAAACACTTGTAATTCAACTGTTCTCGTAAGTATATCTGTGTAACTATATGTAACATTTCTTTGGTTTTCATCATATTTAACTATAAAAATACTTGGATAGGCTTTTTCCAATGTGGCTTGTTTTTCAAATGGTCTATTCCTTCCCAAAGATCCTTTTATAATTACCTTTTGTCCTATTTTTTCTCCAATGTCTGTCTTTAGATTTGTAATGTCGTTTTGATAAATCATTTTGCTCCACCACTCCTTTAAGATAAGCAAATTATACCATTTTTTTCATATTATGTCAAAATGCTACATAGTTTACCAAAACTCTATAATTTAGTCAAGTGTTAGTGTTCAGGCATTATTATTCTTTTATTACATTTATATTACATTTTAATGTAACAATTATCGACTCTTCTTTTTTCCATAAGTTCCTATTCCACTAACTCCATTTTCTCCATCTCTTAATTCATTTACTATTTTGTTTATTGTTATATATTCATTAGAATCTGTAATTGCAATTTTTTGCGCAACTATTAATGGATCTTTAAAATCTATTAAAACTCTAGCTGGTGATGATGCAAAACTTGCTCCTGCTTCTATTAATGCTTCGTAATAACTTTGACAAGCTCCAGCGAAAATAGCCATTTTGTTTTTTCCCTGTTCCCACATTCTTGCTTTAACTACAGTTTCAACAAAATATCTAGAGTTTCTATAATTATATATATCGTTGAAATTACAACCTTTTCTTATCATTCCATCATGCCCTGTTACAACTAATATGTCTGGATTATATCTATCTAACAAAGATGTTATCATAAGTGGTTGCTTACTTTCTGGTATATTCTTTATCACTACATTTAGTTTCATATTTTTATAAAACTTCTCAGATTTCTCACTATATCTCTTATCCCCATCAAGATGCAAGATTTTTCCATATCCTTCATCGTTTCTTTTTAGATTTATAGTATTCTGTTTTGCAATTATTATTTCTTTTTGTTTTTCTAAATGTTGTTCAAAATCATTTAATTTTTTTAATATTTCATTTGTGTCTAATAGCTCTAAGTCATATAACGGACTATCTGCCTCTACTCTAATTGTTAATCCTTTTAATATCGCTATCTTTTCATGATTAATTTCAATTATGCTATTTATTATAAAAATTATATCTCTTTCATAAGATTTTCTTACAACTATGTCTCCTTTTTTTAAATTCTTCATATTTTTTCACCTATCATATAATATGTCGAATTTTGTAAAAAGTTACTTTATACTTTCTTAATATATTCTAATTAAATAATAGGATTTATACATTATTTTAGGGATACATTAATATGTATCCCTTTTTATTATTTATCTATATTTTTAAACTTTTTATATGAAACAAATCCAATAATGCTTATACCTATCATTAATATAATTATAAAAGGTATTGCACCTGTCTGCGGAATATCTGTAGGAGCAGTTGTTTAATTATTTTAAGTAAGTTTTTCAATTTATTAAATTTTTTGAAAATTAAAGCTTAATAAAAAACAATAAAATTTATATGTATATTTATTTACACTTCTTAAATATCTACATTTATTATTTTTACCATTTTTTATAATTGAATTTTTCTTCCATCTTGGAAATTGCTTATTAAGTTTTTCCCAATTTTTATTTAGTAGTTCCTTTCTTTTAGTCTTATCTTTTATTAGACACATTCTTTTTAAGGAACTGCAAAGTAAAATTCTTGCATAGTTATATTCTAATTCTTTAAAATACTCTTCATATATATTATTTTTCTTATAATACTCTATTACTCTATCTAAAACACAAAATATTTCAGCAGTTTTCTCATTTTGCATACGTGCTATTGAATTATTTCTTTGAACATAATGTATTAATGGCATATCTACATAGGACATGTTGTTTAAATATGGAATTAATTTGTATGTAAATTCTACATCTTCATACCTTAAGCCTTCGGGAAATGTAATATTATTTTTTTCTATTATTTCTCTTTTTATTAATTTGTTCCATGCAACTACTCTAACATTTTGAAGCATTTCTTTTTTATTACTATAAAGAACTCTTATATCTAATTTCGATTTATTTGCATATTCCCATATAAAATCACATTCTACATAATCACTATTTTCTAAAATAGCTTTTTCGTACATTACCTCATATGTATTTGGTTCTATATAATCATCTGAATCAAGAAAGCATAGATATTCACCCGTTGCATATCTTAGTCCATAATTTCTTGCACTGGATAGTCCTCCATTTTGTTTTTTTACGTAAATAAATTTATTAGGATTTTTTTTACTATATTCTTCTGCTATTTTTCCTGATGAATCCTTTGAGCCATCATTCACAAGAATTATCTGAATGTCTTTTAGTGTCTGATTATCCAATGAATCTAAGCATTTGCTTATGTATTTTTCTACATTATATATTGGAACTATTACACTTACTTTTGCCATAATATTCCTTTCTTTAATAGAATAAATTAACATTTAGTTTCATAAAATTTATATTTTTCTTATTTTTAAATACCATTCTATATTTATTGTTAGTATTATCCTTTTTATAAGTTGTTTTAAATTTCTTACTTTTATGTTTTTTGTAATTTTTCTGTTTTTTAATTCTTGTATGTATTCTTTTCTATTTTTGGAATTTTGTATATTATTTATTTCTAATAATAAACAATTTGTATAATATATTTTTAAATTCTCTAATGTTTTTTTCTCTAGTTTCATATATTTTGCTGAATCTATTATTTTATCATAAAAGTATATTAAGTCATTAGACATCTGTTTCTTTTTTTCTTCGTTTTGATTTCTTGTTATACTTTTTTCTGATTGTACATAGTAATAACCTTGTATGTCTGTAGAAGCAACTTTTTTTGCTTTAAGTAAGACTTTTGGAATTAATCTAAAGTTTTCATGGCATCTACCTTCTGAAAATTTAATTTTATTATTATTCCAAAATTCTCTTTTATACACATATGCCCATGCTGGTTCTAGCATTACATCTGATTTATATAATATATTAAATGCCTCTTGACCACTTTTTTCTAAAAATAATTCAGTTTTATTTTTATTAATTAAATTACCGTCAGAATCTACTTTAAAAATTGCAATTTTAATCATATCATAGGATTCATCCATGTATTTTTCTAAATTCTTATATAGATTAATATCTACACAGTCATCTGAGTCGACAAATGAAATATACTCTCCCGTTGCATATTCTATCCCATAATTTCTTGCACTAGATAATCCACCATTCTCTTTTTCTAAATATATAATCTTTTCTTGGTATTTTTGACTATATTCTTTTGCAATTTTACCAGAAGAATCTTTAGAGCCATCATTTACTAAAATTATTTGTATGTCTTCTAATTTTTGATTAATTAGTGATTCTATACATTTACTTAAATATTTTTCTACATTGTATATTGGAACTATTATACTTACCTTTGGCATTTTTTAACCTTTCTTTTATTACTAAAATATAGTAACTCTAAATCCTGCTTTTGCTTCATTTGTTGTAGTATTTCCCTGTATTCCATTTACATTTGGTATTTCAGGTATTTCTGAAGTTTGATCTTCATTTCTAACAGCAGCAGAGAAGAATCCAAAGTCCGAATATCCTCCACCTCTATATGCATGTGAGCTATTTTCTAGAGTCCATTCCCAAACATTACCTGCTAAATCATATATATTCATTTTATAAAAATTATCATTTGCCCCAGTTGTTAACAAAACACTTCCTGAAGCAGTTTTTGCATATGGAGCATATTTCCATGTTACACCATTGTCTAGTGAATATTTTGCAAGTTGATTTTGTATACTATAAATTGTGTTTTGATAATTTCCCCAATCAGTACTATTTGCTCTTAGTTCTGATTGCATAGTTGCAAGTGTCTTTCCATTTTCAATTCCTTTAGTTTCTAAATATTTAAGAACTAAATCCCATTGCAAACCAAACATCAGACTACTTGTATAATCCCCTGAGCTCATTTTACTTGCTAGTTTTTGAGCTTGACTACATGTAATATTACTATATGGATATATATTTGCTCTTATTGCTGGTGTCTCATTTGTAGATCCAGTTATTGTTATGCTATAGCTTTTTTCTTCTACAATATTATTATTTTTTGTTTTATTTCTAGATGAAGAGTTATTTACAGTATTTGTTGTATCTGGTATTACTTCACTTACGCTATCTGCAATGTCAACTCCTGTTTCGTATCTACCTATGTAAAATCCACCATTTTCGTATACGCTCTGTAACATTGTATTATATAGTTGGTTATATTCTTCCTCACTAGATATTCCACAATCTGCTCTCCAAGAATCCTCTCCTGTTGCACCATAAGAACTATAATCGGTAGTGTATAATTTTAATGCATTTTTTATATTTTCATAATCAGTATTACTTGTTACTGCAGAATAATCAGGTCCTGTTCCATCATTTGGTACTTCTATCCAAACATATTGATTTTTATTAGAATCTTCAATTACAAGACCTGTTGTTAAATCCGTCCCTTCAACTTGAGCAAATTCAAGACTTGGAAAATAAGGCTTTGTTCCTTCAGTTTGAGGTAATTCTGGTACTGGCTCATCATCCTGTTGTGAATTATCTACTTCATTTTGTATTGCATTCTCAATTAATTTATTGTTTTCTTCCGCTTGTTCATTTTGTTCTACTGCAATTTCTGTTTTTACAACATCTGTTATTAATAATATTTCTATTATTATTCCGGCTAACATTAATGGTATTACAACGATCATAAGTATTTTTATGAATGACATTCCTAGTTTATCTTTCATTTCTTCTCGTATTCCTTTCTAAAATTACAAATCTTATTTCAGAATAATTGTAACTATTTTTCATATTTTTTCCTTTTTGTTGATTATTGTATTTTTTTCTTTATTTTATTAAACTTAAAATCTCTTCTTTACTTTGTACTCCTAAACTTTTTCCTATTATGTTACCATTTTTTATAGCAACAAATGTTGGTATACTCATTATTTCAAACTTTTCTGCTAAATCTTGTTCTTCATCAACATTTACCTTACATACCTTTATCTTTCCTTCATATTCTTTTGCTATTTGTTCTACAACTGGCATCATTGCTCTACAAGGTCCACACCATGTTGCCCAAAAATCTATCAGTACTGGTATTGTAGATTTTTCTACCTCCTCTACATAATTTTTGCTTGTTAATACTACTTCACTCATTTTAAATTTCCTCCTTATTTCTTAATTTATTAATTATTTCAAGTCCCGCAACGGTACCTTCATAAACTGCTTTTGAAATTTGCAAAATTCCACCTGTACAATCTCCACATGCATATACATTTGGTATTGTAGTTTCCATTCTGTCATTTACAATTATATGATTATTTTCTGTTCTTGCTCCTATTTTTCTTGCTAATTCCATACTTCCCGCAATGCCTTGCGCAATAAACACTCCACTTATTTTTTGTGTAGAGTTGTCTTCAAATTCTACTTCTTCGATTTTTTCTGTTCCTCTAAATTCTCGTATCCTTTTTTGATTTATTTTTAGCTTATTATTGATTTTTCTGTTTTCAATATAATCTTTTCCATTTGTCAGCATTGTTACGGATTTTGCAACTGGTAGCAATTCTTCTATTTCGCCTATCGCATATTCTCCATTTCCTAAAACCGCTACATCTTTGTTTCTGTAAAATGCTGCATCACATACAGCACAGTAGCTTATTCCTTTTCCTTCATATTCTTTTGTTCCTTTTATCTTTGGAGTTTGTCTATTCACTCCTGTTGCAATGACAATATTTTTTGCTATATATCTTTTACTTGGAGATTGGTTTGCTGTTATTACTTCAAACCCGTCTTGTTCATATTTTATACTAACTACTTCCTTTTCTAAAAATTCAACTCCTAATCTTTTTGCTTGCTTTATTCCATCATCGTTTAATTTTTTTCCATTAATTGGTTCTTCAAACCCATAATAGTTTTCTATCTTTTCTGTTCTTGTTAGAGAACTTTCGTTTTTGGATATTATTAGTACTTTAAAACCTGCTCTTTTTATATAAATGCTTGAAGTGATTCCAGCAGGACCACTTCCTATTATAATACAGTCAAATTCGTTCAAAGTTTTCCCCCTTTTTAGTTGTATTCTAAATTTATATTATGTCATAAATATTTTTAAATTCATATCCGTTTTCTCTAAAATAATTTATTACATCTGTTAAAACTTCATATGTTAATATTTTATCTGCAGAATCATGCATTAATACAACTACATTATTATACTTAGATGATGTTTCTATAATATTTTGCATTAATCCTTCTTTAGTATTTACACCTTCTGCATCTCTACTTAAACTATTCCAGTCTAAATGTACAATTCCATTACTTCGAAGGAGTGCTTTTGCTTCTTGTTTTAAATCGTGATAATATCCTCCATTTGATCCTCCAGGGAATCTAAATATATTAGAGTGGTAATTTGTAATACCTAATGCATTTCTTATTTTTTCTTCTGCATAGTTATATTCATCTAAGACAGCTTGAGGAGAGGAATATATTACAGAACTTTTATGTGAATAGCCATGATTTGCAATATAGTGCCCTTCCTCAAATTCTCTCTTTACAATTTCCGGATAATTTTCAACGTTATTTCCCAGTACAAAGAATGTAGCTTTTACATTTTGTTCTTTTAATACATCTAATATAAGTGGAGTTACACTTTCAGATGGTCCATCATCAAAAGTTAAAAATACTCTTTTTGTATCTGAATTATATATGTTTAGAATATTATTTTGCTGTTCTTCTGTAAATAATTGACTTGTTTTTTGTGTATACAATTCAATTTGAGCTTGCTTTTCTGCTTCCTCTTGTTCTGCTATTTGTTGTTGCAAAATTAAATTTGCTTGTTTTTCTTCCTCTTCTTTTCTTGCAATTTCTTGTCTTGCTTCTTCTTTTGTTTGTGCTACTTTTATCCCTAATATTGTTGGTATACTCACTAACAATATTGCTATTATTATTACTAGGGCAACCTTTTTTTTATTAAGTTTTCTTACAATAACTAAATCATACATTTCTATTTCCTCGTCGTTTTCATTATTTTAGCACAATCAAAATAAATTTACAATAATGGTTTTAGTGTATATTATAAATTTTTCTTTATTTTCCATTGATTTTTAATAACTTAAATAATTCTACTATAATAATTGGCATAAATACAAGCACAAATATTTCAATAATATTTTCAACTGGTAACACTGGTATACTAAATATTGCTCTTAAGGCTGGTACTGCTAATATTATTAACATAAGCAATGCTGAAGCTCCTAGTGCATAGAAGAGTGTTTTATTTCCTCCAATTCCTGTTTTAAAGATTGATTTTTTATTGTTTCTAATATTGAATACATGTACTAATTCTGAGAAAGCTAGCACTGTAAATGCCATTGTTTGCCCTATTTCAACTCTTACTTCCGCTTCTGTTAGTCCTTCTATGCTAGGAACATTAGGAGTTGCAAGGCCTATTATAAAGGCTGCAAGTGTAAGTAATCCTATCATAATTCCTTGATATATTATTCTCCATGTCATTCCTTTTGTGAATATCCCTTGATTTGTCTTTAATGGTTTTCTTTTCATTATATCACTATTTGCTGGATCAAATGCAAGTGCTAATGCTGGAAGTGAGTCTGTTACTAGGTTTATCCATAGAATGTGGATTGGTAATAGTGGCTCTATTATATTTATTGGAATGTTAAACTTACTTGCAAGTAGTGGAGTTATTAATATTGCTATAAATAGTACTATAACTTCTCCTACGTTACTAGATAACAAGAAATGTATTGATTTTAGTATATTATCGTAAATTCTTCTTCCTTCTTCTACTGCAGAAACTACTGTTGCAAAATTATCATCTGTTAAAATTACATCTGCTGCTTCTTTAGCGACATCTGTTCCTACAATTCCCATACTACAACCAATGTCTGATGTTTTTAGTGCTGGTACATCATTTACTCCATCTCCCGTCATTGCAACTATTTCACCTCTCGCTTGCCATGCTTTTACAATTCTTACTTTATGCTCTGGTGAAACTCTTGCATATACTCTAATATTAGATACTCTTTTAACTAACTCTTCTTGGCTCATTTGCTCAAGCTGGCTACCTGTTACTGCTTCCATTCCTTCTTCTAGAATTCCTAGTTGCTTTGCTATTGCTACTGCTGTTGTCTTATGATCTCCTGTTATCATTACTGTTTTTATTCCTGCTGTTTTGCATTTTTCTACAGCCTCTTTTGCTTCTTGTCTTGGAGGATCTATCATTCCAACCATTCCAACATATATTAAATTCTCTTCTATATTTTTCATTTCTTCATCTGTTGGTTCATGGTCTATTTCTTTATATCCCATTGCAAGAACTCTTAAAGCAGCTTCTGCCATTTCATCATTATTTTTTTCAATTTCATTTCTATATAAATTTAAATCTTCTTTTATTTCTCCATTGATAATATAACCTTTACATCTTGCTAAAAGTTCATCTACTCTACCTTTTGTATAAACTACATACTTCTTGTCATTAATTTTGTGTACTGTTGTCATTAATTTTCTATCTGAGTCAAATGGAAATTCTTTAACTCTTGGTGTCTCTTTACTTAATTCAGGCGAAAAATCTAACTTTAGCCCCATGTCTACTAAGGCTGTTTCTGTTGGATCTCCTGTTAACTTTTTATCAGAGCTTATTTTAGTGTCATTACATAACATTGAAATTTTAACTAATTTATCTAATTCATTTTCTATGTTTTTTGTATTAATTTTTTCTATTTCATATGTTTTATTATTAAAAAATAATTTTTGAACAGTCATTTTATTTTGGGTAAGTGTTCCTGTTTTATCTGAACATATTACAGTTGCACTTCCAAGAGTTTCTACTGCTGGTAGTTTTTTTACTATTGCATTTCTTTTTACCATTCTTTGAACTCCAATTGCAAGTACTATAGTAGAAATAGCAACTAGTCCTTCTGGAATTACTGCAACCGCTAAACTTACTGCCGTCATAAACATATCTAGAGGTTCTTTTCCATATAATAATCCTATTACAAAAATTAATGCACATATTGCAAGTGAGGCTACACCTAAAACTTTTCCTAATTTGTTTAATTTTCTTTGAAGTGGAGTCTCTGATTTTTCTGTTTCGTTTAATATTCCAGCTATTTTACCAACTTCTGTATTCATTCCAGTTTCAACTACAATACCTTTTCCTCTACCATATGTTATTAAACTTGAAGAAAAAAGCATATTTACTCTGTCACCTATTCCAACAGATTCTTCTGCTATGGTATCTGCTATTTTATCTACAGGAACTGATTCTCCTGTTAATGAGGCTTCTTGTGATTTTAAGTTTATTGCCTCTATTATTCTTATATCTGCTGGAACAAAATCTCCTGTTTCTAGAACCACAAGATCTCCTGGTACTAATTCTCTTGAAGGGACTACATTTAGTTTTCCATTTCTTATAACTTTACTTGAATAACTACTTAATTTTTTTAATGCTTCTAGTGATTTTTCTGCTTTATTTTCTTGTGCAACTCCTATTATTGCGTTAACTACAACTACTATCATTATAATTATTGAGTCTGTTATTCCTTCTCCTTCTATGTAGCCTACTATTCCAGAGATTATTGCGGCTATGATTAATACAATAATCATAAAATCTTTAAATTGTTCTAGAAATTTTATTATAAAACTTTTCTTTTTTCCTTCTTTTAATTCATTATATCCGTGTTCGTTTTGTCTTTTACTTACTTCTTGCTCAGTTAATCCTGAGGTCTTATTTGTATCTAGATTTTGAATTGTTTCATCAATAGATTTATTAAACCAATTTTTTTCCATACTTTTTACCTTTTGTTAGATTTTAAAACTAACTTCCTTTCTTTTTTATTCGTTTTTATTATATACAAAAAAACAAGACTTTAAAAGATATTTTGCAAATTTTGCATGATATTTCTTTTTAAAAGTCTTGCTAACCATTTAGGTTACTAACCATGCCTTAATGGCCGTGATGTTGGTTAGTAGTTTTTAAGCTACTCCCTTTTGTTTTTTTATTATTGGTTTTATTACTGATTTTATAAAGTTTCTATTTGTATAAATACAGTAAATTAATACTATTATAAATGTGATTATATTTGTTATTAAGTTATTATAGTAATATGATATTAGTGTTATAATAAGTAATATCCAGAATAAAAATTTAAAATTTTCTCTTAATTTTACATATTCTCTTAATTTATATCTTCTATACATATAAACCACCATGTTTGATATTAGTGTAGAAAATACTGCTGCATATATTCCGAATGTTTTAATAAATATAAGGTTTATTAGAATATTTATAATTGCAGCAACAATTGTTGTTCCTCCCATTATTTTGGTATTTTTATACGCTGAAAATATTCCTCCATAAAAATTAGACATATTAGTGTAATATATTGATATTATTAATATTGGTATGTATATATATGCATTATTGTAACTTGAGTCTATTAGTATTGGAAATGCAAATGGCATTATTGCAATTAGTCCTAATATTATAGCTTTTAAGAAGTTTTTTACATCCTTATATATACTATTGTAATATGCTCCTTTATTTTCTTCTTTTAGTATTTTTGCTGCTGATTCTTTCCATGCTGTTGAGAAAAATCCGTAGCATGTGTAGACTATGTTAGGAAATTTATTTGCTATAGAGTAAATTCCGTTAGCATCTGTTCCAGCAATCCATGTAAGCATAAGTCTATCTGATAAACTTATAATTACCCATGATAAATTGTTTGGCACTAATGGTATTGAGTATTTTATCATTTGAGTAAGAGTTCTTCTACTTAGAGATTTTTTATTTATATATTTTCTTAATTTTAATTTAGCAAATATGAAAAGTGCTGTTGCAGTATTTGCAACTGTGTTTGCCCAAAGTAGTCCTTCTGCTCCCCATTTGAATACTGCTATAAATAGTACATTCAGCACTATTGTTGATGCTCCTAAAATAAAATTGCTTAATGAATATAATTTTATCTTTCCATTTCCTCTTGCAATTGCATTGCTTAGTCCTATTAAGATATTTGATATAATAAATGTTAGAAATGCTATTGCATACTCATAATGCATTATTGCCATTATAGTTCCGCTAATTGTTGTAAATA
>CALXEU010000079.1 GCA_944387395.1 uncultured Clostridia bacterium | reverse complement strand
TTATATGAAGCGATGCTTTACCAAAAACAACCTTTTAGTAATATCATGAATAAAATTAAAAAAGATAAAGTAGAAATTGAAAAATTATATGGAAGTAATACAGTTATATAAAATACATCAAAAATTGCTTTAAAAATCTTTAAGTTTCATACTTAAAGATTTTGATAGTCGGGAAGCAGTGGACTAGTTAAATACTTAAAGAAAACGGAAAGGAAAGATGAAAAATGATAAAATTAGCAAAACTAAAAGAAACAAAAGGAATTACAATAATAGCTTTAGTAGTTACAATAGTTATATTATTAATACTAGCAGGAATAAGTGTAGCGCTACTTACAGGAAATAACGGATTAATAGAAAATGCATCAGAAGCAGAAATAAAAGCAGCGCTAGCAGAAGTAAGAGAACAATTAGACTTATATAAAATACAAGGAGAGGGTGAAAGAATAAGAAATGGAGATTACTCAGGAGAAATGAGTAATGAAGAACTAATAGGAACAATTTATGCACAAGGCTTTATGCAAGATACATATAGAACAATAGGAATAATAAAAGCAAACGGTTTAAAAGAAGAATTAAACTGTGGAACTAAGTTAGGAAAAAGTGAGCAAGAAGAAGATATACAAAACCAGATAGATAGTGGAGAAATAACAAATTTAGATAATATATATCAACTATATGATGCATTTGTAGTAGATTTTACAGATGATACTTTATACTACGTAAAAAATAACCAAATATGGAGTATAGAAGGAACAAAAACAGAGTACACACTAGCAGATGGAAATATAGTACAAAGCTACCCAATAGAACAAATAGATCAAGAATACTTAGAACAAAGAAAATTTATAACAGAATGGACAGTGGAAGCAGGAACACAAATAACATTACCAATAAATAAAACCCCTAATATAACAATAGAATGGGGAGCAGATGATAATGGAGATGGAAATTTAGATACAGAAAAATGCACTAAAGCAAGACCAACTCACACATACACAAAAGCAGGAACATACACAATAAAAATATCAGGAAATATGCCTAATTGGTCTTTCTATACCATTAGTGAAAGCAAAGATTATATAACTAGAATAATACAATGGGGGAATACTAATGTAGAAACAATAAACTTTTGCAATTGTAGTAATTTAACTGGAAACATACCATCACCAAATGTAGATGGATTATTTTCTAATTGTACGACCATGTTTAGATTATTCACTAATTGTAATAGTTTAACAGGAGAAATACCAAAAGATTTGTTTACCAATTGTTTAAATGTTAATTCATTTCAGGAGGCATTTAGTGGATGTAGTGGTTTAACAGAAAAAATTCCAGCAGATTTATTTAAAAATTGTTCAATAGCAACAAATTTTTATAATGTATTTAACAATATAAGAATCACAGAAATTGAAGAAGGATTCACAATTCCTAATTCTGCTACCAATTTACAAGGAATGTTTTCAACCACAAATATAGTAACTATTCCGGAATCATTTATTATACCAAATGGAGTTACAAATGTGCAAAGTATGTTTTGGAGTTGTAAAGAATTAGTTTCCATACCAGATACATTTATTATTCCAGACAGTGTTACTAATATGACAGCAATGTTTTGGAGCTGTAATAATTTGGAAACATTACCTATTAATTTTACTATACCAAAAAATGTAACAGATACTGGAAATCAAAACAGTTATGGAATTTTCAATGGGTGTTATAAATTAAAAGGGACTATTACGATAAAAGCAACTCCAATAAGCTATAAAGGTATGTTTGGAAACACAGCACGCTACAGTGGAGAAAATTTAGTAGTAAATTATACATCATCTTGCACAAATATAGATGATTCAATAGCAACAAACAATACTGGAACAGTAGTAAAAGGCGATTTAGTAGAAGATTAAAGATAAAGGGCGACTATGTCGCTTTTTCTTGTATAAACATATACTTTATGATATACTAGCAAAAAATAAGTAGGAAAAAGGAGAGGATCATATGAATAAATTTATGAAAATAGCAAATGAATGTGCTATGCAAGGTTCAAATAAAAATGAAGGAGGACCATTTGGAGCAGTAATTACAGACAAGAGCGGTAACATAATAGCAACAGGAAATAACATGGTATTAGTTAGCAATGACCCTACTGCTCATGCAGAAATAACAGTAATAAGAAAAGCATGTGAAAAACTTGGTACATATGATTTATCGGAATATATTTTATATACATCATGTGAGCCATGCCCTATGTGTTTATCAGCAATTATATGGTCAAATATAAAAGACGTATATTATGCATGTACAAGAGAAGATGCTGGAAACATTGGATTTCGTGATGACATTATTTATGAGTATTTAGAAGGTAAGAAACAAGATTTATTAAATTTAAAACAGATAGATAGAGAAGAGTGTATAGACTTATTTAAAAAATATAAAGAACAAAGAAAAACTATTTATTAATTAGATAATAATGAACAGTAACATTAAAATCGTTACTAGATAATGGTTTTTAATGTAAAATTTTATCAAATCCACCCATAGTAATAGTTTTGTAACGAAAATTTAATATTAAAATTTTTATTAATTTTTTTAAATTAATAATGTATATCACAAGACAC
>CALXEU010000078.1 GCA_944387395.1 uncultured Clostridia bacterium | reverse complement strand
ACTATTTTCGAATGAGTCATAATTGTAGGACTGATTATTTATTTTGTAACTTCAATCCTTGTAGGACTCAGAGACTATAAGGAATGGCGGGATCGAGAAGATTACATTTTAAATGTTCTTCAGTTCTCATCGGGTGCATACCCGAGATATACCAAAGGTGTTTTTGGAACACACAATCTTTTGATGGCTCCAAGCCTATTGGTGATATTAATCGGAATGGTAATATACAAAACCATAAAGGAGGACTGGTAAGGTAACCGCTCCACCCCTGGCAAGCCCTTTTGGGCGAGCTAGGGGTATTCTTAATTATATACAAAAATAAACTTGCATTCTAAACAAATGTTTGATATAATATAAAAGATTTAAGATTATAAATTTAATAGGGAAGGTATATAAATGAATGATAATATTATTATAAAAGGAGCAAAAGAACATAATCTAAAGAATATTAATTTAACTATACCAAGAAATAAATTAGTAGTAATAACAGGACTTTCTGGGTCAGGAAAGTCATCACTTGCGTTTGATACTTTATATGCAGAAGGACAGAGAAGATATGTAGAAAGTTTATCTTCATATGCAAGGCAATTTTTAGGAATGATGGAAAAGCCAGAAGTAGAATCAATAGAAGGATTATCTCCAGCAATTTCAATAGACCAAAAGACAACATCAAAAAATCCTCGTTCTACAGTAGGAACAGTAACAGAAATATATGATTATTTAAGATTGCTATATGCAAGAATTGGTGTACCATATTGTCCAAATTGTGGGAAAAAGATAGAAAAACAAACAATAGACCAAATTATAGATAATATATTAACCTTAGAAGAAGGAACAAGAATTCAAGTATTAGCACCAGTTGTTAGAGGAAGAAAAGGGGAGTTTACAAAGCAATTCGAAGACTTCCAAAAATCAGGATTTGTGCGTATTAGAATAGATGGAGAAATGTATGAATTAGGTGAGGACGAAATTAAACTAGACAAAAAGAAAAAGCACAATGTAGAATTAGTAGTTGATAGACTAATTATAAAAGATGGAATTCGTTCAAGACTAACTGAATCTGTAGAAACAGCTATGAAATATGCAAACAATATTGTATCTATAGACATACCTGGACAAGAAGAAAAAATATATAGTCAAAATTATGCATGCGTTGATTGTGGAATTAGCTTTGAAGAACTAACACCAAGAATGTTTTCATTTAATAACCCATTTGGAGCTTGTCCGTCATGCACTGGAATAGGCTATTTAATGAGAATAGACGAGGATTTAATTATTCCAGATAAAAACAAAACTCTTTATGATGGAGTTAAGGCCTTTGGTGCAAGCACAATGAAAAAAGGCGACACAATGGCAAAAATGTATTTTGAAAGCATTGCAAAGCATTATGGAGTGAAAATAAAAGATGTTCCAATAAAAAAATTACCAAGGGAGTTCTTAGAAAAAATATTATATGGTACGGGAAGCGAAGAAATAAACTTTGAATATACATCGCCTGCTGGAACAAGAAAATTTACAGCTCCATTTGAAGGAGTTATACCAACTCTTGAAAGACGCCACAATGAAACAAAATCAAATGGAATGAGGTCTTTTTATGAAATGTATATGAGCGAATCTCCTTGTCTAGAATGTAATGGTACAAGGTTAAGAAAAGAAAGCCTATCTGTAAAAGTTGGAAATTTAAATATTCACGAATTAACAAATTTATCTATAGATAAAATAAAAGATTATATAAACAGTGTAGAACTAAATCAAACACAAAGACTAATATCTAGTCAAATAATGGATGAGTTGAATAAAAGACTACAATTTTTAATAGATGTAGGACTAGATTATCTAACATTATCAAGACCAGCAGGTTCTTTATCTGGAGGAGAAGCACAAAGAATAAGACTTGCAACTCAAATAGGTGCAGGACTTACAGGCGTATTATACATTTTAGATGAACCAAGTATAGGTTTGCATCAAAGAGACAATGATAAATTAATAGCAACATTAAAAAAATTAAGAGACCTAGGAAATTCTGTAATTGTTGTAGAACATGATGAAGATACAATGTATGCAGCAGATCAGGTAATAGACATTGGACCGGGAGCAGGTGTACATGGAGGAAATGTAATGGCTCAAGGAACTGCAGAAGAAATAAAACTTGTAGAAGGCTCTATTACAGGTGATTACTTAAGTGGAAGAAAACAAATAAGAATTCCAAAGCATAGAAGAAAATCAAATGGTAAATCAATTCAAATAATTGGGGCTACAGAACATAATTTAAAAAATATTAGTGTAAAATTCCCATTAGGACAATTTATATGTGTAACAGGAGTTTCAGGATCTGGTAAATCAACATTGGTAAATGAAATATTATATAAAACTATTGCAAGAGATATTAATGGCTCAAATGAAAAACCAGGAAAATGCAAAGAAGTAAAAGGACTAGAAAACATAGATAAAATAGTAAATATAGACCAATCACCAATTGGAAGAACACCTCGTTCAAATCCTGCAACTTATACAGGTGTGTTTGATATTATAAGAGATTTATTTGCAGAAACAAGTGATGCAAAGATGAGGGGATATGACAAAGGTAGATTTAGTTTTAATGTCCCAGGAGGAAGATGTGAGGCATGTTCAGGAGATGGTGTTTTAAAAATAGAAATGCACTTTTTATCAGACATATATGTGCCTTGTGAAGTGTGCCATGGAAAAAGATATAATAGTGAAACATTACAAGTAAAATATAAAGGAAAGACTATATCAGATGTACTAGATATGAGAGTAGAAGAAGCATTAACATTCTTTGAAAATCAACCAAGAATAAAAAATAAAATCCAAACTTTATATGATGTAGGATTAGGTTATATAAAACTTGGACAACCTTCAACAACTTTATCTGGAGGAGAGGCACAAAGGGTTAAGCTAGCAACTGAGCTTTCAAAAAAAGCAACTGGAAAAACTTTGTATATATTAGATGAACCAACTACAGGACTTCATATAGCAGATGTTCATAGATTAGTGGATATATTGCAAAGATTAGTAGATACAGGAAACACAATAATTGTAATTGAACACAATCTGGACTTAATAAAAACATGTGACCACATAATTGACTTAGGACCAGAAGGTGGAGACAAAGGAGGAACTGTGCTTTGTGTAGGAACTCCAGAGCAAATTTGCAAAAATGAAAAAAGTTATACTGGTAAATTCTTAAAGAAATATCTAGAATAATAATACAAGGGTGTCCAAATGGGCACCCTTTCTTGTATAAAACTAAAAAGAAAAATATTGTTATTTATTTTCTTGATTATTGTTTGTATTTTGATTTGTATTTGGATTTTTAGAATTATTGTTTTTATTTTTCTTTGTATCCTTATTCTTTGCCATATAAGATGCACCTCCAATCTTATTAGTTCTAGTATTAACAAAATTAACAAAAATATTCAAAACTTTTCAAAGGAACTATGAAATTTTCGTAGCTCCTAAGTAGGTCTTTTATTGACTGTCATAAAAGAAAATGATATAATTCAAAACGTATAGGAAAAAAAGGAGATTAGAATATTATGAAAAATATAGCAATAGGAATAGAAGGAGAAGTTGGTTCAGGTAAAACTTCATTATGTAGAGAACTTTTAAAATTAATTCCAAATAGTATAATACTACACGGAGGAAACTTATACAGAGGAATAGTATATGCAATAGCAAAATCTGGATTAGATATAAAAAAATTATTATCAACGAACAATGCAAGCGAAAAGATTTTTGATATAAAGAATATGATGGAAATGCTAAAAGTTACACTTAAAATAGAAAATAATGAAAGTGTGGTATATGTTAATGGAATTGAAATAGACGAAGATAATCTACAATCAACAGAAAACTCTTTGTTAGTTTCTAAAGTAGCATTAAATGCTGACAACTCAAAATTCTATTCATTTGCAAAAACATTAATAGAACAATACAAAAAAGAATATAATTTAATAATATCAGGAAGAGATATAGTTAGAATATATCCAGAAGTAGATTATCACTTCTTTATAACTGCCGACTTAGATACTAGAGTAGATAGAAAATTAAATCAATACTCAAAAGAAAAAATAACAAGAGAAGAATTAAAAAAAGAAATACAAGAAAGAGACAATCTGCAGCAAAAATCTGGATTTTATGACAAATCAGAAAAGACAATAACTTTAGATGTAACCGAATGTAAATCTGCAGAAGAATCTGCTAAAAAAGTTTTAAAATATATAAACTTATAAATATTTAAAACTAATGTGTATGGAAAGGAATTATATAAAATGGAATACATTAATGAAAAGTTAGAAGAGTTTAATAAATTTTTAGAAAATAAAAAAATCGCAATAATAGGAATGGGAGTAAGTAACCTTCCTTTATTAGATTACTTTTATGATAAAAACGCAAAGGTAACTATTTTTAGCAATAACTCTCTTACAGAAGAAATAATGGAAAAGATAAATAAATATAGATATGAAGTCGAAATTGGAACTGATAATTTAAGTATGTTAAAAGGATTTGATTTAATATTTAGATCACCAAGTGCATTACCAACAACTCCAGAATTTTTACGAGAAGTAGAAAAAGGTAGCATTTTAACATCAGAAATAGAAATGGTACTTAAACTTGCGCCTTGCAAAATAATTGGAGTAACAGGAACAGAAGGAAAAACAACTACTACATCTCTAATTTATGAAATTGCAAAAAAAGCAGGATATAAATGTTTCTTAGGAGGAAATATTGGAAAACCAATATTTACTAAAATAAATGAAATGAAACCACAAGATTTAGTAATATTAGAACTAAGTAGTTTTCAATTAATGGGAATGGAAATTAGCCCAAATATATCTGTAGTAACAAATATATATCCCGACCATCTAAATGTACATAAAAGTTATGAAGAATATAAACAAGCAAAGAAGAATATATTTTTACATCAAAATAAAGATGGAGTTGTTATATTAAATAGTGATAATGAAATCACTTCAAACTTTGCAAGTGAAGCTAAGGGAGAAGTAAGATTTTTTAGCAGTAAAAAGAAATTAGAAAATGGATATTTTTATGATACGAAGCAAGCTGTAATAGAACAAAGCATAAATGGAGAATGCAAAGATATAATAAAAAAAGAAGATATTAAATTAAGAGGAATACATAACTACGAAAATATATGCGCAGCTCTTGCTGCAACTCAATCTATCGCAACTTCTGAACAACAGATAGAAGCAATTAAAAATTTCAAAGGAGTTGAGCATAGACTAGAATTTGTTCGTAGCTTAAATGGAGTAAAATACTACAATGATTCTATAGGAACAAGTCCAGCAAGTACAATAGCAGGACTAAATGCGTTTGATGAAAATATAGTTCTGCTTGCTGGAGGATCAGATAAAGGCTTAGACTATAAAGAAATAGGAGAGACTATTGCCAAGAAAGTTGGAACATTAATTCTAACTGGTCCAACTTCGGAAAAAATTGAGAATGCAACAAAAGAAGCATTAAAAACATATAATAAACAAATAGAAATATTACATTGTATAGATTTAAAAGAAGCGGTACAAACAGCTTTCAAAATGTCTAAACCTGGTGATGTTGTATTACTTTCTCCTGCAAGTGCAAGTTTAGATGCTTTTAAAAATTTTATGGAAAGAGGAGAAAAATTTAAAGAATTTGTAAATAATTTAAAATAAAAATTCAATTAGTAGATTGTAGTTATTTTAATAAAATTTTATAAAAAGTTATGTATTTTATTAATTCCATTATAAGATAATTATTAAATACTAAGATTTTCTTATGGTAGCTTTACCACTTAGATAATTTTAGTATTATTTTATTATTTAATAATAAAATAAAAGATATTAAAACGTCGAAATTTGGCACATGATTATTCTTGACTTTAATAAAATATGTTAATATAATAATCTTACAAATTTCATTCAAATATTTGATGATTAATTTCTAAATTACTTAAATCTAAATAAAATTCCAAAAGAGTTAAGAACAAAATAATAATAAAACTACAAAATTAATATAAATTATTTATGACATGCATATTGACTTATAAGTAAATATATACTAAAATAAAGAAAGAAGGAATGTGTATAGAAACGAAAAAATATACCAACATAACCTATGACGAAACTCCCCAATATATAGAAACTGGACTTAAAAGAAAAGATGGAACTACAATAAAGTGTTTTAATTACAAATATGAATTAGAGAATAAGCAAAAAATTTTCTTATTAAAAGAAGATAAAACTAAGTATATAATAACAAATGAAATTAAAGAAACATCTAAAAAGCACCAAATACATGATAAATTATTTAAAGATATATTTTCAGATAAAAATGAGGCAGTAAAATTTATAAACAAATATTTAAATTTACAAATACCGTTAAAACAAGAGCAAATAGAAGCAT
>CALXEU010000077.1 GCA_944387395.1 uncultured Clostridia bacterium | reverse complement strand
ATTAAGCATACTGCTAGTGTTTTCTTTAATAGTCTACACATTTTTATTACCTCCCATCTTTTATATATTATATTAGGCATCAAATTTATTTGTTACCTTTTTATGCCTACTTTTGTCTTGCTTTTTTACATAATCATGATATAATTTAAAGGACATTAAGTTTCGGATAGAATTAAATTTTTCTAAATTTTTATTTAGAGTTTATTAATTTGAATAATAAATGTTTAAAGAAAAAAATTTATAAAATTATATATACTATAAATTTTTTAAAACACTTTGTGAGGTAATTATATGATGAAAAAAAATGAAGCAATTAATATTATTGATATCTTAAAAAACGCTTATCCAGATGCCAAATGTAGTCTTGATTTTACTACTCCTTTTGAAATGCTTGTTGCAGTTATTCTTTCTGCACAATGTACTGATGAGAGAGTAAATAAGACAACTCCATCTATCTTTTGCAAATATTCTACTCCTGAAGATTTTGATAAAATTCCTTTAGAAGAATTAGAAACTTTAATACATCCTTGTGTATTTTATAAAAACAAGGCTAAAAATATTAAACTTACAGCAAAGAAAATTCTGGAAGATTATGGTGGCGAAGTTCCACAAACAATGGAAGAGCTTCTTACTTTGCCTGGAGTTGGTAGGAAAACAGCAAATGTTGTTATGCTTGAAGCTTTCAATAAACCTCAAGGTATTGCTGTAGATACTCATGCCAAAAGACTTTCCAACAGGATTGGTTTTTCGAAAGAATCTACGCCTGAAAAAATTGAGCAGGATTTATTAAAACTATTCCCATATGAATATTTAAAAGATATAAATCATTTGCTTATTTATCATGGTAGAGCAATTTGTACTGCTCGTTCCCCAAAATGTGATGAATGCCCTGTTAACAAATTCTGTGAATATTATTTAAATCAGAAATAAACTTCAAACTGCTGAAACATAAAAATTTTTTAATAGTATAGTTTGTAAAAACTGCTCCATAATATTTATTATGGGGTGGTTTTATTTTGACAAATATAAATTGTTCGTGTAATTGTAAATATCAAATAGATGGAAAATGCCATCTAGAAAATGTACAAATTCAAAAGATTTCTTCTAATAAAGAGTGCGTATACTATTCTGAAAAAAAGATAATTTCTAGTTAAAAAGTTTTTTACCTGTTATTATTGACAAAGACTCTTCAAAATTATATGATTATCATATAATTTTATAAAAATATGTTAATATTTTCAAGCATATTTTATGAGGAGGGATTTTTTTGAAAACTAAACTTAGTAAAATAATATTAGCAGTTTTTCTAATATTATTTGTTACTCTTTCTAACACAGTGGCTGCAACAGATAACACATCACCAGACAGTGTAACATCATCTGATAATATCGTTTCTGTTTCAAATACTACTGATGGAAATAATTCTGTTGGTAATACTTCTAGCAGCACAGGTGGAAATAGTACTGCAGCAGATAATGTAGTATCACATGTTGTTGAAAATGAAGTTGAAGGCTCAACAGTTGTAAACGAAACTATTTCTCAGTCTGCTGATGATGAACTTATAGATGCAGCTGATATTTCTTCACCTGAAGAGGATATCTTAGCATCATATGAAACAGACTACGAATTTGTAGATTCAGATTTATATTTATTTGATGTAAATCTTGATATTTCTCAAGTTGTAGATGGAAACGTATTTGCATATGGTCAAACAGTTAATGTTTCAGGAGAAATAAATGGGGACCTTTTTGTTTTTGCAAGCAATTTAACCATTGAAGAAAGTGCAATTATCCATGGAAACGTTTTTGCATTGTCTTCTAATATGACGGTTTCTGGTATAGTTTCTGATATATATGCAATGTCTGATAACTTCCAATTATCTGAAAAGAGCATAATTGCAAGAAATTTATATTTAACTTCAGACAGTGTTTCTTTAAGTGGTAAGATATCTCGTGATGCATATATTGCTACAAATACATTAAAAATTGCTGAAAAAGATGAACCAATAGTCGTAGGCAACTTGACTTATTCTTCCATTAATGAAGCTCAAATCAATGAAAATTCAATTGGAGGAGAAATTACATATAATGCTATTCAACCAATAGATAGTTCAGTAAAAATATGGAGTATAGTATCAAATTTAATATCTGCTCTAGTTCTTTCATTCATAATAATTATGATATTATTGTGGATTAATCCTAAGTTCAAAGACAATGTATGTGAAATCATTGCTAAGAAAAGCTTTTTATCATTTGGAATAGGATTACTTGTTTTCTTCGCAACAATAATAATATCAATAATCTTACTGCTATTTACAGGAGGTCTTGGTGCATCTACAGCAGTAGTTGCAATAGTATTCCTAATATTAGGTTACATACTTTCTTCTACAGTATTTAGTATGGCACTTGGTAAATTATTAGCTAACAAATTTGGATTTAACAAAAACGTGGCATATGTATTGCTTTCGTTATTAATAGTTTTAATTGTAAATCTAATTAGATACATTCCTTATGTTGGAGGACCTATAGGATTTATAATCGCTATGGTAGGACTTGGTATTATATGTGTAAATGCATATAAAAGAGAGAAAAAAGTAAAATAAAAAATTGTCGGTTTGGGGACAGATCTCCAGCCGACATCTTTTATTTTTTGGAGACTTAGGGACAGATTTTAAATCTGTCCCCAGTGTTTCACTATTAAATTAACTAATTTTAAGATGTCAAATTTAAATTTAGCACTAATTTGTAAAGTATAAATTTAGTCCTGTCCCTATATCTATCTTATTTCAATGAATTAATTGCTTCTTTATAATTTTCCGAATTAACAATATATGTTCCTGCAACTACAATATCGCAGCCAGCTTCTCGCATTTTTTCTATGTTTTCTGAATTTATTCCCCCATCTGCTTCAATATCAAATTCTAAATTGTTTTGCTGCCTATACTCGTTTAACTTACTAATTTTTTCAATAGTATCTGGTATTAAAGCCTGACCTCCTTTGCCTGGTTCAACTGTCATAATTAAAACTACATGAATATATGGAAGTAACTCATAAATCTCTTTTATATCTGTCTGTGGTTTTACGCTAATGCCTACTTTTATATTGTTTTCTTTTATATAATTAATCCAATTCATAAGTTGTTCTCTATCTTTTGCCGCTTCGTAATGAACAGTTATGCATCTTGGTTCATATACCAAGTAGCTATTTATATACGACATCACATCACTTACCATTAAATGAACATCTAAAGGAATATTTGTAATGCTATTTAAGTATTCGCAATATTCCTTCATAAGCGCTGATGTATCGTCTTCGACAAATTTACCATCCATAACATCAATGTGAAAATAGTCAGTTCCAGCAGCTTCTAAATTATAAAATGTTTTAATACAATTATCTTTTTTTACAGTTAATACTGACGTAGAAACTTCCATTTTTTAATACCTCCGATATTTCTTTATACTATCTCACAAGTATTATATTTTTTAGTTCTATTTTTTATCCATTATTTTTAATATAAAGACTGTCCCAAAATCGACACTAATATTTACTTACATATTCATTCCATAATTTGCAGTACCTATCATATCTTTCCTTAGAAATTTTACCTTGTTGTACTGCTTCTTTTACAGCACATTTTTCTTCTTTTATATGGCTACAGTCTCCATATTCACATTTATTTAAATATGGTCTAAATTCTATAAAATATTTTGCTAATTCTTTTTTGTCTATTTCTTTCACATCAAATGTTGAAAATCCTGGCGTGTCTGCCACATATGAATTTTCATCTATTTTATATAATTTAACCTGAGTTGTTGTGTTCTTTCCTCTTTTATTTTTATTGCTAATTTCGCCCTCTAATGTTATATCAGTTTCAAGAATATTATTTATTAAAGTGGATTTCCCTACTCCCGAATTTCCTGAAAATGCTGTTATATTATTTTGCAGTTCTTTTTTTAGTTCTTCAACACCTATTCCTTCTTTTGCATTAGTTTTAATCACTTTATACCCAATTTGCGTATAAATATTAGATATATATTCTATTTTTTCTTCATTTTCTAAGTCTATTTTATTTAAACAAATAATTGGTTTTACATGATTATATTCCGCAAATATAAGTTGTTTATCTAATAGTTCTAAGTCTACTTTAGGCATTTTCATAGATACAACTAGAATGATTTGGCTTAAATTTGCCATTTTAGGTCTTTTAAAGTAATTTTTTCTATCATGAATTTTAGTTATTACACCTGTTTTCTTTTCATCGTTAATTATGTCTATATCAACTATATCACCTGAAACTGGGCTTATATCGTTACTTTTAAATTTTCCTCTTGCATTACAGTCATATACTATATTATTTAATTCTACTTTATATAAATCTGATATGTTACTTAAAACTATACCTGTTTGCACCTAAGTACCTCCACTTTTCTTATATAATTCATCTTTGCTTCCTTTTTATTTAAACTTAGGTGACAGATTTTAAATCTGTCACCATGTTTCATGATTTTTTCTATTTCATTAAAAGTTTACTGTTGTATCGGTACCAAATGTTGCACTTTTGCTTGTTTGATACTTATCTGTTCCGTCTGGATTAGTTACTATTAGCTCAATATTAACTGTCTCTCCTTCTTTACCGGAGATACTTGAATTAGCTGTTCGGTATGCTTCCTCGTTTTTACTAATATTACTACTATATTCAGTTTTTACTACCTCACCATTTATTTTGTAGTTTACCTCAACATTAACCGTTGGGCTTTCTGTCGTTGTTGGAGGTTCTATTGAATTAGGATCTTGCACTGGTTCTGTGTATCCTCCTGTAATTTTTTTCAAGTTTATAACTACGTCAATACTCTTTGTAGCTACTATCTTATTAACAGTAAGTGTTACTTCTGAACCATCGTCTACACTTGTGCCACTTGATATACTTTGTTCTAATACTACGCCATTATCTTTTGATGTATCTTCACTGTATTCAACTTTAACTTCAAATCCTAAATCTGTTAATGTTTTCTTTGCATCAG
>CALXEU010000076.1 GCA_944387395.1 uncultured Clostridia bacterium | reverse complement strand
TAAATGCATTTTTACACATTTGTAGTAAAGCAGTATCTCTTCCAGTAATATTTTTTTCTCTTATACTTTTCATATTTAATGCATATTGCATAGATAATATTTGGAAAATTGGATATGCCTCAAAATTACTTGGATATCTGGTTTTAACAATATCATCATCTCTTATTTCTTTTATTGGAAAACATTCTAGTTCATTTAAATTATGAGCTTTCGCATAAGCCATTTGACTTACACGTACTGCAACTGCTTCTTTTAATAATAGTATTCCCATTGCTGTATATTCAAAATACTTATCTGTTAACTGTGGATTTATTGGCATTCTCTTTAAAGCACGTATAATTGCATATTGTTTCATTATATCTGGTACTTGTGATAAATCTAAACCATCTAAAGTATGTATTAATTCGTGATATGTCGCTTTTTCTTTCTCTCTTTGACTATTATATGTTTGTATGGTTATTTCTTTTTTACCATTATCTAAATTTCTAGTTAATCCTCCTGCATATTTTTGAACTAAATCATACCCATCATGTTTTATGTTTCCTACATAAACAATATCATTTATTCTACTTATAATATCTTCTAAATTTTGGCTATTAATAAATTCGTGTTCAATTAAAAAATCTATTAATGACTTTGTATATTGCATATATTCTAAGGCTTGTTTAGGATTTTTTCTATTATATTCATCTTCATATAAACTTCTATTTGCTAAATCTCTGCAAGCACTATAAATTCTTTTCTTTTCTTCATTATTTAACATATAAATCTCCTTAATAAAACTAATAATATTATAACATTTTTAGAAAATTATGTCAATTTAACAGTTTCAAGAGATTATGCTAATATTTATTTTAAAATTTTCCAGTATCCAGTTTTCTTTGAACCTTCTCTTAAAATAATGTTTTCTTCTTGCAGATGTTTTATTGCTCTTGATATAGTTCTATCTGAAAGATTAGTTTCATTTACAATTTCTTCTCTTGTTATTTGATTATTATTTATTATTATATTTAATATTTGTTGTTCATTTTTAGTTAGTTTTATTGTGCCTTTTAATGTGTCATTTATTGTGCCATTTGCTGACACTTTATTTTTAGAATCATATTCAAAAGGATTCTCTCTATACTTAAATGTAACCCTTAAAAAATGGTCCATAAATTTAAAACAACTTTTATCATATGCATCTAAAATTCTTAATACTCCAGAGCCAATGTTTTCAATTAAATCAACATCTTTAAATACTCTAATAAGTTCTTTATTTCTAGGAGCAGTAACTCCTTCCAAAAATTCTTCTTGTGATAGTTCTTGTGGCAAACCACCTGCAGATGTTATTTCAATTCTATCAGAGTATAATTCTACAATTGGAGAATTTCCATAAGAGTAGTCATTATGTACCACAGCATTTATAACTGCTTCTTTTAAAGCTTTACTATCAATTTTTTCTACTTGTTTTCTTCCTTTATATTCTATTTTGGCATAAACTGTATTTTCAGTATCAAGCCTATCTAAGATTTTTTGTGTTGCTGTAATTAAACAACGATATCCGTATTCTTGATTTTCCACTAAGTCCATTTTATTAGTACCTAAATATTTTACAAGTTTTATTGAAACATTATTTTCATCTGCTAATAAAAATGCATTATAATTGTATTTTCCTTCACTTGTTAATAAATCAAGATTTTGTAAAAAGTTATCATTTAATTTTAATCCGTGTTCTTCATAATAAATTTTTAATTGATTAAATGTTAATTCTTGTCTTGGAGAATCAATTTCTTTTAATGTATTTTTAATCCTTTTAGAATACATATCATCAATCATTCTTTCAGTCATTCGTTCTTTGCTACTACCAACTCTAATATAACATCCCTCAGGAGTTCTTCCTTTTTTTCTTAAATAATAAGGCTTTTCCGTTCCACTTGATATTATAACCTTTATTACTTCTTTATTATCTATTGTATCCACAGTTACATCAAATAATCCTAAAGTAGAAGGTTGTATGTTGTTTTTTATTCTATCTTTAATTTGTAATTGTGTTAAATCTACATCTTGAACTCCAACAACTTGTCCATTTTTGTTTATCCCAACATAAATTATTCCACCTTCTTTGTAATTAAGTAAGGCAATAATTTCTTGCTCAAAATCTTCATTAAGTTGTTCTTTATTTTCTATACGATTGGTTTCAATATTATGCATACTGTTAGACCTCCATCTGATTATTTATAAATTTTACTAAAATTATAAATTAAACTTTACCTAAAATCAATAAATCTTGTAAATTTATGTTTTATATGATGAAATTTTAATAGGGCGTAATAAGTGAAAATGAAATAAAAAACTATTCAAAAAATATACTAAAGAAAAAAATACAGATTAGAAATTAAATTTCTAATCTGATATTATGGTGCAGATGGCCGGAATCGAACCGGCACGGTTTATTCAACCGCAGGATTTTAAGTCCTGTGCGTCTACCAGTTCCGCCACATCTGCATAAAATATACTTTACCGGTTGACAAAGATTATTCTACTACAAAAATATATAAATTGTCAAGAGAAAAATGTAAAAAAATAAAAAATATTTTGTAATCAAAAATTAACTAAATTTTATAAAAAAACTAGACATTTTAAAACAAATAGCTTAAAATAGTGGGGTAATAAATAAAAAACATAGTTATTTTATAATGAAAGGAAAGTGATTTACAAATGAATATATGGCACGACATAGAAGAAAATAGGATAAAAAGAAACGAATTTACTGCAGTAGTTGAAATACCAAAAGACAGTAAAAATAAATACGAATTAGATAAAAGAACAGGTTTACTTAGATTAGACAGAATTTTATACACTGCAACACATTATCCTGCAAACTATGGATTCATTCCAAGAACATATGCAGGAGACCATGACCCATTAGACGTATTAATTCTTGGACAAGAAAAAATATATCCACTTACTCTAGTAGACTGCTATCCAATAGGAGTAATGATTATGACAGACAGCAATGAAAGGGACGAAAAAATTATAGCAATAGCAAAAAACGATCCATTCATGAATTGCTACGAGGACATATCTCAAATTCCAGAGCATGTAATAGCAGAAATAATGCACTTTTTTGAAGTATATAAGCAATTAGAAGGTAAAAAAACAACAGTTGATCAAATGCTTGGAAGAGAAGAGGCAGAAAAAATTATAGAAAACTGTATAGAAAATTATAAAAGTGAATTTGGAGAGAATAAATAAGGAGAAATTTTATGGTTGAAAAAATTATATTTAACCTATTGGCATTTACATTATTTATTCTAATGTTTCTAAGCTTTGTAAGAAAAAACGATACAAACTACGTATATTTTTTAGTTCTACAATTTATAGGGATAGCCATTAACTTTGTAGAACTAATAGTTGGAAGAAAATTTTCATTGATAGTAAAAGTCATAATGTACTTATTATCTGTAATCTTGCCGCTAATGATATTAATTTTTGAATATATAAAAAAGATAAGCATATCAGAAATTATAAATATATGGAAAGCCTCAATATATATCAAAGCAGGAGATCTAGAAGAAGCAAAGAAAATTTTAAGAGGCATAGCTGAAAAAAACAGCAAAAACTATAAAGCAATTAAAATGTTAGCAAATATATATGAAAAACAAAACAAGTATGAGCTAGCTCTAGAAGAGTACGAGAAAGTAAAAGAAGAAAATCCGCAAAATAACGAATTAAATTTAAAGATAGGAACTTTATATGAAAAAATAGGTAGAACTAATGAAGCGGTAAATATAATTTCAGAAATATTAAAGAAAACACCAAATTATTATGAGGCAAGCATTGTACTTGGAGATATATATTATCAAAATGGAGCATTTAAGGAAGCAACGCAAGTTTATACTGCAGCATTAAAATATAAGCCAGCAGATTATGAGCTATACTATTACTTGGGAATGTCATATACAATGCTAAATGATTTTAAAAATGCAAAAGAAAACTATGACAAAGCAGCTCAAATTAATTCAGAATTATATCATGCAAAATATAGTATTGGACAGCTAAACTTAATATACGGAGAACTTGCAGAAGCAGAAGAATGTTTTTTACAATGTATAGATGTTGAAGATATGGAAGCTGAAGCATATTATTATTTAGCTAGAATTTCAATGATAAAAGGAGACATTACAAAAGCTACCTACTATAGTAATATTGCAATAGAAGAGAAACCAGAGATTTTTGATAAAATTACAAAGGAAAATATATTTGCTCCTATATTAGATTTAGTAAATAAGCCAGAAAAAAGCATCAATAAAGTTAAAAAGACAAAATTAACAAAAAGAGAATTAGATATAGATGAGCATTTAGAAAATACCTGCAACCTGGTTGGAAAATTAAATAATAATGATATAGAAATGATAGAAAATTTAAAAAGAAGTAGAATAGAGCAAGAAAGAGATACAAATAATCACGAAATTATCGAAAGAACAAAAAATGAATAATAATCATGATAATGTAATATTTATCAAACGAAAAAAATATAATTAAATACGAGGAGATAAATTATGGAAATATATCAAGCGTTAATTTTAGGAATAGTACAAGGACTTACTGAACTTTTACCAATATCAAGTTCAGCACATTTAACAATAATACCATGGATATTCAATTGGAATATACCAGAAGCTTTTGACGTAGCTTTACACTTTGGAACATTACTTGCAATTGTTTTATATTTTTTCAAAGACTGGATAGAGTTAATAAAAGGTGGATATTTATATGCAGTAAAAAAAGAAAAAACAGTTCAAGGAAGAATGTTTTGGTATATTGTTTTAGCTACAATACCAGGAGGAATAATAGGATTTTTATTAGATCGTTTTTTAGAAGATGCATTAAACAGACCAATTATAATAGCAGTAGCTGTAATTATTATGGGAATAGTCTTATACATAATAGATAAAAGAGCAAAGAGTAAAGTTACATATGAAGAAATGACATTAAAACAAACATTTTTAATAGGACTATCTCAAGCACTTGCTTTTATACCAGGAGTCTCAAGATCAGGAGTAACAATAACAACTGCAAGAGCTATGGGAATAAAAAGAGAAGCAGCTGCCAAATATACATTTTTATTATCAACTCCAATTGTATTTGCAGCAACAGTGTTAAAATTTAAAGATTTTGTCTTTAATTTACCATTTGTAATTGGTGTAATATCAAGCTTTATAGTAGGATTAATTGTAATCAAATTCTTATTAAAATACATACAAAAAGGAAGCTTTAAAATATTTGCAGTTTATAGAGTAATATTTGGTTTGATAATCATTGCTATAACCATTTCAAAAGCATTCATAAAATAAAAAAATAGATGTAATACAAATTTATTTTGTATTATATCTATTTTTTATAAAACTTAATTTTCATTTGAATTAATCAAAATATCTAAAACTTTAGGATAAATACTATAAGCATTACTTTCCCAATTATGAACAATTTCTTTAGCTTGCTCGCGTGAACCGGCAAAAGTTTTAATTTCAAAAACTGTTTCATTATCCTCAACAATTTTACACACAATATTATAATGATTTTCAGATACAGGAGTATATTCTGCAACAATTGATTTTTCTTCCTCAGATCTATCTATAATAGATTTTATATGGGTATCTGCCTTTAATTTTAGAATTCCAGGTAATAAATCAAGTGTTAAATCAAGTGTAGTTTTACCATTTTCAGTTATTTGATATAATGTATGATCTTCCTTTTCAAAAGACAAAATATAACCAACATTAATTAAATCCAAAGTAAACTGTTGGAAATAAAAATAATTCATATTATTAACTGCTAAAACTATTTTATAAAGTACATCATTCGTTAGTGGCTTGCCTGATTGATTTAAAATATAAAGTATTAAAACTTTATTTTCAGCAAGAGTTTCATCATCAGATGCTAATTTCAATTTACTTCACCTCATTAATTAAGATTTGATGTAATGAACATCTACAAAAGCATTATACCATAAAAAACGCAGAAATAATAGAGAAATTTAAATAAATTAGGGGAAAATAAATTATTTGAAAAATATTAAACAAAATATAAAAGATTATAACAAATTTTTTTTACGCAAAAGGAAATTAATTTTTTTTATAGAATAATATAAATAGAAATATGTATAATAATATTGCAATAGTAGAAAATATTTTTCAAAACAATATTATTATATATAAGGCTTTAAAAGCCAGAACATAGGAGGTTTTATAATATGGAAAGAAAAGTAAGAGTTGTACAATTTGGAACAGGAAAAATGGCAGTTTATACAATGCGTTATGTACTAGAAAAAGGTGGAGAGGTTGTAGGAGCAATAGACATAAACCCAGCTGTAATAGGTAAAGATATAGGAACTATTATGGGAAAAGATGAAATGGGAATAAAAGTAACAGCTTTAGAAAATGCAGAAGAAATGTTAAGAGCTACAAAACCAGACATAGCAATAGTTACTACAATGAGCTTAATAAAAGATGTAGAAGAAGCATTAATGCTTTGTGCAAAAATGGGAATAAATGCAATAACTACATGTGAAGAGGCATTTTATCCATGGAATTCTAATCCAGCAGTTACAAAAGCGCTAGATGAAACTGCAAAAAAAACTGGATGCACAATCACAGGAAGTGGATATCAAGATATATACTGGGGTCAATTAATAACATCAATAGCTGGATCTACACAAAGAATAACAAAAATAAAAGGAAGTTCAAGCTACAATGTAGAAGATTATGGAATAGCACTTGCAAAAGCACATGGTGCCGGATTAACATTAGAAGAATTCGACAAGCAAGTTGCTTCAGTAGATAAGATATCAAGCGAAGAAAGAAAAAGAATAATAGAGTCAGGAGAATACTTACCATCATATATGTGGAACGTAAATGGTTGGTTATGTTCAAAATTGGGACTAACAGTAAAATCTCAAACACAAGTTACAGTACCAACAACATATAAAGAAGATATAAAATCAGAAACATTAGGAACAATTGTTAAAGCAGGAGATGCTACAGGAATGAGTGCAGTAGTTACAACTACAACAGAAGAAGGAATAACAATTGAGTCAGAATGTATAGGTAAAGTATATGCACCAGATGAATATGATAAAAACGAATGGACAGTATATGGTGAACCAGATACTACTGTTATAGTGGCAAGACCAGCAACAGTAGAACTTACATGTGCAACAATTGTAAATAGAATTCCAGATGTTATCAATGCAGAAGCAGGATATGTTACAACAGAAAAATTTGGAGACTTACAATACAAAATAAAACCTTTAAACGAATATGTAAAATAGTAACAAAATAGAAATAATAGAGGATAAAAATCTTCTATTATTTTTATTTATATTAAATGGAAAAATCCTTGAAGTTCATTTTGCTTTTTGATATAATATTTCTATTGAAAATAAAAATAAGAGGAAAAGAAATGCCAAAATTTTTTGTAAAAAACAATCAAATATCAGGTAATGAAATAGAAGTAATAGGAGAAGATATAAACCACATTAGAAATGTATTAAGAATGAAAATAGGAGATAATCTTCAAATATGTAATGAAGAAACTGGAAAAAATTATTTATGCAAAATTTTAGAAAATAGGAAAGAAGTCGTGGTTTGTAATATAGAAAAAGAAATATTAGAAACTACAGAATCTAGTATAAATATTTCATTATTTCAAGGACTTCCAAAGTTTGATAAAATGGAATTAATAATACAAAAAAATACAGAAATAGGAATAAAGAAAATATTCCCAGTAAAAATGGAACGTACAGTTGTAAAGATAGACGATAAAAGTGCAGCGAAGAAGGTAGAAAGATGGCAAAAAATTTCAGAAATTGCAGCAAAGCAGTCAATGAGAGACATAATACCAGAGGTGTCAAATATAATAAATCTAAAACAACTAAAAGATATAGCCTCAAGGTATGATGTAATTTTAGTAGCCTATGAGAATGAAAAAAATAATACACTAAAAATGGAATTAAAAGAATTAAAAAAAGAAAATAAAATAAATAATATAGGAATTGTAATTGGACCTGAAGGCGGAATATCTGAAAATGAAATAGAAGAACTAAAACAGTTAAATTGTAAATTTATATCTTTAGGAAAAAGAATTCTCCGAACAGAAACGGCTGGATTAGTAATGGCAAGTAATATTTTTTATGAATTGGAGGAGGAGTAATATATGGCTGAAAAAACAGATGAAAAGGAAGTCAAAACAGAAAAGAAAAAACAAAGCACAAATAATTCTAAAAAAGATAATATAAATAGCAAAAATAAAACTCAAAATGTAAAAAAAGAAACAAAAAAGAATACTAATAATGAAAATGCAAAAAGTAAAATAGAATCAAGTAAAAAAAATACTAATAAAAGTAATGAAAAAAATACCGTAAAAAAAGAAAAGACTACTTCTAAAAAAGAAACTATTAATAAAAGTGGAAAAAGCAAACAAACCCAAAAGGAAGATAGTAAATCTACTACAACAAGCAAGAAAACAAATACTTCAAAAAAAGCAACTCAAAATAGAAAAACAAGTTCAAGCAATAGTACAAACAAAAAAGATACTAAAAAAATAAATAAATCATATGACACGAAAAAATCCAAAAAAAGGGATGAGAGAGTAAAGTCAATAATAGAAGAACAATTAAATGGAATAGAAAAAATTGATAAAATAGATAAAATACAAAAGAAAAAAGAAAAAGATAAAGAAAATGAAAAAGAAGATATTAATAAAAATAAAGTAAACGAAGAAAAAATATCAGAGAAAATAAAGCAAGCTCAAAAGATGCCTAAAAATATAAAGAAAAAACTATTTCTAGATTTACTTAAAAATATATCAGTAGGAATACTAATTGTTTTAAGTATAATGTGTATAGACTATGGATGCCAAAATATTGAGGCAGTAATATTTGTAAAAGATATAGAAATATTTAGTATATTTACTTTAGCCTTTACAATAATATTATTTGAAAGAGCTTACAATGAGGACAATGGCAAAATTGCATTATTTGCAGTAGAATTATTAATTTTAAGTATAATAGCTCTTGTTTCAATATATATATACATATTATATAAAGCAAACTTTTCTTCTATAATGCATATTATTAGCATTGTAGTTGGATTGTATTATTTATTAAAATGTATAATAATTATTATTATGGTTGTGAAAAACTGGAAAAATAATATCAGCGATATTAAAGAAATAATAGAAGAATAATTTATTTAACATAAAATAATAAATTTTCTAAATATACTGGACTTATAAGGAAAAATGTAGTAAAATTATATTTATATAATAGGAAAGTCATACTGACTTTCTATTATATAAAATATTGCACACAAATTTATTACATAAATTTGGCGCAGAACAAATTTACGTAAAGCCAGAGAGAAAGACATGAATTTTTATAGATTTTAAGGCTTTCCGATTTGTTCTAGAAATAAATGAGAAAAAACTCTCTATTACAATAGTAATAGAGATGAATTTTAACTTTAAAAGAAAAGAGGTATATTAATTATGATGGTAAAACCAACAGTAGCAGAACTTTTAGAAAAAGTGGATGATAGATACACTTTAGTAATTGCTACAGCAAAAAGAGCAAGACAAATATTACAAGGAGATAAGTTACTAGTAGAAACAGATGATGTGGCAGCTGTAACAATTGCAGCAGATGAAATTGAAGATGGAAAGGTAAAAGTATGTTAATTTTATTATCAGGTGTCTCAGGAGCTGGGAAAGATACAATAAAAAAAGAATTAATAAAAAGAAGAGATGATATAGTATCTCTTCCATCTTACACAGATAGAAAACCAAGAATAGGCGAAAAAAATGGAGAACAATACAACTTTGTATCTACAGAAGAGTTTAAAAAATTAATAGAGCAAAATGATTTATATGAATACGATATTCATCATGATCATTATTATGGAACTTCTAAAAAACTGTTAAATGAAAGACTTGAAAGTGGAAAAATAATTGTAAAAGATATAGATGTAAACGGAGTAGAAAATTTAGTTAAACTTTTAGGAAAAGATGTAAAAATAGTAACGATATTCTTAAAAGTTGGTAAAGATGAACTTCGTAGAAGGTTAATAAACAGAAATCCTCATGCAGACCCAAATGAAATAGAATTACGTTTAAGTAGATTTGATTATGAAGAAACAAAAATGGAAATGTATAATTACATAATTGAAAATTACGACTTAGAAAAAACAATACAAACAATTCAAGAAATAATACAAGAAGAGAAAAAAACTAAATAAAAATTAACAATACATTATTATCTAAAAAATAATAGTGTATTTTAAATTAAAAACATTGAATAAAATAAAAAAAGTTTAATTAATGTAAAAATGTAATGCATCCCAATAGGTGGCACGGCGATTAATTGCCGGGCTACCTAAAAAAATGTCAAAAAATATCTTTTATTTTTAATATATTTGTGGTAACATAGTAAAGCAAGTAAATGAATATATATTTTATAATTTAAGAATTGGAAAAAAATATAATGGAGAAGAGTAAGAAAATAAAAAAGACAATTATTAATTTAATGATTTTTATATTTTTAATAATATTAACATTTTGGATTATACTAAAAGACCAAGATATATCTCAGATTTTACATGCAGTTAGAAGTGTAAAAAAGGAATATATTTTAATGGGAATATGTGCAATGATTGTGTATATTTCCTGCGAAACAATAAATATTGAAAGAATATTAAAAGCACTAGGGGAAAAAAGTACATTTATAAGAAATTTTAAATATACTTTAATTGGATTTTTCTTTAGTGCAATAACACCCGCTGCATCTGGCGGTCAGCCTATGGAGATATATTATATGCATAAAGAAAAAATATCAGTAGCAAATTCAACCTTAGCACTGCTTATGCATCTTACAAGTCTTCAAGTTGTGACTATAACAATAGGAATAATAAGTGTAATTCCAAATTTTTCTGTAGTAAAAGATGGTTTGATTTGGCTATTTTTACTAGGAATATTTTTAAATTCAAGTGCACTTGCATTGCTTATAATAAGTATATTCTCAAAAGGTTTATCAAAAGCATTAATAAACTTTGCGGTTAAAATATTAAAATTTTTTAAGATAAAAAATGTAGAGCAAAAACAAGAAAAACTAGAAAAAGAATTAGAAACATACCAAGAAAGTGCAATGTATATAAAGAGCCACAAGTTGCTAATGCTTAAGACTGTATTAACAACACTTGTACAAATGATAGCATATTACTGTGTACCATATTGCATATATAAAGCATATGGCTTAAATACATATAATATACTACAAGTAATTTCATTGCAGGCGGTTCTATATGCAACAGTTTCTGGAATACCATCACCTGGAGCGGTAGGAGTTAGCGAAGGTGGATTTTTAGGAATATTTGCAAATGTTTTTCCAGATAAGCTTATTAATAGTGCAATGCTTTTAAATAGAGCTGTTAATTTCTATTTACTAGTTCTAATAAGTGGAATTGTTGTAATTGTAAATATATTTAGAACAAAAAATATTGTAGTAGAGAGCACAGAAGTTGTAGAGGAAGATGAGGTTGAAAAATAATTATAATAAAAAATAAAAGGAAGCTTTAAGCTTCCTTTTCAAAATTTATAGAGTAATTTTCACTATTTTTAGTATCTGAAGAAACTTCTTCAGCAGATACATTATTACTATTTTTATCTTTATTTCGCTTCATAACCAAAGCTAATTTTTCTAATGCTTCACAACAAGTTTTAATATCTTCATCACTTAAATCGGACAAAGTATCCTTAACGGAACTATCAAATTTATACTCTTTTCCAAATAAAATATAATCAGAAGATTGGTTTGTAAAATCACATAGTTTCTTTAGTTTTTCGACAGATAAGCAATTTTGACCACGTTCAATAATACCTAAATATTGACCTGAAATGCCTAACTTTTTTGCAAATGCTTCTTTTGTTAAATGTCTTTCTTCACGAAGTTTTTTGATTCTTAATCCTATTTCTTCTTTTAACATAAAAAAATCCCTCCATTAAGGTTAAAATTATATATTATTAAATTAAAATAATACTAAAGTAATAATATAACGTTGATTTCAGTATAAAAGTGACAAAAAGTACTACCAATTTATGACAAAATATGATAAAATACTACAAATAGTAAAAAATGGAGCAGAAATGGGGATAAAATAATGAAATTATTATTGTTAGAAGATGACAAATTAGAATGCAAGAAATTTAAAGATGTAGCAACATCAAAATCAGAAGTAGAATTTGTTACTATAACAAACTCTACCAAAGAAGCAATACAAAGTGTAAGAAGATATATGCCAGAAGGTATAATTTTAGACTTAGAATTAAATAATGGTAGTGGCTCCGGATTTGAATTCTTACAAGAATTAAGAAAAATGAAATTAAGCGTAATTCCTAAAATAGTAGTTACAACAAATGTATGTTCAGATTCAGTATATGAATACCTTCATAAAAACAAAGTTGATTTCATATTTTATAAAGGACAGAATAATTATTCACATGAAAATGTAATAAATACTTTATTATTATTAAAGGACTTTAATAATAACGATAACCTAAATTTAGAAATACAGTATAATAAAGAAGATAAAGAAGAAACTGAAAGAATGTTATCAAATATAATAAATAACGAACTAGATTTAATAGGAGTAGGAAAACATTTAGCAGGCAGAGAATATCTTCATGATTCAATATTGTACTTAATACAAAACCAAGGAACAGAAAATCAAATACCAACGGTAAAATACTTATCTGCAAAATATAAAAAATCTGCAAGTACAATAAGCAGAAATATGCAAAATGCTATAATATCTGCTTGGAGAATATCAGCTCCAGATGATTTAGAAAAATATTACACAGCAAGAATTAATATAGAGTCTGGTGTACCAACACCAAATGAATTTATATATTTCTATGTAGATAAAGTAAGGAAAATGGTGTAAAAAAAATATAAAATAAAAACTACAGCACATTAGAAAAACTAATGTGTTTATTTTTTTGCCAAATTATAAAATCTCATAAAATGAAATTTAATATCAAAAAATGTAAAATAATTGCACTACTCAAAATCACCGGTATATAGCCGTTTAGATGGTATTCTTTTATCAACGTAAAACAAATCGAACAAAAGTGAGATGAGGAATACGAAAGATAAAAGATGGGTGGTGATTCTGATGACTTGGGATGACTTCTGGGAATGGCTAGCATATGTATGTGGACTATAAAAATAAAGAGATGTAATTAATTCTATATTGATTACATCTTTTTTTTATAGTATAATCCCAATTGAGGAGAAGAAAATTTATGTACGAAGATTTTATAGGAAAAATCATAAAAACAATATTTATGAATATTTTTACATTTATAGTATTATTTAAGATTTATAATATAAAAACAAGAAAGATAAGTAAAGTTAAACTTTTTATAGTTATAACAGGAATTATTAGTGTAACATATATATATATATTATTGGAGAATAATATAGACCATATGTATCTTATTATTTTTATGTATTTGACACAAGTTGGAATAATAAAACTAATAAATATTAATAATGAACAGAATATATTTATTGGTCTATTAATATCCAATGCAATTGTGTATGTTTTTCTTATAGTTGCAACAACTATTGAATTTATTTTTCAAATATTATTTAGACCAGAAAGTAAATTGCTAAATATGACTATGACTTTACTAATAGAGTTAATTCTTATAATATGTTTTATCCATATAAAGAAATTAAAAAATGGATTATCATTTTTAACAAATAAATCTGGAGATGGATATATAGAACTCATTATGATTAATGCGAGTTTAGTAATTATGATGATATATGTTATATCTACGATAGGAACACCTCAAATCGTTAAACATATATTTGCACCGAGCGTTATTGCCTGCATTGTCATGATAATTCTCTTCCAAAAAACATTAAACCTTTATTATATGCAAAGGCAACTTAGAAAAAACTTAGATGAAGATGCTGAAATTATAAAGAAAAAAGACGAAGAAATTCAAAGACTTTCTGATGAAAAGTTTAAAATAAGTAAATTAAATCATGAATTTAAACATAGACAAGAGGCGTTAGAGTTAAAAGTAAATAATCTAATAGCAAACAAGAACTTTAATATGGAAGCTTCTAGTGAATTAGATTTAATTAATCAAATAAATAGTTTATCTAACGAATATTCTGAAAATTTACAATCGATAAAAAATCCTGATATTCTTCCATCTACAGAAATTACCGAAATAGATGATATGTTTAAATATATGCAATCAGAATGCATAAAAAATAAAATTGATTTTAAATTACATATAAATGGAAATGTTCATCATTTAGTAAATAAAATCATTCCAATAAATAGATTAGTAACTTTAATTGGAGACCATTTAAGAGATGCTATAATTGCAATAAATTCAGGTAATAATAAATATAGAAGTATTGTCGCAATACTTGGAACTAAAGACAAAATTTATGAGTTTTGTGTATATGATACAGGTATTGAATTTGAGATTGATACATTACTAAAATTAGGACTAGAGCCTGTAACAACACATAAAGATAATGGTGGAACAGGAATAGGCTTTATAACAACTTTTGAAACATTAAAAGCAACAAAGGCAAGTTTAATAATAGAAGAAAAGCACGAGATGAGAGATAATGATTATACAAAGGCAGTAATCATAAGATTTGATGGAAGAAATGAATACAAAATTCGTTCATATAGAGCAAAAGATATATTAAAAGTTTTGAAAAGCAATAGAATAGCAATAGAACCTTATGCAGATAAAATTATAAAATATAGTCAGTGAAATTTTTAACATTTAAGGCAATTACAAAAAATAAAGGAGAACAATATTGATAGCAGAAATTATAATAAATAGTAATGTTAAAAACTTAAATAGAAAATTTGACTATATTATACCAGCAGAACTTCAAGACAATATATATATTGGAAGTAGAGTATTAATACCATTCGGAAATAAAAAAGAACTAGAAGAAGGTGTAGTTGTTGGAATAAAAGAAAGTTCTGAATATATAGAAAAACTAAAGGAAATAGCAAAAGTAGAAGAATATTCAGGAATAAATAAAGAAAAACTAGAACTTGCAAAATGGATGGCAAACAGATACTTTTGCAATGTTTCCGAATGTATTAAACTAATGTTACCACCAGGAACAACTACAAAAATAATACAAAATAGAGTAAGTGACAAAAAACAAAACTTTGTGTATTTAATTAAAGATTCAGAAGAAATTGAAAAAGACATAGAAAATAAAAAAATAAAATCAGAAAAACAAATAAGAGCTTTGAAATTTTTAATAGAAAATGGAGATACAGGAATTCTAAGTATAGACCTTCAAATGTTTTCAGATGTTAGCTTAGCTGTTTTAAAAACATTAGAAAAAAATGGATATATAGAAATAGTAGAAAAAGAAGTAGAAAGAAATCCGTTTTTACACAAAGTTATAACAAAAACCAAAGATTTAAAATTGACAGATGAGCAACAAGACTCATTTGAAAAAGTAAATGCGTCAATCCAATTTGGAGAATATGACGAATTTTTATTATTTGGCGTAACGGGTTCTGGAAAAACAGAAATATATATTAGGCTAATAGAAGAAGTGCTAAAACTAGATAAAACAAGTATAATGTTAGTTCCGGAAATATCTTTAACACCACAAACAGTAGATAGATTCTTAAGTAGATTTGGAGAAGATAATATTGCAGTATTGCACAGTAAGTTATCTGTAGGAGAACGCTATGATCAATGGAAAAAAATAGAGCAGGGAAAGGCAAAAATAGTAATAGGAGCAAGATCTGCAATATTTGCACCAGTTAAGAATTTAGGACTAATTATAATAGACGAAGAACATGATGCTTCATATAAAGCAGAAAATAACCCAAGATACAATGCAAAAGAGATTGCAAGCTATTTAGCAAAAGAAAACAATTGTCCAGTTGTGCTTGGTAGTGCAACACCGGATATGAGCACATACTATAAAGCAAGAAATGGAAAAATGCAACTATTAGAACTTACAAAAAGAGCAAATAACTCAGAACTTCCGGAAGTTAAAATTGTAGACTTAAGACAAGAACTTGCAGTTGGAAACAAAACTATGATAAGTAGAAAGCTATATGAAGCAATAAAGAATAATCTTCAAAATAAAAAACAAACAATACTATTCTTAAATAGAAGAGGATTTTCTACATTTATAATGTGTAGAGATTGTGGATATACTGCAAAATGTAAAAACTGTGACATAACATTAACATACCATTTAAAGCAGAATAAACTAAAATGTCATTATTGTGGATATGAAACTAAGCCTTTTTCAAATTGCCCAGAATGTGGAAGCCAAAATATAAGGTATTTCGGAAGCGGAACTCAGAAACTAGAAGAACAAATAAAAAAAATGTTTCCAGAAGCATCTACAATTAGAATGGACATAGACACAGTAACAAAGAAAAATTCGCACGAAGATATATTAAACAACTTTAAAAACAACAACATAGATATATTAATAGGAACACAGATGATAGTAAAGGGGCATCATTTTCCAAATGTAACACTTGTAGGAGTAATAGCAGCAGACAGCAGTCTAAACATAGATGACTATAGAGCACAGGAAAGAACATTCCAAATATTAACACAAGTTGCAGGTCGTGCAGGAAGAGGACAAGATAGAGGAGAAGTAATAATACAAACATACAATCCAGAAAGTTATGCAATAGTCTTAGCACAAAAACAAGATTACAAAGCATTTTTTAGTACAGAACTATTGCTTAGAAAACAGTTGAGATATCCACCTTTTTGTGATATAATACTAATTGGAGTTTCAAGTAAATCACAGGTTGAAATAGAAGAAACCTGTAATAAAATATACAACAGTATTAAAGAAAAAATTAAAACAAAAAATTTGCAAATAATGTTATATAAACCAGTACCGGCTCCAATAGACAAAATAAAAAATAAATATAGATGGCGAATGATTGTTAAATGCAAATTAGACGAAAAAATACTATTTGAAATTTCTCAAACGATTGAAGAAACAAATAGGACAATAAAGAATAGCAAAAATGAAACAAGAATAATCGGAGATATAAATCCAACAAATATGATGTGATAAAACAAAAAAATCAGCTATTTCTAAAAATAACGCTTTAAAATATAAATATGTAGACGAAGTCAAGCAAATAGAAAATAAAGAAGGAGAAAAAAATGGCAATTAGAGAAATAAGATTTAATGGAGATGAAATCCTAAGAAAAAAATCAAGAGAAGTTGATGAAGTAAACGACAGAATAAGAGAATTATTACAAGACATGATAGACACAATGCATGAATACAATGGTGTTGGACTAGCAGGTCCACAAGTAGGAATTTTAAAAAGAGTTATTGTAATAGATTTATATGATGGAAATGAACCTCTACAACTTGTAAATCCTAAAATTATAAAAGCTAAGGGAAAGCAAGAAGTAGAAGAAGGATGTTTAAGTTTTCCTAATCAATTTGCAAAAATGATTAGACCTAAAGAGGTGACTGTAGAGGCATTAAATCAAGAAGGAAAGAAAGTAAAAATTGTTGCAAAAGATTTGCTAGCACAAGCATTAAGTCATGAGATAGAACATTTAGATGGAATTTTATTTGTAGACAATATGGTTCCAGGAACTCTTGAGTATATTGAACCAGAGGCTGAGGAATAAATGTTAAAAAATAATTATAATTTTGGCGTTGTCAAACTTCGTTTTAAATTTAATCAACGTACAATAAGTACGCCTCATAAATTTCAAACTTGTTTTCCTAGCCAAAATTTAATTCTTTTTTAACCAAATATATACTTTAAAAAATGTCAGTAAATATTTCAGTTGGAGGATTATTTAAATGAGAATTTTATTTATGGGAACACCAGACTTTGCATTAAAATCGCTTGAGGCAATTTATGAGGCAGGTTACGAAATAATTGGTGTTGTTACAAATATAGATAAACCAAAGGGAAGAGGAATGAAAATGATTCCAACTCCGGTTAAGGAATTTGCTTTAGAGAAAAAAATTAAAGTTTATCAACCAAAAAAAGTAAGAAACAATCCAGAATTTTTAGAAGAAGTAAAAAGTTTAAAACCAGATATAATTTGTGTAGTTGCTTATGGAAAGATATTACCACAGGAACTATTAGACATACCAAAATTAGGATGTATTAATGTTCATGGTTCATTACTTCCAGAATATAGAGGTGCTGCGCCAATTCAATGGGCAGTTCTAAATGGAGATAAAAAAACAGGAATTACAACTATGTACATGAATGCTGGAATGGATACAGGAGACATGATTTTAAAACAAGAAACTGAAATTGGCGAAGATGAAACAACAGGCGAACTTTGGGAAAGACTAAGCATAATGGGAGCAAAGCTTTTAGTAAAGACCGTAAAACAAATAGAACAAGGAAACGCTTCAAGAATTCCTCAGCCCCAAGAAGGAACTATGGCACCAATGCTTTCTAAGGAAATGGCAAAAATTGATTGGAAAAATAAGAGTGCTTTAGAAATAAAAAATCTTGTAAGAGGTTTAAATCCAATTATGGGAGCTTATTCATACATTAACGGAAAGAAAATAAAACTATGGAGAGTTCAAGTTTTATCTGAAGAAGAACTATTAAATAAATTTCCAGAATTAGAGGAATATATGAATCATTTAAAAAATATAGATGAAGGAACAGTTTTATTTTCAGATGCTAAAAAAGGCTTGTACTTAAAAGCTAAAGATGGAATTATAAGTGTTTTAGAAATTCAGGGAGAAAATGCAAAAAAAATGAATATACAAGACTTTTTAAGAGGAAATGCAATAGAAGTAGGAAGTATTTTTGAATAGAATAGAATATAACAAAAAATAAATTAAAAAGTGATAATACTTAATTAAATTTGCTTTTCTTACTTGTAATATTTCAAAATCATTTGACATATACTAAAATTAATGCTATAATAACTATAGCTTAAGCAAAGTGAGAGTTCATAAGGACACTTGTACACAGATGTGTTGACCACACATCTTTTTTTTATATCATTTTTATGTAAAAAAATATAAAAAAGACGGTTGACCAGACCGTCTTTGACTAGAATTGCTCTAGTCATGAGAGTTATGACTATCTTCTTGATTATCATTACTTAATAATAATAAAACAATAAGACGCCATATTAGTTCATAAGATGACACTATGTACACCTCCTTTCACATAGATTTCCATTATGAAAAGGATGCATATATTATAATTGAATTTTATATAAAAAACAATATAAATCTACATTTTAATTTTATTTCTAATATTAATTTAGAATAATCCTAAATAATATCAATTTTTATTTTAAGTAAACAACCGTTACACCCATTTCGCCTTCTCCAAAAGTTCCTAATCTAAATGATTTTACATGAGGTTGTTTTTTTAAGAAAGTATGAATACCTGTTCTTAATTTTCCAGTACCCTTTCCATGAACAATTCTAGCTTGTTCTAAACCAGCCATAGAACAGTCATCTAGGTATTTATCAACTATTGGAATTGCTTGATCAACATTTAAGCCAATAACATTTAATTCTGAGGTAACTGTTTTAGCTTTGCTGTTAGAAAAAGAGACAGAAGATGTAGATTTTTTAGTAGGAGTAGATGTATGAGTTTTCTCTAAATCTGAAATTTTAGAATTTACTGTCATAGCTCCTACTTGCAATTTTACTTCATTAGACTGATTAGGCATAGAAAGAATTGTACCTGTTAAATTTAGTTTCTTATATAAAACTTCCTGACCCACAAATAATTCATCTTCTAAAAGCTGATTTGAAGAAACATTGCTATTAAGTTCTGCAAGAGAATTAATAGAGTCATTTAATTTGTTTCTAATAATGTTAGCCTTTTTTGCATCTGTAGAAGAATTGTTTAGTTCTTTTATAATTTCATTTGCTTCATCTTTTGCATCCAGTAAAATATCACGTGCTTTAATTTTTGCGTTGGCAATTATAGAATCTGCTTCTTTATTAAGTTTAGAATTATCTCTTTCAAGAGACACTCTAAGTAATTGTATTTGGTTAGAGTTCTTTTCAATTTCTTCTTTTTCTTTTTCAATTGCAAGTTTATCATCATAAATATTTTTTAGCAAAGTTTCTATATTTATATCATCTTTCTTTAGAAAAGCGCTTGCTCTAGATAGAATTTGATTATCAAGCCCAAGTTTTTTGCTAATTGCAAAAGCATTACTCTTTCCGGGAACGCCAATTAATAGTTTATATGTAGGTATTAAATTCTCTACATCAAAATCCGAACTTGCATTTTCAAAACCATCTGTAACTAAGGCATAGCGTTTTAGTTCAGGGTAGTGAGTAGTACAAAATGTAATTGCTCCCAAGTTATAAAAATGTTCTAAAATGCTAATAGCAAGACTTGCTCCTTCTACAGGATCTGTTCCAGAACCTAGTTCGTCTAAAAGTATTAAACTATTAGATGTTGCAATGTGCAGAATATCTATAATATTCATCATATGAGCAGAAAATGTACTTAAAGATTCTTGAATACTTTGTTCATCACCAATATCTGCAAAAATATTATCAAATAAATAAATACTGCTATTCTCTTTTGCAGGAATAAGAATTCCAGAAAAGGCCATAAGACATAAAAGTCCTACTGTTTTTAAAGTAACAGTTTTTCCTCCTGTATTTGGTCCAGTAATTAGTAGACTTCTGTAATTTATACCAATAGATACGTCTATGGGTACTATTTTTTCTGGATCTATTAAAGGATGTCTTGCTGAAATAAGACTAATATATTTTTCTGAGTTTATTTTTGGACAAATTCCATTAATTTCTTTAGAATACTTTGCCTTAGCAAATATTAAGTCAATGTTGCCAATAGTAATTACTGAAGTTTCAAGTTTATCTGCAAGGGGAAATAAAGCTAAAGATAGATTTTTTAAAATTTTTTCTATTTCTAGTGCTTCTTCTGCTTTTAAATTATTGATTTTATTATTCAGTTCAAATACTGAAGATGGTTCAATGTAGACAGTAGAGCCACTTGAAGATACATCTAAAATAGAACCAGAAATTTGAGATTTAAATTCTTCCTTTACTGGAATAACAAATCTATCGTTTCTTATAGTAATAATTGAATCCATTAAAAACTTAGAGTATGTAGAAGAATGTATAAAGTTAGTCAATTTTTCTCTAACCGATTGTTCTAATTTTTTTCTATTTCTTCTAAGAGAAGAAAGTGTTGTAGATGCGTCGTCTGCAATCGTATCTTCATCCATTATTGCATCAAAAATACGCTTTTCAACATTTAAATTGGAATATAGAGAAGAAAATAAAGGTTCTAAAGTAGTATAATCTGATAAATCAAATGTTTCATCTCCAAAAAAATATTCATTAAGCATACGAGAAGTTTTTAATACATTTGCAACGTCAAGTAAAGCTTTTGCAGATAAAGAATTGTAGCTTCTTAAATTTTTTATATAATACTTAATATCTGCAATACTTATTATTGCAGGAGATCCTTTTCTAAAAATTAGACTTACTGCTTCTTTTGTTTGTGCTAAGCTAAATTCAACAGTATCCTTGTCATAGCTAGGAACAAAAGCTAAAGCTAAATCTTTACCAATGTAAGTGGAACAATAATCCGCGATTTTTTTTAGTATTTGATTATATTCTAATTTATCTAAATATTTTTGTAACATAAATATCTCCTTAAAATTTCTTTGAAAAATAACCTATTAATTGCTAGAGTAGAGGTTATTATAGAATGATTATAGCATAGAATTAGGATTTTAACAATGAGCAATTATTTGAATTATAAACTAAATTTACAACTTGAATTTTGAAAAATATAATTATATAATAAATTTGCAAAATATTTTGGCTAAGGATAGAGATTCGAGAAAGGAAGAGATATAATGCAATTAAATCTTGAAAGTTTGACCGAATCTTTAGAGAAAATTACAAATAGCAGAGATTTTATTGACAATTTTATTAATGAAATAGGAGAAAAACTAAATAAAATGGAAAATGTAAAAGAATACACAATAGATAGATTTGAAGGAGATTATGCAGTTTGTGAGGATAGAGATACACAAGCAATGATTAATATAAAAAGAGAAAATCTACCTAAAAACATTAAAGAGGGAAGTATAATAAAATGCAAAAATAATGAATATTATATTGATGAAGAAAAACAAAATGAAGAATCCAATAGAATTAAGGAAAAGATGGATAAATTGTGGAAAAATTAGATAAAAATTGAACAAAGGAAGCTAAAAACATGGGAAGAAAAAAGAAAAATGATAAATTTATATATGCTGTTATATTAATTATATTAGGAATTGCTACTTACTTTGGATTAAACATAACAGAATTTGAAAACTTTAATAACATAAAAAATTATATAAAGAATATATCTGATAAAATTTCTGATTCAACAAATAGCTTAGAAAACTTAACAGCAGAAACAGTTAAAGGAGAAGATGTTGTTGTAAGTTTTATAGATGTAGGGCAAGCAGATTCCATACTTATACAAAGTGCTGGAGAAAACATGTTAATAGATGCGGGTACAAATGATAAAGGAAGTACTGTAGTAAAATACTTGAAAAAACTAGGAATTAAAAAAATTGATTATCTAGTAGGTACACATCCACATGAGGATCATATAGGTGGACTAGATGATGTGATAGATAATTTTGAAATAGGAACTATTTATATGCCAAAAGTTCAAACTAATACAAAAACATTTGAAGATGTTTTAGATGCTATTTCAAAGAAAAATTTAAGTATTACATCTCCAAATGTAGGAGATACATTTGAAGTAGGAAATGCTAAATGTCAGATTATTTGCTCAGGTACAGGAACAAATTTAGAAAAAGATAATCTAAATTTATCCTCAATAGTAATAAGAATGGTATATGGAAATCAAAGTTTTTTATTTACAGGAGATGCTGAGATAGAAAATGAGGAACAAATGGAAGCTTCTAAAACAACAGTACTAAAAGTTGCTCATCATGGTTCAGACACAAGTTCCTCAGAAGAGTTCTTAGAAAAAGTAGATCCAGAAATAGCTGTAATATCTGTAGGAGAAGGGAATACATATAACCATCCTAATCAAACAGTAATTTATAGACTAAACAAAATAGGTGCAAAAATTTATAGGACTGATAAGCAAGGAACAATTACAATAGTTTGTGATGGAGAAAAATGTGAGGTTACAACAGAAAAATAAAAAAATATCTAGACAATGAAAAAAAAATGTGTTATATTAAAAGCGTGTTCATTATATTTTTTGATCACGCTTTTAATATGCAGGTGTGGCGGAATTGGCAGACGCACAGGACTCAAAATCCTGCGAAGTAACATTCGTGTGGGTTCGACCCCCACCACCTGCACCAAAATAATTAATTTAGAAAATCAAGACAAAATTCTTCTTTTTATTATATAACTTATTTTAATAAAAAACATACATAACATAAGTATAGGGGATTCCAAACGGAATCCCCTTTGCCTATTAAAAAAAACTGCTAATCTTGTTCAGCGGAACAAGAGAGATTGGTCCGTGATAATGATACTTTATGCATAAATTCAATATTTTTTTAAAGTAATCATCAGAAGCATTTAGCTCCTGAACGGATACAGCGATGAATCCAGGCATAGATAAGCCATTCCAGTCTGTTGGGACTGTGGATGCTTCTCCTTTAGAAATTTGGGAAAAAGCAAAATCATAGCTTCCATTTCCTGGTTTAACTTCAGAAAGCATGTTATCCCAGACCGTCCAATTTGCCCAAATAAATAAACCAATCTGGCCTTTTTGTTTTGCTTCTTTCAAAACGTTCCGAAGTATATTTTCTGTCATAGTAGTTCCTCCTGTAAATTCCATAGGCGCAAATGTGTTTGAAACAATTATTATTTTATCATATTTTGGGATTAGAAGCAATTA
>CALXEU010000075.1 GCA_944387395.1 uncultured Clostridia bacterium | reverse complement strand
TAGATATTCAAAAATTTAACAAAGAATACCCTATATTAAAAGTTGCAAAAACCAATAAATTTCATGACAGATTTATTGTAATAGATAATAAAGAAATGTACCATTTAGGAGCTTCTATTAAGGATTTAGGAAAGAAATGTTTTGGAATTAATAAAATAGAAGATATGGAGATTATAGAAAAAATTGTTAATTTAAGTTATAGATAAATTTATTACAAAAATTCACCAAACATGCAATAAATAAAAAATACAGCATAAAATTATAATAAAACACACTAAACTTCAAAAAAATTGGTATTTAGAAGGGAAAACAGCAAACATGAAAAAAGTTTTATATGTATCAAATTGCATAGATGAATTTCAAACATCATATATAAATATGCTTAGAGAAAAAGGACACATAGTAGATTTCTTTGAAAGCAAAAAAAAACTAAGCAACAAGGAATTTAATATTCCGTTTTCAAAAAAAATTATTTCTATAAGGAACATAAAATCCTATTTTTTACTTAAAAAAATGATTAAAGAAAATAGTTATAATTACATATATTGTTATAAAACAACGGCAGGATTTTTTACACGAATTGCAGCAAGAAAAAACAAAGAATCAAAGATAATATATATAAATCCAGCGCTAGAATATTATAATGGAGCTGGAATAAAAAAATGGATTTATTTTTACATAGAAAAATTTTTAGCTAAATACACAAATATATTAATAACAATGAATAATGAAGATTATGAAAATGCAAAGAAATATTTTAAAATACCATACATCAAAAAAATAAATGCGATAAAAATAAACACTAAAAAAACAGAAAACATTGTAGATAAAAACCAAAAAGAACAATTTTTAAAAGAATTTAATTTAAGTAATAACGACTATATATTTTTCAGTACAGGAAATTTAACAAGAGAAAAAAATCAAATAATGCAAATAGAAGCAATGATAAGAGTAGTAAAAAAATATCCAAATGCAAAATTATTAATGGAAGGAGAAGGAAAATTAAAACAATTCTACAATGAGATAATACATAAATATGGAGTGGATTCAAATGTACAATTAATAGGAAAAAGAGAAGACTCTCAAAAAATACTAGAAACATGTGACTGTTTTATATCAACTAGTAAAAAAGAAGAATACCCAATAAATATTGTAAGAGCAATGGTTGCAAATAAGGAGATAATTGCAACGAAAATTAGAGGACATATAGATTTACTAGATGAAGAAAATTTAGTAAGTTTAAAAGATTCCAGTCAATTAATAAATAAAATGCAAGAAGCCATATTAAAAAAAGAAAAAGAATAAATTTATGGACAATTTATTCAAAATATGATATAAAATTATGGCGAGGAGGAATGTTAGCAAATAAAAGTTAACATAACAAAAATATGAATTCTAATAGATTATTAATTGTAGACGGAAATAGTATAATGAATAGAGCATTCTATGGTACGATGAATGCAAAAACTTTATTTACAGCAGATGGAACATATACAAATGCAGTATATGGATTTCTAGCTATATTATTTAAGGAGTTAGAAGAATTAGACCCAGACTATATTGCGGTAGCTTTTGATTTGAAATCACCAACGCATCGCCACAAAATGTATGATGGTTATAAGGGAACAAGGCATGCAATGCCAGGGGAACTTTCATGTCAAATGCCAATTATAAAAGAAATACTTGGATATATGAATATTAGAATTATAGAAAAAGAAGGATATGAAGCAGATGACATCATTGGAACTCTTGCAAAAAAAGCAGAAAAACAAGGGCATTTGGTAACAATATTGTCTGGAGATAGAGATACATTTCAACTTGCAAGTTCTAATATTACAATTAGAATACCAAGAAGCAAAATGGGAAAAACAGATATGGAGGACTATGATAGAGCTAGGATTACAGAAGAATATGGCTTAGAACCTGCCTCTCTTATACAAGTAAAAGGATTAATGGGAGACACCTCAGATAACATTCCGGGAGTTCCTGGCGTAGGAGAAAAAACTGCAATAAAACTAATAAGAGAATTTAAAAGCATAGACAATTTATATAAAAAACTAGAAAAAGGAGACTCGGGAGTAAAGGGTGCACTAAAGGAAAAATTAGAAAAAAATAAAGATTTAGCAATACTTTCAAGAAAACTAGGAACAATACTTTTAGACGTTCCACTAAACGAAAAAATTAGTGACCTAAAAAGAAAAGAATGGGACGAGCAAGCTATAGCAAATAAATTCCAAGAATTAAAATTTAACAGATTCATGGATAGATTTAACCTAAGTGGTCAGAAAACTGGAAGTGAAGAAAAAAGAATAGAAGATTTATTTACAATAGAGGAAGTAAAAGATAAAACTCAAATAAAACTATTAATTAGTAAAATTAAAGAAAAAAAAGAATTAATTTACTATCTTGATAAAGAAACAGATAAACTAAACATAGAAAACAAAATAATAGATGAAAAACCAAAATCAATAAGCATTTATAGTCAAGACGAAAATAAAGTTTACTATATAGAAAATTTTAAACTAGATGCTCAAAATTTGCAGGAATATAAAGAAATTTTAGAACTATTTGAAGATGAAAGAATAGCAAAAATTAGCCATAAAATAAAGCCCGATATTATTATATTAAAAGAACTAGATATAGAATATAATAACATAAAATTTGATAGCGAGATTGCAGGGTACAATTTAAATTCTACAGATAGAAACACAATAGAGGATATGGCTGAAAAATATTTAAGTTTAAATATAGATGAATATATATCAAATGAATTGCAAGAGAATAAAGATAAAGACGAATATAATGCACAAATAAATTTGTTTGAAACAAATTTAAATACAGACCAAAGTAAGGAAGAATTAATAAATAAAGAAAAAAATAAATTTAGAATTTGCCTAATATGCTATGTAATTTCAAGACTTTACAAAGAAACTCTAAAAAAGCTAGAGGAAATAGGAGCAGTATCATTATTCAATAATATAGAAATGCCAATAGTTCCAATACTTGCAGAAATGCAATATAATGGAATGTATCTAGACCAAAAAGAATTAAAAAAATTTGGAGATAATTTAAAAGTACAGTTAGAAAAATTAACAAACGAGATATATGAATTAAGTGGAGAACAATTTAATATAAATTCACATCAACAGCTAGGAAAAATTTTATTTGAAAAGCTAGAATTACCAGTAGTAAAAAAGACAAAAAATGGATATACAACAGATGTAGAAGCGTTAGAAAAGCTAATAGACAAGCATCCAATAATTGAAAAAGTATTAACATATAGAAAATTAACAAAACTAAATTCAACTTATGTAGAGGGTTTAATTCCATGCATAAATAATAAGACAAATAGAATACACTCTAAATTTCATCAAACAATTACAGCAACTGGAAGAATAAGCTCAACTGACCCAAATCTTCAAAATATTCCAACAAGGCAGGAATTAGGAAAACAAATTAGAAAAGCCTTTAAACCTGCTAAAGGAAATATATATATAGATGCAGATTACTCTCAAATAGAACTTAGAGTATTAGCACATATTTCACAAGATGAAAATATGATATATGCTTTTAACCACGGTGAAGATATTCATAAACAAGCGGCTTCTAAAGTATTTAAGGTTCCAATTGAAAAAGTAACAAAAGAACAAAGAAGTTCAGCAAAAGCAGTAAATTTTGGAATAGTTTATGGAATAAGTGATTTTGGACTTGCAAATCAAATAGGTGTAT
>CALXEU010000074.1 GCA_944387395.1 uncultured Clostridia bacterium | reverse complement strand
TAGATTTAAGTAATTTAGAAATTAATCATCAAATATTTGAATGAAATTTGTAAGATTATTATATTAACATATTTTATTAAAGTCAAGAATAATTATACGTCAAATTTCGACTTTTTACATCTTAAGTATTTTTATTAATAAAAAATATTCAGACTACATCATCCTTCTACTAAAATTAAATAGAATTATGTTTTTAGTCTGAACTTTAAGATTTCTTTAATATCTATTTACAACTTATATGTATATTCTCAATTTCCCCACCAAGTTCTCTTGAAACTATATTTTGAATTTGAGCTATTTGTTCTGCGCTAAGTTCTTGTGCTTTTACTATTATACTTATACTATTTCCATTAATAAATAATACAACATCTTCAAATCCTTTATTTTTTATTAGATTTTCTGTTATCATTATTGCATTTTTAGTTTCGTTTATCTTTACAATTTCGTTTTGAGATATTTCTTTCTGTGTGTCTGACACTTGAGAACTATCTAATATTTTTTGATAACTTTCTATCATTTGAGAGTACATTTTTTCTCTACTTAATCTTGACTCTGTAAAATATGAACTATCTGTATTTGAATTTTTTCCATTTGTTTCTGTTGTTTCATTATTAATTATATTTTCACTATTATTTACAGTGTTTGTGCCACTCTGCTCAACATTAGAACTTGTTTCATTTATTTCATTGTTTTGAATTGTTTCAGAATTAACAGTATTGTTTTTATTATCTTCTCCATTTAAAATATTCGTAACTTCATTTTCTGCTGGATTACTACTAACTAATTTAGCATCTCCTAACTCTGCATACTGCTCACTATCTGTCAGCGCTACAGTCTGCATTGCATTATTTGTATTTGTTGTATAGTTCATATAGCCTGCTGCAATAAGCATTATTGCTATAACAGAAATTATAATTTGATTTTTTTTTAGAATATTTTTCATAAATAATTATATTCCTTTCATTATTTTTTATATTTAAATCATTCGCTCATCTCAAAAACCTGTATCTTATGTGTTGCAAGTCCTGTAACAGCTTCTACTGCCTGAATTATGCTTTCCTTTACTTCTGAATTTGAAGCTCCTTTTGCAGTAATAACAGCTCCTTCTATCTTTGCGTTTACAATACTTTGTGTTATTGGACTTTTTCCATTATCTGTTTCTTCATAAATAATATCTTTTTTACTGCTCGTTTGATTTGTTATTCTTGTTCCTCCACTTCCATCACTTTCTTCAGTTAATGTACTACTACTATCTTCGTCATACATTGGTATAACAGTATTTGTCTGTGAATATGTAATTAAAACCTTAACATCTCCTACTCCTTTTATCTTTGATAAAATATCTTCTAACTTTTCCTCTATATTATCACTATTAGTTGCTGTTCTGTCTTCACTTACTTGTTCTTGTGTATCTGTTTCCTGTGCTAGTTTTTTATTACTATCTACAATATTTGTTTTTTTTGCTTCATCATCATCAGTCCATATATAATTTATAGCAACTATCGTCACAATTATTACTGAAGTTAATACTACTAAATTTTCCAACTTCTTTTTACTGTTTCCTTCTTTTTTTAAATTATCTCTTAATTTAGAAAATTTTTCTTTCAACAATGTAATCTCTCCCTTCATTTGTTAATTTATCTCAATAGCATCTATATCAACACTATAGTTTTTGCTCAAATATTCTTTTAATTCATTTTTATTTTCTTCAGTTATATTATTTGTATCATTTGTATTTTCTTGATTTTCTAAGTTAATATTTATTTCATTTATGATTATTTTCTTGTCATTTTCATTTTTTGATTTATATATTGTTAGCTTAATTTTTTCTATTGTATAATTTTCATCATCTTTTACCTGTACGACACAATTACTTACTTCATACCCTTTATTTTCAACCGCAGATTTGATATTATCTTTAAGATTCGATATATATATGTCTTTTATTGATCTTTTATTATTATCTTCGATTTTTTGTGATATTTCATCCTCGCTTTGATTAATTATTTTTTCGTAATCGGATAAATCAAAAATTTCTTCAAAACTTGCTCCATTTGAAAATACCTGGATTATTGGTGAAATTATAGTAAATAGAACAAACATACCAATTACTACTTTAACGTATTTCTTACAAGTACCTTTGGGTAAAATCATTTCAATTATAGTTGCTAAAATAACAGCAACTATTATTCCTTGTGCCCATTTGCTAAAGAAATCTATCATACCTATCATTCCTCGTATTTATTTGCAATTAGCTCATCATAATTCCGCTATTTGATACGTTTATAACTATTGCAACGCCAACTATTAACATAGCAGAGATACTGCACATTATAGCTAAAAGTAATTTAAATGTTCCTCCAATTTTGCTTAATAATTTTACTATTTTTTCATCTGCTATAGGTTGGCATATTGCAGAACCTAAATAATAGACTCCCATAAGTATTATAAGTTTTATAATTGGAGTAATGCATAAACCTAAAATTATTATTATTCCAACAATTCCTACTGCATTTTTTAACAAATTTGCACAACTCATAACTGTATCTACAGCATCACCGCAGAATTTTTCCAACAAAAGGAATAAAATTTGTAACAGCTGCTTTTGTTGTTTTTACAGTTAGGCCATCTACACTGTTAGTTATGCTTCCTTCTAGTGAAGATACTCCAACAAAAATTGTTAGTACTATTCCTAATATCCATACGACAGTACTATTTATAAATTTAGAGAGTTTATCTATTTGAATTCTGTCAGATACATTTGAAATTACTCCAAGAGAAATAGATATAAGAGTAATTGGTATTATTATATTATTTATAAAGTTTGCTATAAATGTAATTATAAATAAGATAATTGGTTGTAAAAGACTTGCAGATGCTATATTTCCTGTAGTAATCATTAGTGTAATTAATAGTGGAACTAGAGAGTTGGAAAATCCCACTAAATTTTCAATAGAACTTTTACACATAAGAATTATACTCGAGAAGTTTTTCATTACAATTGTAACTATTAAAATATATGTAACATAATGAACTATGTTTGAAACTTTTGTGTTCTCTAAATTTTCTGTTATACTTTTTAATATGCTGGATATTATCACTATAACAACAATTGCTCCGCAAGTTTGAAATTGCACTAGCTGCCTCATCACTAAAGATAGAAAAAATTTTTTTTGCTAAGGAACTATTATCTACTTTTCCAAGCATAGCCGACGAAAAAATTTCAGAAACATCTAAATCTAAATTATCATTTTGATATTTATTAGCTTCTTCTATAAAGCTAGATATTCCGAAGTACTTCTGATTGGTTTTTTATTAATTCGTCCATTGCTGTTTCTTCTTCGTTATTTGCATTAGAAATGTTGGGTATAGCTATAAAAAATATAATAATAATTATTATAATCTTTTGTAATTTATATTTCACATATTTAACCTCCTAATTTTTTATATTAGACTATGGCAAGATGTTTATTATTGTTTGTAATAAACTAGATAAAATTGGAATAGATAAAGACATTATTACAACTTTGCCACCAAAATCTATTTTGCTTGCTATAGCACTTTCTCCACTATCTTTACAAATACTTGCTGCAAATTCTGTAAGAATTGCAATACCTGTTATCTTAATAAGCAATACTATAAATTCATTATTTACAGATGCTTTATTTGCTAAATTTTGTAATATTTCTATTATTCCTAAAAGTTTTCCTGCTATTAATGCAAAAATTAAAACTCCTGCTCCTATAGACACATAAATTGCAAACTCTGGTCTATATTGTTTTAAAATCAGTATAATTATTACAGCAATTAGTCCTGTACCAATAATTTTTATTACATCCAATTCTTTTTTAGGATTAGCTATGGAAACAGCTAATCTCCTCCTTACTTTTAAATTACAATTCATTATTTATGATAATTTCTATTATGTATTGTTATAGATTAAAGATTGTTCTTACAGTATCAAAAAGTGTGCTTATTTCTTTAATAATCATTGTAAGAACTATTATTAAACCAGCAAGAGTTGTCATCATAGCCTGATCTTCTCTCCCTGCTCTTACTAAAACTTGATAAAGTACTGCAACCAAAATTCCTATTGCTGCAATTTTAAATAATAAATCTATGTTCATCTTATGTATCCTCCTTTTACACTAAAATTATAGCTAACCCAAGACCAACAGTAACTCCAAGTGTTTTGTATAGTTTTGTATTTTTTACCTTATCTTCTTCTGCTTCTTTTATTTTTTGAGAAATCAAATTTTCAACTAATTCAATCTGACTTACTTGTCCGATCAACATCTGTATTTCCAAGCATTTTTCCTAAAGATTTTAATGCTGTTACATCTTCACCTTTCAAATTTGTCCTTAAAAATGCACCTTCCATAGCCTTTTCCCATGCATCTTTTGCGGTTAATTTTTTCATATATTTATTTGTATCTTCAAAAATTCTTCCAATGTTATTTTCGTTTTCTTTATAAATTTGACTAAATATTTCTGGAAGGGGTATTGCTGTAAATTTTATCTTTGCTTTTAGTATATTTAGTATATTTTTTATTTGTTCTAATTCTTCGACCCTGTTTGCATATCTATTTCCATAAATTTTCCCAATATATGTTGAAATCAGCACAATAAAAAAAATTAGAATATATTTTATAAATATCATAACCTGTCCTTTCAAGTTTCATTTATATATATATATTCTAATTTTTTTATTTTAGAACTATTATAATAAAATTTTATTATTCTTTATCTGAAGTTTATACCATATATTCGATTTTATTATTTGGAAAATATTTATTCATTTGTTCTTTTAGAAAAATTTTTCCTTCTTCCACTATTTCGTTTTTATATCTATATTTTCCTCTTCCTCTAACCATCATTAATTCTTTATTATATAAATTAATTGCATTTGGAAATGCTTCTTCATTTATTTTAGTATGAATATAACTGTATGTCATAAATATGATTTCAAAAAAGGCTTGATTTTTTACTTTTGGTGAGAGTTTTTCACTTAATTTTTTTATTAGATTTGTATATAATTCTTTCCAATTTTCAACTAAAATAATTGGTGCAATAAGAATTCCTACCTTATAATTTGCATCTGCTAATTTGTTTATCGCTTCAATTCTTCCATCTAGTCTAGAAGTTCCAAACTCGACTTTGTTTATTATTTTTTCTGGATTAACACTTATTCTTATAATAATTTTTCCTTTACTATCTAAATTTAATATCGGATCTACCATATCAAACTTTGTTGGAAATGTTAAGTATCCTTTGTCTGCTCTTTTTACAAAGTTTTCAATTGTCCATACTAAATTATTTGTTATAGAGTTTTCTAATATTAAATCACTATTACTTCCTATCTCGAATGTTAGTTCTTTTTCTGAGTTATTTGCAGTCTTTAATATCTTGTCCAACATTTGTTCTCTGTTTACAAACAATCGTAAATATGCACATTTATTGTAATTACAAACTAGGTAACAATACATACATGAAGCAGTACATCCAGAAGAAGTATAAGGTACTAAAAAATCCGAAGTCTTATGATTTTCTGTAAATTTGTGAGTTTTTCTAATTCCTAAAATTAAACTCTGTTTCATATATGGAAATTCTTTATTTGACTTTTTACGCATTTCCTCTATATTGTTGTGATTTTCTATTTCTATTTTCGGTACATTTTTATATTTTTCCATAAGCTCTTGTCCTAGCTGAAAATCTAGGATTTCTTTTTCATAATATATATTTTTAGGATAGAACATATTTTAAATCCTTTCGCAAATAAAATTATTTTTTCCTTCTATTTTTATTATTTTGTCAAAAATTTTGTTTTTTATTAAATCATTTAATTCAGGATTTTTACAAATATCTTCTATATTTTTCCCATGGGCAGTAAATATGCCTTTTACTCCACAGCAAAGTGCAAATTTAATTGCTTCCACATCTTGCCTGCTTCCAATTTCATCTGCAACTATTACATTTGGAGCCATGGAACGTATTGCCATTCTTAGTCCAATGCTTTTAGGGATATCACTTATTACATCAGTTCTTATTCCTAAATCGTTTTTCATACATCCTTTATATGTAGCAGAAATTTCTCCTCTTTCATCTATTACTGAAACATTTAATCCATTAAACTTATTTTCAATACCATTGCTTATATTTCTTACGACATCTCTAAGTAATGTGGTCTTTCCTTTTCCTGGCTCAGAAATTATTAGTGTATTATAAATTGTATTACCATTTATTATTTCATTGATAATTCCATTACTACATCCTATTATTTGTCTACCTATTCTAAAGTTTAAACTAGAAATGTAATTAAAATTTATAATTTTCTCATCTTTTATTACAGCTGTTCCAACAAGTCCTACTCTGTTTCCTCCTGGTAGTGTTATGAAGCCATTTATGATTTGGTTTTGATATGAATATATTGAGTTTTCACAAATTTTTTGAAATATGTATTCCATGTCTTCTGAATTAATTTTGTAGTCAATTATTTTTTCAGCTTGTCCTAAATTTAGTATCACAGGAAGATTATTTCTTATTCTAATTTCTTCTATAGTATTTAGTTCAAAATCAGTAGAACTATTTAAAATTTTATTTTTTACATTACCCGGAAAATATTCTAATATACTTTTAACATCCATACTTTTTCCTCTTTATTATCAATATATGCAAACATTTAAATTTTTATGATAAGTTTGTAAAAAACACTACACAAATGCTTAAAAATATGATAAAATATTTACGTTAAAATTTTTAATAAGAGGAGAGTGAAAAGTAATGTCAGGACATTCAAAATGGCATAACATTCAAGCCAAAAAAGGTAAGGCTGATGCAGCAAGAGGAAAAATATTTACAAAATTAGGTAGAGAATTATTAATAGCAGTAAAACAGGGTGGACCTGACCCGGCTGGAAACTCTAAACTAAAAGATGTAATTGCAAAATGTAAAGCAGCAAATATGCCAAATGATACTATAAATAACGCTATTAAGAAAGCTTCTGGAGAGAATGATACTGCAAACTATGAGGAAATAACTTATGAAGGATATGGACCAAATGGTGTTGCTTTAATTGTAGAAGCAAGTACTGATAACAGAAATAGAACTGCTGCTGATGTAAGACATGTATTTGATAGAGCAGGAGGAAATTTAGGCACAACTGGTTGTGTTTCTTATATGTTTAATAAAAAAGGTGTTATTGTTATAGATAGAGCTGAATGTAAATTATCTGAAGATGATTTGATGATGCAAGCTATAGAAGCTGGTGCTGAAGATTTTTCATCAGATGAGGAATGTTATACAATAACAACTTCTCCAGAGGATTTTTCTACTGTTAGAGAAAGTTTAGAAAACCAAGGCATCTCATTCTTAGAAGCAGAAGTTAAAATGGTTCCAACTACTTATGTTACATTAGATGAAAAAGATCAAGAAAGAATGGAAAAAATGCTTGACAATTTGAACGATTTGGATGATGTAATGAATGTTTATCATAATAGTGAAAATAATTAATTTGATTAAAACTTAATTTATAAAACAAATACAGAATAGAATTAATAATTCTATTCTGTGTTTGTTTTTATAGTCCCATTTCTTTTTTCATTTTTTGTAATTCGTCTTCTACTGATGTTGAAACTGAATTGTACTTTGCTTCCAAGTCTTCTACTTCATCAGTTGATTGAGCTTCTAATTCTGCCATTGAATTTGCTCTATCTAACATAGCATCTGCCTTTTGTTCCATTTTTTCAAATGCTTTCATTGAATCACTTGCATCATTCATTGAGCTTGCAACTTTATTTAGCTTCTCTTGTGTTTTTGCAACTGCAACTTTAGATTTTACGTTTTGTCTACGTTGTTCTAGTTCTTTTACATCATTAGTTAATTTATCATGCATTTCTCTCATTTTAGTTGCATTTTCATGAGCTACTTCATATGCCTTTTGTAACTCAATTCCATTTTTTACATATTCTTGTTTCTTTTCTAAGAATACTTTTGCATCATTTTCATTTCCAGCAGATAGTGCTTTTCTAGCTAGTCCATCATATTTTGTTACATTTTCATTGTTTTCATCTACTAAGCGCTTGGTACGTTTTTCTTCTGCCATTACTCCGGCTGTTTCTGCTTTAACTTCTGCAAGTTGTTCTGTAACCTGTCTCATGTACTCGTCAATCATTTTGGCTGGATCTTCACATTTGTCTAAAAGAGCATTAATATTTGCTGACATAATGTCCCTGAATCTTGTTAATATTCCCATATTTTTAACTTCCTTTCTTGAGGAATAACTCTGGTTGGAAAAGAATTAGATTTTGACATCTTCAAAATTGTAATTATTTTTCAACCCTTCCTCCTAAAAAATATTATTTATTCTAATAAATTGCAAATGCAATTTTAATTAGCTCTGTGATGTAAATTAAATATTGTCATTTTTATTATTATCTTCATACTTCTTTTCTAGTTCACTTGTGTCTGTACCAAAAGTTTCTAATGGCGTATTTAATATTTTCTCAGTATATTCTTCTTTTTCCCTAGCACGTTTATTTACATTCTTTATAGTTTTATAGATTATAACTACACTTACTACTATAATTACACCCACTATTACTACAATTATAAAGTCCCATCCATTTGTTGGTCTACTCATTATTCTTTCTGCAGTTTCTGAAAATGTATTTGATATCATTTTTTCTATACTTAATGATGTATTATAATAGTTCTTTTCAAAGAAGCCCCATAAAATACTTATTGCTTCATTATCCATAATTGTATCTGCTGAATATCCACTTAAGTATCTAAATTCGCCTTCCATTTCTGATTTTGAGTCTACTCTGCTTTGGAAATATGCAAATATAAAATGTCCTTCGTCTGTAAATTTGCTATTATATACTTGCTCTAAATATTGGTCAGCCACAGTTGCATTTATATTATTTCCATTCCAAAATTCATCAGAATATTGAACAAATAGTATATAAGGCTGAATTCCAGTTTTATTGTAAAAATCTTCTAATCCACTAATTAAAGTGTTTTTATTAGAAATCCATCCTATATTATCCTCATACCAATCTGTTTTATTTACTACGCCAGATAATGCTGTTCTCTGTGTTGTGTTTTTTGGTACATTGTTGTTTGATGTTAGAGCAGAACTAATTACTGATACTATTATTAAAAAGAATATAAACCAAAATATTGTACTCCATATTCCACCTACATGATATACTCCACCTCTTCTAGGTCCCCAACCTCCAAAAAATATTGGAGTGTGATAATGATAATGAGGCGTTCCTGAATAATAGCTTCTTCCAAATCTATTATGATAACTTCCGTGTGATCTTCCACCTCCTGAAAAACCTCCAGATGAACGTCCTCCGCCAAATCCTCCTGATGAGTGGCCTCCACCACCTCCACCGCTTCTTCCCATTTTTATTCACATTCCTTTCTAGGCATAAAACTGGTTGGAAAAGAATTAAATTTTGACTAGGAAAATGAGTTTGAAATTTATGAGACGTACTCCTTGTACGTTGATTAAATTTCAAATGAAATTTGACAACGTCAAAATTGTAATTATTTTTCAACCTTTATTCTCCTTACTTTCGTTTTATAACCATACCCGAATTATATCATAAAAAAATATTTTTGAATATATATTTTTTCATAATTTACTAAATTTTCACATTTCACAAATTCTAATTGACTATAACTCTATAATTTTTTCCCAAGGTAAATCTTCTTTACCAAAGTGTCCATAATTTGTAGTCTTTTTGTAAATAGGTTCTTGCAAATTTAAGTAATTTATAATCCCCCTTGGTGTTAGGTCAAATTTCTTAATTACCTTTTTTACTATTTCATCTTCGTCAATTGTGTTTGTCCCAAATGTATTTATAATTATAGAAACAGGTTTTGCAACCCCTATACTATAGGCTAATTGAATCTCACAGATCTTTGCATAACCATTTGCTACTATATTTTTTGCTATATGTCTTGCCATATATGTAGCAGATCTATCTACCTTTGTCGCATCCTTTCCTGAAAAAGCTCCTCCTCCATGCCTTGCATATCCGCCATATGTGTCAACTATTATTTTTCGTCCTGTTAAACCACTGTCCCCTAAAGGACCTCCTATTACAAATCTTCCTGTTGGATTAATAAAGTATTTAGTATTTTCATCCAATAATTCTTGTGGAATTATTGGTTTTATAACTTTTTCTTTTATATCTTTTCTTAATTGTTCTACTTCTATTTTTTCATTATGTTGTGACGAAATTACTATTGTATCTACTCTTTTTGGAACCTTATCTTCATATTCTATTGTTACTTGTACTTTTCCATCGGGGCTTAAATAATCTATGATTTTTTGTTTTCTTACTTCTGCTAATCTTCTTGCAAGTTTACTGGCCATACTTATTGGAAGTGGCATAAGTTCTTTGGTTTCGTCACATGCAAAACCAAACATTATTCCCTGGTCTCCTGCTCCTTCTGATAAAACATTTTCTCCATTTTTTTCTTCTAAAGATTTATCAACTCCTAATGCTATGTCTGGAGACTGTTTTGATATATTTATAGTAACCTTGCAAGTTCTGTAATCTATATCTGTTTTTTCATTATCATATCCAATTTCTTTTATTGTATTTCTTACAATTTTTTCAATATCCACATTTGCCTTTGAAGTTATTTCTCCAGTTATATATATTTCACCTTTACTTGCAAGTGTTTCACAAGCAACTCTTGAATTTTTATCTTGTTCTAAATATGCATCTAAAATGCTATCAGAAATATAATCACATAATTTATCAGGATGACCTTCTGTTACACTTTCTGACGTAAATAATCTTTTCATTTTAGTTTTTCTCCTTTTTACTAATATTTATAATTTTATATTTTTTGTCACATTTTCTCATAGACACAAATCTTGTTGGAAAAGAATTAAATTTTGACTAGGAAAACAAGTTTGAAATTTATGAGGCGTACTAAATGTACGTTGATTAAATTTCAAATGAAGTTTGACAACGTCAAAATTATAATTATTTTTCAACTTTATTGCCCAGACTATTTGGGCCTGGGCAAAGAATTGTATATTTTGCTTTTTATTTTTTATTAGTATTTGCAATTTTTCCTCCACCTAAAACAATATCGCCAATATAAAATACTGCTGATTGTCCAGGAGTAATTGCTTTTTGTGGTTCTTCAAAAGTTACTTTTATTTTATCTTCACTCTGAATAATCTTTGCTTTAGCACTTTTTGCAGAATATCTTGTTTTTACCTCAACATCCATTTCTTTTGTTATTTTGTCTACTAATAATAAATTTATGTCTGTTACTATTATTTCTTTTTTATATAACTCGTTTTCTTCCCCAACAATTAATTCATTCTTTTCTTTATTAAATCCTATTACGAATAGTGGAGCCTTATATGATATTCCTAGGCCCTTTCTCTGACCTATTGTATAATTATATAATCCTGTATGCCTTGCTAATACTTCACCTTTTGAGTTTACTATATTACCCGGTTTTGCTTTAATTTTAGAATTGTTTTCTAAAAATTTTTTATAATTACCATCTGGAATAAAGCAAATATCTTGACTATCTGGTTTGTTTGCTACTTTTAAATTATGATTTATTGCTATTTGTCTTATTTCTTCTTTGTCTTTAAAACTTTCAAGAGGGAATATAACATGTTCAATTAATTCTTTTGGAATTCTCCATAAAACATAGCTTTGATCTTTTTTTTCTGAATTTGATTTTTTTAATATCCATCTACCATATTCTTTACTATATTCTGTCTTAGCATAATGTCCTGTTGAAATATAATTGCAATTTAATTCTTTTGCTTTTTCCCACATAACTCCAAACTTCATATATTTATTACATTCTATACAAGGATTTGGTGTTTTACAATTTGAATAGCAATTAATAAAATCATTTATTACACATTCTTTAAATTGTTTTTTGTAATCAAATGAATAATGTTTTATCCCTAATGCATCACATACATTTCTTGCATCTTCACATATATCTTTGTTATTATCATCTTCATTTGAATATAGATTTAATGTTGCTCCTATTACTTCATATCC
>CALXEU010000073.1 GCA_944387395.1 uncultured Clostridia bacterium | reverse complement strand
TTCTATTTTTAATTTCTATGTCTTTTTTGGGAAAGTTGTCTAAATTTTTATCTACATTTAATACTAATTATCTAATGTAATTAATTACTTTGAATTTTTCTTCTTTCATAAATTATTTTTTCCATTTCTGAAATAATGTCTTTTTCTTCTATATTATCTAATAAATATTTGTAAATTTTTTCTATTCTAAATTTATTTACCAATTCTTCTTTTGCTTTTCCATAAATTTCTTTATATTTGTTTAAGTTTTTATTATTACTTTTTTCCTCCACATTATAATTATCTTTTTTATCTACTACTAAAAAATTTATTTTTTTCTCTTCTAAAGTTGCAATTACTTTACTATATGCAACTTTTGGAAATGAGCAAGAATAGATATTTTTATTCACAATATTTATTTTATACTTTAATAGATATGCCAGTATGTATGTGTCTTTGCCATAGCAATAGTAAAAACTTCCTATCTTAACAAGAAGTACATATTCTCTATGTACCTCTTTTATACTTGTTATTACATTTATTATTCCCATTTTTCTTCCTTTGATTATTGGTTATATTTGATATTCCCCTTCCCCCAAAAGTCCAGAGGCCTTTTTGGGGGATAACGCTATTGTCCAGATTTAATTTGGTTCTCCTTCATCATCCAGATTTCCAGATCCATACTCTTGTCCACCTGTTGTGCTCCATTTTGATTCTGTTTGGTCATCTATTTTCTGCACCTGTTTAACTGAGACGTTAGACTTTAGACTAACTACGGGGCGCACCGCATAGCCAACCGCACCCCAGCCGCCACCCGAATAGAAGAGGGCGCCGTAGCCCGAGGCCGCAAGGCCGTCGCCGACAGCTCCCGGACCGAAATAAGCATCGTCCGAATACGCAATAACACCCGGCGAGGCGAGCCAGTATGATTTAGCAAAACTTGCTGATTCGGTAGTATCTGCAAACAGCATGTCATATACTCTTTGTGGTACATATTCCATCTTAGTTCCATTTCCTGGATTCGCATACATAAACGCCCATGCATCTGCCTGAACTTTTTCTCCAGATGCTGCTTTCACTGGTGGATTTACTAATTTATAATCTCCGTCTCGGTAAGTATAACTTGGATATTCAGTTGTCATTCCTATTTGTGCTTTACTTTCATCATCAGTAAAATATACTTTTCCTGTACCATTTTCTCCTTCTTGTGGATATTCTACTGTCATATCTCCTAGTGCTCTTTCTATATCTTCTATTTTCATACTTCTTGTTTCATCTGCTAAAGCACTATTATGATATAGTCCACTTATTTTATCCAATACTTGTACACAGTTTGCTGCTCCTGCTGCACTTTCTAATACTAAGTATGGATCTTCTCCATCTTTTTTGATTGGGCTTCCACTTGTTAATAATAAATGATTTCCATCTTCACTTAATCCTAACACTCTCCATGTTGTATTTGGATCTTGTGTAAATGTTTGGTCTGTGCCACCGCTTATTCCGTCTGAATCTGTATAGCCTGTTTCGCTTGTTCCTACTGTTGTAGGATCGTGAGCTTCTGGTTTGTAGTTGACATAGTCTCCTACTTTTATCTCACCATCTTTAAATGCTTGTACTAATGTTTTTTCTCCTGTACTTTCTCCTTTTCCACCTAATGCTTCGTTTATCGCAGTTTCTGCATCTCCAAAAAATTGGTTTTGCTCTGCATCTGCATTTGCTTGGTAATTCTTTGCATCTTGTGCCCTATTTATTAATCCATTATCTCCAAATATCGCTCCTATTGATATTGTAGCTAATATGATTAATATTACGATCGTGATGACCAACGCCACCAATGTAATTCCTCGTTGTGTTTCCTTGTTTTTTGTCATACGTTTTTTCACTCCTTTTCTTTTTTTCTTATTTTATCATATTATTTTTATTTTGCAACACTTTTTTGAATTTTTCCAGAATAATGGCATAAAAAATTAGCATTTGACATATAATAAAAAATAAGCTATAATATTTTATAGCAATTGCAAAGAGTAATTCTTCAATGTAAAATTAAAAGACTAGGTGCGTAATACCTAGTCTTTTTGTTAGTCCTTCATATTTTTTACAATCAAGTAAATAATATAAAGTTCTAATAGTTTGAGCAATTCTTCCAATGTAAAACTTCACCTCCTTCGCATTAGAAGATAGGTGCATAAGTATAATATACTATATTAAATAACTTGTCAATTTCTAAAAATTATTAAAAAAGATACTTACTTTGATTTATGTTACTGTTCAGTTTGGTAATAATTCCATACTTACTAATATTTGTAATTAGTCGCACGCAGGCAATGTACTTTTCTTTCGAATACTTGGAGAAAGAAAATGTCCATTGCCGACTAAGATGCGACGGATATATTTTTATATATTTATTTCTATACTGAATTGTAACTATTTGTCTTAATTATATCATAATTTAATTTAAAATAATAGTAATTCATTTTTTTTTGTGATATAATAATTAAGAATAAAACAATATTTAAGAGGTGATTACATTTGAAACTAGCATCTAATGATGAGACATTAGCAGAAAACAAAGTTCTTATTTTATATATATTGCAAAAAATAAAAAAAGCAATAACGAATAATGCTTTATACAAAATTATTCTCTCTGTTTTGGATATGAATTATTTCTACTTTCAACAATTTTTATTAGATTTAGTAAAGAATGATTTTATACTTACGTATGAACAAGAAGGTCAAAACTTATATTTAATTACCGATAAAGGTAATAGAACACTTGAGCTCACAGAAGATATATTGCCTGGTATTTTGAAGTTACAAGTAGATACGAACCTAAAATATATGCTAGATGACGTTAATGAAGAGGAGTCTATAGTTGCAGAATATACCCCAGTCAATGAAAACTACTATAATGTAACATGTAAGATAATGGAAAACAACGAATGTTTATTTGAAGTAAAAACTTTTGCTGGTTCTCGTGAACAAGCAAAGCATATAGTTGACAATTGGAAAAGCCATGCTGGAGAAATGTATCCCCATTTACTAGAAGTTTTAACTCAAGACTTTGGTGAGGAACCTTTAGAAGAAGATACAAAAAAAGTTCCTCATCCAGCTGATATAATAGTTAGATCACCTAGAAATGTATATAATTATGATGTTATAAACAGAAACAATGTTGAAGATATTGTAGAATGTGAAGATTCTATTAATGTTCAAACAACTTCGAATAACAAGCAATTCAGTCCTTCTATAAGTTCAGATTTTATTGAAGGAAATATTTATTTATTTGATTTTATTGATAAATCCCAAAATTAGTTTCTTAAATTTTTGAGTTTACGACTACGGGTAGGAAAATCTCAAATGCAATTTTAATCTAATAGATAATGTGAAATTGTCTATTAGATTAAAGAAATTTCCTAGTATCGAAAACATATGATTTATATTCTATACTAGGAAATTTCTTTTTGTTAACTTTTATTCTTATCTATACTTTTTATTAATACTGTCTTCCCCAAACCACCATTTTATCTGCTGGTTTTCCACAGCACACACACTTGTTACCAATTTTTTCTTGTTGGAATGGTATACATCTAGATTTTGCTCCAGTTAATTCATGTATTTTTTCTTCACATTCTGGGCTTCCACACCACATT
>CALXEU010000072.1 GCA_944387395.1 uncultured Clostridia bacterium | reverse complement strand
TGTATCTATCTATTCAATTTAGTTCGAACAGATACGTCATTGGTGCGGATGAGAGGACTCGAACCTCCACGCCGTTGGCACTGGTTCCTAAGACCAGCGCGTCTGCCAGTTCCGCCACATCCGCATTACTTAGTACTTAATTATATTAGCACATTATTATTAAAATTGTCAAGAGAAAAATGAAAAAATTAAAGAAAATTTATAAAAAATTAAAGAAAGTTAGCCTTGACAAACATTTGTATCTGTTATATAATGTTAGCCATGGTTAACTTAAACAAAATAGGGAGAAAATTATGATATCTAAATCACAAGAAGAATACATAAAAACAATGTATATCTTAAAAAAACAAACAGGTGGAATTCGTGTTACAGACATAGCTCTAAAAATGAATTGCACTAAGCCTAGCGTAAATAAAGCATTAAATAATTTAAAAGAAAATGGGCTTATAAATTATGAAACATATGGAACAATAGAACTAACTCTAGAAGGAGAGAATTTAGCAAAAAAAATACTAGAAGCTTACGATATAGGTTATTTATTTTTTAAAGATGTATTAAACCTATCAGAAGAACAAGCCAAAAACGAAGCAGAAAAGTTAAAATCAAATCTAGAAGATGCAACAATAAACAAACTTGCAAAATATGTATATAAAGTATTAGATATTAACAATCTAGATTGCAATTATGATATAAATAAAGAAAAATGTAGAAGTTGTCTTAGAAGAACATCAATAAAAAAGAAGGGGGATATTGCCTAAATAGGCTGAAAAGAAAAATGGAAGAACTATTACAAATAAAAGATTTACATGTAAATGCTGAAAATAAAGAAATATTAAAAGGAATTAATTTAAAAATAAATAAAGGTGAAATTCATGTAATAATGGGACCAAATGGTTCTGGAAAAACAACAACAGCAAATGCAATATTAAATAATCCTATGTATAAAAAAACTAATGGATCAATTATATTCAATGGAGAAGACATAACAAATAGCAAAACAGATGAAATAGCAAGAAAAGGGATTTTCATGTCTTTTCAATCTCCTGAAGAAATACCAGGAATATCTGTTACAAACTTTTTAAAATATGCGAAAAATAAGATAACAGGAGAGCCAGTTAGAATATTTGAATTTAGAGAAGAAGTAAAAAAATACATGGACGAGCTATGCATGAATTCAAATAATATGGAAAGAAGTTTAAACGTAGGATTTTCTGAAGAAAAAAAAAAGAAAAACGAGATTTTACAAATGTTAGTCTTAAATCCAAAACTTGCAATTTTAGATGAAACAGATTCTGGTCTAGATGTTGATGCTATAAGAACTGTGTCAAAGGGAATCCAGATGTATAAAAATGAAAACAACGCAGTTCTAATAATAACACATAATACAAAAATATTAAGTAGTTTAAAGCCAGATTATGTGCATATTCTAGTAAATGGAAAAATAGTAAAAACGGGAACTGGTGAGCTTGCAAAAGAAATAGAAGATAATGGTTATGCTAAATATAAATAAGAACTAAAAGCAAATAGTTAGAAAGGAAATTAAAATGCCTAAAACTAATGTAAACGAAATAAATCGTAACATATATGACATAAAAAACAAGGATAATTATGATTTTAAAATAAAAAAAGGTTTAACAGAAGATATAATAAAAGAAATATCTAATCAGAAAGAAGATCCAGAATGGATGCGTGAATTTAGACTAAAAGCATTAGAAATATACAATAAATTAGAACTTCCAACTTGGGGACCAGATATTTCTGAATTAAACATGGATGAAATTGCAACTTATGTAAAACCAAAAACAAAATTAAACTCAAACTGGGAAGATGTCCCAGAAGATATAAAAAATACATTTGATAAATTAGGAATTCCAGAAGCAGAAAAGAAATCTTTAGCAGGAGTTGGAGCTCAATATGATTCAGAAGTAGTATATCATAGTATGAAAGAAGAACTAATCAAGCAAGGAGTAATCTACACAGATATGGAAACTGCTGTAAAAAAATACCCAGAACTTGTTAAGGAACATTTTATGAAATGTGTACCCATATATGATCATAAATTTGTAGCTCTTCATGGTGCTGTATGGTCTGGAGGATCATTTGTCTATGTGCCAAAAGGAGTTAAGGTAGATATCCCACTACAATCATATTTTAGATTAAATTCACCGGAATCAGGACAATTTGAACATACATTAATAATAGTAGACGAAGGAGCAAGTTTACATTTTATAGAAGGCTGTAGTGCTCCAAAATATAATAAGGTAAATCTACATGCTGGATGTGTGGAATTATATGTAAAGGATAATGCATACTTAAGATATTCAACTATAGAAAATTGGTCAAAAAATATGCTTAACCTAAATACAAAAAAAGCAATAGTTGGAAAAAATGCACAAGTGGACTGGGTAACGGGTTCTTTCGGTTCAAAAATTTCAATGCTATATCCAATGAGCATATTAAATGGAGAAAATGCAAAAACAGAATATACTGGAATATCTTTTGCAGGTAAAGGTCAAGACTTAGATACAGGATTTAAAGTAATACATAATGCAAAAAACACATCAAGTGTTGTAAACTCAAAATCAATCTCAAAAAATGGTGGAAAATGCACATATAGAAGCTTAGTAAGAATAAATGAAAATGCAAAAAACTCAAAATCAACTGTATCTTGCGAATCGCTTATGTTAGATGATATATCTATTTCAGATACAATACCTACCAACGATATAAGAACAGATGAAGTAGAGTTTTCACATGAAGCCAAAATAGGAAAAATTAGTGATAAAACAATATTCTATTTAATGAGTCGAGGAATTTCAGAAGAAGACGCAAAAGCAATGATAGTAAGAGGATTTGCATATCCTATTTCAAAAGAATTGCCTATTGAATATGCAGTTGAAATGAATAATTTAATAAATCTAGAATTAGAAGGAAGTATAGGATAAAATAAAAATAATACAAGAAAGGAATCTTTATGGAAATTTTAAAGTTAAATGAAACACCAAAAAGAACTTCTAGAAATTTTAACATAAATAATATAAAGTTGGAAAATGTAGAAATTCCAAATAATATAGGTAAATTTGAAAATTTAGCACTAATATACGAGAAAAAGAATATAATAGTTAGTGAAGATGTTGAAATTTCTAAATTAACTTATGGTTTAGGAGAAGTACTGGAAGATAAAGTTTTAAAAAATTCTAATGTTACCAAAAAATTAAAGATAAATGGAAAAATAAAAGAAGATATAATTCTAGAATTTAAATTAGACAAGAATAATACAAATTTGATAGAAAATATAGAAATAATAGCAGAAGAAAATAGCCAAGCTAGAATTATAATTAAATATGAATCAGAAGAAGAAATACTGGGATTTCATAATGGAATTATAAGAGTGAATGCAAAAGATAATTCTATTATAGAAATAATTTTGGTAAATTTAATAAATAAAAAAATTAATAATTTCATAAGCATAGAGAACACTTTATCTGCAAATTCAAAAGTGGATTATAAAATTGTAGATTTTGGTGGTAAAAATAGTATTACAAATTACTATTCAAATATTTTAGGTGAAAATGCAAGCAATACTATAAACACAATATACTTAGGTACAGATAACCAAGTAATTGATATAAATTATATAGTAGAGCTTAGAGGTAAAAAATCAAATGTAGATATAAAAGCAGAGGGGGCATTAAAGGATATAGCAAAGAAACATTTTAAAGGAACTATAGATTTTAAAAAAGGCTGTAAAAAAGCAACAGGAAATGAGACTGAAAATTGTATGCTATTGTCCGACACTGCAAAATCAATAGCCTTACCAATGCTATTATGCTCTGAGGAAGAGGTAGAAGGTAATCACTCAAGTTCTGCAGGAAAAGTGGGTGAAAAAGAACTATTCTATATTATGAGTAGAGGATTTTCACAAAAAGAAGCAATGAAACTTATGGTAAGAGCAAAATTTAATAATCTATTAGAAAAAATATACAATGAAAAAATAAAAGAACAAATACTAACAAAAATAGATGATGCGTTTAATACAAATTTTTAAAACAAGAATAAGAAGGGAATTTTGTATAATGGAAGAAAATATGATAAAAAAAGATTTCCCAATTTTAAATAATAAAAATATGGTGTATTTAGATAGTGGAGCAACAACACAAAAACCTATACAAGTAATAAAAGCTATAGAAAATTATTATGAAAACAATAATGCTAATCCACATAGAGGAGCATATGATTTAAGCATAAAGGCAACAGAATGTTATGAAAATACAAGAGCGAAAATTGCAAAATTTATAAATGCAAAATATACAGAAGAAGTTGTATTTTCTAAAAATGCCACTGAAAGTTTAAATTTAATTGCATATTCATATGGTCTAAGTAATCTAAAAAAAGACGATGAAGTTTTAATTTCAATAATGGAACATCATTCAAATTTAGTACCTTGGCAGAGAATTACAAAACAAACTGGAAGCAAATTAAAATATATGTATATAAATGATAAATTAGAAATATCTGAGCAAGAAATTAAAAATAAAATTACACCAAAAACAAAAATGGTTGGAATAACTTATGTCTCGAATGTAACAGGAACAATAAATGATGTAAAGCAAATAATTAAGCAAGCACATAGTGTTGGAGCAGTTGTTATTGTTGATGCATCTCAAGCAATTCCTCATATGAAAATTGATGTTCAAGATTTGGATTGTGATTTTCTAGTATTTTCAGGACACAAGATGCTAGCTCCACTTGGAATAGGTGTAATGTATGGGAAAAAGAATATATTAAATCAGATGCCGCCATTTATAATGGGTGGAGACATGATAGAATATGTATATGAACAAGAAACAACTTTTGCAGAACTTCCAAACAAATTTGAAGCGGGAACACAAAACGTTGAAGGGGTTGTAGGACTTGGAGCAGCAATTGATTATTTAGAAGGAATAGGATATGAAAAGATACAAAAAATTGAGCAAGAGGTAATAATGTATGCAAGAGAAGAACTTTCTAAACTAAAATATTTAGAACTATATATAACTCCTAACTGTAATAATCATTCTGGGGTTATATCATTTAATATAAAAGGAATACACCCACATGATGTAGCAAGTATATTAAATGAACAAGGAGTATGTGTACGTTCTGGAAATCACTGTGCTCAACCATTATTAAGAAGTTTGGGAATAGACTCTACATGCAGAGCAAGTTTCTATATATATAATACAAAAGAAGATGTAGACAGACTTGTAAAAGCATTGAATATAACATATAAGATGTTTGAAAAATATTTAAAACAAAATTAATTTAACCAATAAAAGGATGGTGAGAAATATGGACGATTTATCAAATATGTACAATGATTTAATTATGGAACACAGTATGAATTCTTATAATAAAAAGAAGTTAAAGAATTCAGATTTTTGTGAGCTAGGACACAATCCAAATTGTGGAGATGAAATAAATTTAGAAATAAAATTTAATGGAAATATAATAGAAAATATAGCATTCACAGGACACGGGTGTGCAATTTCACAAGCATCAACTTCAATTATGATAGATACTTTAAAAGGAAAAACAATAGATGAAGCAAAAAATATTATAAATATTTTTATGAAGATGATAAAAAGGGAATATGTAGATAACGAATCATTAAAAAAACTAGGAGATGCAATAGCTTTTAAAAATATTTCAAATATGCCAGCTAGAGTAAAATGTGCACTTCTTTCATGGCATACAATGGAGGATATACTAAATAATAAATATGGAAAATAATCGAGTTTTATTAGGAATGAGTGGAGGTGTGGATAGTTCTGTATCTGCAATACTTCTACAAGAAAAAGGATATGAAGTAATAGGAGCAACA
>CALXEU010000071.1 GCA_944387395.1 uncultured Clostridia bacterium | reverse complement strand
TCTTTATTTACTTCAATTTCTCTTATTTTAGCTACATCTTCGTTTTTATAGTTATAATTATAATTTACAGTTTTTGTACCGTCATCAAAATATAACTTTGCTCCACAATAACTGCAAAACGAAACTTTATCATTACTTTCAAAATTTGCTCCACATTCTGGGCAAGTCAACTTTTTAATTTCCATTTACAGTAACCTCTTATTTCCAATAATTCTTTTTTTCTTCTACAAACTTTTTTCTTTCCTCTGTTGGTTCTTGATTATCTAATTTTGAAATGTAATCATTTCCAGCACCTATTGTTAGAAATACTATGCCAAATACTCCTAATATTGCAATATGAATAATAGTAGTCCATAAAATATTATAACTAAAAAGAATATATGCAAGTAGTGAAAAACTTAAAACTGCTACTAAATAACCACAAGTAATATATATACTTGCATAAGATTGAGGAACACCATTATTACCTTTACCAAAAGTTGCAAATGTTCTCATAAGTATAACAATTGCTATAATTGTAAAAATATATGAAATTATAAAAGCTGGAGTAATAGGAAGTATAAAAAATAATAATGAAATTAACCCTATTGCTATTAAACCTCTCAAAATTATTCTATTTTTCATCTTTTGCTCCTCCTAATTTCTCGCCACACTCTGGGCAAAATTTTGCATCTATTGAATTTACTGCTCCACATTTAGGACATTTATTTTCTAATTTTGTACCACATTCTAAACAGAATTTAGCATTGCTTGGTAAATTAGCATTACATTTAGGACATTTTTTAGGTTGGTCATTTACTTGTCCCAATGCACCATTCATTGAATTTGTAACAACACCGCTAACAGTTCCACCAACTGCACCCATAACACCGAGTCCAATTCCCAAATTAGACATTTCACCAACTGCCTCATTGCTTGCAACTTTTTCTGCAACGTCAAAGCCTCTTTCTTGTTGATATGTATAACCTTCTTGTTCACGTTTTGTTGCCTCAGCTTTTGAATCAATAATTTTTTTCTGTGCTTCTGTTTCTGCATTTATTATTGCTGTTTTTTGTTTTAATTCTGCCTCTGCAACTTCTGTATATTGTCTATAATGTAATTCTTTGAATTTAGCATATTGTTCGTTTCCTTCTGGTTTAACAATAGTTGCTATAAAAAAATGAACAAGTGAAACACCATACTCTGAAAAATCTGGTACAAGCATTTCTTGTAAATCATTTGACATTTGTTGTAAATTTTCATCAATTTCAAAAACGTTTATATTATTACTCTTTATATAATTAGCCATATAAGTTTTGAATTTTGTCATTAAAAATGCACGAAATTTTTGAACAACACTTGCCTGTGATAAATTATGTTCAGTACCTACAATTTTCACAAGAAGTTTGCAAGCATCTTCTACACGTAAAGTCATTTCTCCACTTGCTCCTAATTGAATAGGAAATTTATAAATAGGGTCAATATATTCGAGCTTACTGTCCGTTCCCCATTTAACAGCCATTTGTTCCGTTTTATTGATAAAATAAACCTCACAATGAAAAGGCGTCTTATCTCCAAAAACTTTATTATAAAATTTTCCAATTAACGGAATGTTTTGTGTTTGTAATGTATATCTTCCAGCCTCAAATCTATCCAAAATTTGTCCATTCATATAAAACACAGCTTCTTGACTCTCATGAACAATAAGTTGTGTTGTAGTATTAAAATCTTCACATGGATGTTTCCATATAAATGTTGAATTATCTCCTTCATATTTGATAATACTTGCTAATTCCATTATTTTTTACCTCCTTAATTTCTTTCGTTAGTTCTTTGTACTTTATAATTTTATCTTATCATAAAAATAAAATAATTTAAATACAAACAGCAAATTTTTTTGTAATATTTTGTCGAATTTTAATATATTACTTCTTTTGTTCTCGACAATAAGTATCTATAATAAAATCTACTTGCTTCTCTGTTAATCTATTATTGGCTTGTGCTAACCTTAAAAGTGCTTTTATATTTTCCCATTTCATACACTTGCAATGACCGTTGTGCTGTTAATTCTATATAGTCGACTATTTCTTGTACTATATATATCGGAACATTAAATTCTTCATTTATTTTTTCCATTTTTGCTATTCCTTCCTTTTAATAAATAATACTATAAAAGTTGGCAACTGTCAACAATTCAAAGTCATTTATTTGTTAGAATTTTTTATATAGGAAATACTATCAATAAAGGAGATTTTTATATTGGAATTATCACAAGCAATTAGAATAAGAATTACAAACTTAATAGAAGAAAGAAATTTGAATGTTTCAAAGCTTAGTACAATGGCAGGAATATCAAGAGCAACTTTGTCAAAATTCTTATCAGGACAAAGAAAGTATTTAAGAATAGATATTATAGAATATATTTGCGAAGGCTTGAATATGAAATTAAAAGAATTTTTTGATGATGAAATATTTGATAATATAGAAATGGAAGATTAAAGTTATATAACGCAAATATAATTTTTAATCTTCCATATAAATTTATAACTTAATATAAAAAATAAAACCTAATATTTCTACTAGGTTTTTCTTTTTTTGATAATACGTTACAATTTCATATTTACAGCAAACCCGCCGTATAAAGTAAATTATATTGTTCGTATTATCACTAGATGGTTGGGGTACTGTGATTCGAACACAGGAATGTCGGAGTCAGAGTCCGATGCCTTACCGCTTGGCGATACCCCAATGTTATGGAATGTGAAAGGTGGGAGATGGGAAGTGAGAAAAAAGTTTTCATAATC
>CALXEU010000070.1 GCA_944387395.1 uncultured Clostridia bacterium | reverse complement strand
TTCTTCTCTATTTCTGCTGCTGGATATTTTTCTGATGGATTGAATGTTTTTTCAATAACTGCTCCTGATATTACGTTTTTTAATTTTGTTCTAACGAATGCTGATCCTTTTCCTGGCTTAACGTGTTGGAATTCAACTACTCTAAAAACATTTCCTTCCATTTCAAAAGTTGTTCCATTTCTAACATCTCCTTCCGAATATACACTTGCCATATTAATATTGGCCTTTCAATTTTATATTTACTTTTATATAAATTTCTATTTTTCTGAAATTCAACTTATAATATAATACTACATAAATGCCTAAAAATCAAGCCCTAATTTGTAATATTTCGTAATTATGTTACCATAAAGATATTTTTTATACTCTTTCTTTATTTATTTAAGTTATATATCTACTACTACATAGTCTTTTTCTGATTTTGTTAAAGGTGTTGATACTCCCTTATTTATCCAAACAGTATCTTCTATTCTAACTCCAAACTTATTTGGAATATATATTCCTGGTTCATTTGTAATAACCATATTATTTTTAAGAACTGAATCATATTTTATACTTGAAAATGGAAGTTCATGTATTTCTAGCCCTACTCCATGTCCTAAAGCATGTATTAAATCGTAGCCATGAAGTTTAAAATCATTTTGTACAATTCTGCTTACTAGCTTTAAATTTGTTCCTTCCTTCATTTCGTTTATTACTTGTTTTTGATTTTTTAGCACTAATTCGTATATTTCTTTAATTTCTTCTGGTACATATTTTGCAAATATTGTTCTTGTCATATCTGAACAATAGCCATTGTATTTACATCCCATATCTATTGTTATTGGGTCTCCTGGCTCTATTTTTTTGTCTGTAGGAACTGCATGCGGCATTGATGTATTCCTTCCAGAGGCAACTACTGTTTCAAATGCTAAATCATCTGCTCCAGCTTTTATGAAATAATCTTCTATTTCTTTTGCAATTTGCTTTTCTGTTAATCCTACCTTTATATATTTTTTTAGATATTCAAAGCAATCGTCTGTAATTTTGCAAGCTCTAGATATTTTTTCTATTTCTTCTGGATCTTTTATCATTCTTTGTTTTTCTATTATTCCTTCTGTTTCTTCCAGACTATTTACTTTGTATCTATGCATATAATCTTTATATTTTGCATAAGTTACGTAATTTTCTTCAAATCCTACTTTTTCACAGAACATGAAAAAGTTTTCGTAATCATCAAGTGTTAGGTCTTTAATATCATATACAAAAATTTCATCATTTATTGTTAGTTTGTTATTTACTGCTTCAACATATCTTCCATCTGTAATATATATATTTTCTTTTGGGGTTATTAAAAATGTTCCTTCTGCTTCTATTCCTGTTAAATATTTTATGTTTATTGGATTAGATATTATAATTCCTTGTAAATCCTGCATTTTTATTCTATCCCTTAACCAACGAATATTATTATTCATATATGATATCTCCTATATTTTCAATTTTTGTTTTATATTTTTCTATAAATTAATTGTTCCAACTGTAAATATGTTTAACATTACTATTAATAGGATTTCAAATGGTACATACATTGCAATTATTGTTGAAATTACAATAAATGGTCCAAATGGTATGTATTCTCCTCCACTTTTTCTTTTTATTATCATAAGTACTATTCCTATAATTGCTCCAAATAAGAACGATAATAGTGCAATTATTATTGTTGTTCTCCATCCAAAGAATAAACCTAACGCTCCTAAAAATTTAATATCCCCAAATCCCATTGCTTCTTTTCCAGCAATTAGTCCTCCTATTAGGGTTATTATTAAAAATGAGCCAGCTCCAACGCACATTCCAAGTAACATATCTATAGCAACATTTATATTTGCAATTCCTTCTATAAATGTGTATATAAGCCCAACTTCAAATATTGTTAAGTTTAATCTATTTGGTATTATTTTTAATCTATAGTCTATTATGAATGCACATAGTAACATTGGTATTAGAAGTATATATGCTATTGTTTTTACTCTAAATCCATATAAATATAGTGTTAATATATATAATAGTGATATAATTATCATATATATATACTTTGGTTTTGTGCTTTTTAAATAGATTGAAAAGAATTCTTTTGTAAATATTTTTTTATATTCTGGTAATCTCATTGTACACCAGTCTACAAATTGCCCTACAAATAATCCTATTATTCCTATTAATAGATAGTGTAATATATTTATATTATTTATATACATTTTATTTCCTCTTTTTAGTTAATTATTTATCTATACTTTCGTTATTTTTTTCAAAGTATTTCTTTAGTATTATTCTTTCTACTATTCTATTGAATCTAGTAATGAATATATCTTTTTCATGTATTGGTTTTACTAAAATAGAATACATTTTACATCTGTTTGCTCCTAATACATCTGTTAATACTTGATCTCCGTATTACAGCTACTTGTTCATTTTGTTCTACTTGTAATATTTTTTTTGCTTTTAGAAAATTGTATTTTAAAGGTTTTTTTGCAAAGTAGATGTATGGTATGTCTAGTAATTGGGCCATTCGTTGTGCTTTCTTTTTTCTATTTGTGTTTGATAATATACATAGTTTTATATTATTTTTTTTCATATTTTCTGCCCAATTTTCTAGCCCCATTATTGTTTTTCCATCTGATCCTAATATGGTGTTATCTATATCTATTAAAATTGCTTTTATATTTTTTTGATTTAAAAATTCTAAATTTACATCTAGTATACTTTTAAAATAACTTTTTGGATAAAAAATCATTTTTTAAAGTTTGCATAGCTGTTTTGGCTTGCATTCTCCTTTCTTGTATTAGTTCCATTTAAAGCTGTTTGCTACTTCATCTAGTTCAGATTTCATTTGTTTTTCATCTAAGCTATTATATGTAGTTGCTGAAATTGAAGCTGTTTTTCCATCTTCAAATATGTAATATAAGTAATCTATTTCTGGAGGATTTTCATAGAATTCTAGTCTTATTTTTAATATGTCGTATCCTTGTGATGTTTTTGATATTTCTATGTTGTATTCATCCGGTGTTATTTGTTCTTCTACATAAGATTTCATTTTTTCAGATATTTCATCTATTGAGTTAAATATACCGTCATCTGTTTCACTATATATTACAGTTATTGAAGCAGGATAGTCTTTGTAAGTTATTTCTACTTGTTCTGTATCTGTATTTTCGCTATTTGCTTGTTGTAATTTTTCTTCTATTAGTGCTGCACTTGCCTCGTTACTTATAAATTTATAGAAATAATATCCGTCTGGATAATCTTCTATTTGTGTCCATGAGTCGGAAACTGTAAATGTAATATTATCATCACTTATTGTTTTTACATTTCCCACATCAATATTTATATTCGATAATAATATAATTACTGCCATTACAATTACTGCTATGGCTATTATTATATTTTTTTTATTGGTTTTGGTGTTTTTTTCGTTTTCTTCTTGGTAATAGTATTTACCGTTTTTTGCTTTAATTATGTCAAAACTTCTTAATATTTTAAAGTACTTTTTTTTATTTTTGTTATCTATCTCTGATAAGATTTCTTCTTTTGCGATGCAATGATTTGCATCCATACAATTATATTTTTGGAATATTGGTTTTAATATTTTTATTGCATCTTCTTTAAGAATTATTTTTTCTTGGTTTAACATATTTTCTTCTTTTTGTTCCATTTTTAAACATATATAAGTATTAACTTATATATACTCCCTTCTCTTCAAGATTTTATGTTGTTATTGTATAAGAAAAAATAAAAAATAGCAAGGGTTTTGCTATTTTTTATTTACTTTTTATTTATTTGTTGAACCAAATCCTCCGGTTCTTTCTCCTGTTGCATTGTCGTCATCTGTAATTAAATATTTCATGAATATTGCTTGTCCTATTACATCTCCTTTTTTTATTTCAACATCATGATCAAAAAAGTTATAATATGCAAACATAAAGTGCCCATCATTATCTTGATTTCCATAATAATCACTGTCTATAATTCCAACACTATTTGCCATAACTAATCCTTTCTTTCCAGGATTAGAACTTCTGTTGCAAAGCATGTAGAATTCATCTGGCTCACAGTAAGCCTTTAGTCCTGTTTTTATTAGTGTTGGCTTTTGTCCTGGCTTGAATGCTGGAACTATACAATCTTCTGCTGCTTCTATATCATATCCTGCAGAGTTTTTTGTTTTTCTTTCTGGCAAGTTTATTCCTTTATCTTCAAATCCTTTTGCGATTTCGAATCCTCTTGTTTTCTTCATTTTTGTTCACATTCCTTTCTTAAGCACAAATCTGGTTGGAAAAGAATTAAATTTTGACTAGGAAAACGAGTTTGAAATTTATGAGGCGTACTCCTTGTACGTTGATTAAATTTTAAATGAAGTTTGACAACGTCAAAATTGTAATTATTTTTCAACCTTACTCTCTTTCAATAATACAGCGAGCACCTTTTTATTTTAATAAATTAATCGTGCTCGCCACTTTTTATTCTATTTCAATTTACTTATTAGTAATTTTCTGCTTTTACCTCAAAGAATGATTGTGGATGGCTACATACAGGGCATACCTTTGGAGCTTCTGTGCTTATAACAATGTGTCCACAGTTTCTGCATTGCCATACTGTTATGCTTCCTTTTTTGAAAACTCCACCTTCTTCTACATTTTCTAATAATTTTCTGAATCTTTCTTCATGAGCTTTTTCTATTGCTCCTATTCCTCTGAATTTTGCAGCAATTTCTGTAAAGCCTTCTTCTTCAGCTTCTTTTGCCATTCTATCATACATATCTGTCCACTCGTAATTTTCTCCTGCTGCAGCAGCTGCTAAATTGGCTTTTGTGTCTCCTATTCCATTTAAATATTTAAAATGGATTTTTGCATGTTCCTTTTCATTTTCTGCAGTCTCTAAGAATAAAGCAGCAATTTGCTCATATCCTTCTTTTTTTGCAACGCTTGCAAAATATGTATATTTATTTCTTGCTTGTGATTCTCCAGCAAATGCTTCCATTAAATTTTTCTCTGTTTTTGATCCTTTTAATTCCATAATTTTACCTCCTATTTTTGACTTTAAATTAGTCTATTTTCTTTTATATTTATATTACATATTGGTCTAAAAGTCAAGAGAATATATTTACTTTGACATATGATTATGTCCCTTTTTTATCGAAAACTCCTACAAAAAGGGTTTTAGAATCATTTTTTAAATACTACATCACCACCACGTAACAAAAATAGCAAGTTTTATCTTGCTATTTTTTTATTGATTATCTTCATTTTGATTATAGTCACTATCCATATAATCTTCTTCTCCATCTGTTTCATCATATTCAAATTCGTATGTTTCTATCGGTTGCTTGTGTATTCTATTTTTTCTTGGTTTTACAACTGGAGTACTTACATTATCTTCTTGAGCTTGTATTCTAACGATTTGTTCCTTTGTTTTTCTATCTTCTTGTTCTTTTTCTTTTCTATCTAATCTTTTTATTTCTTGTTCTTTGGCTTCTTTCTTATTTTGCATTTGCTTATTTAACATTGTATTTACTTTGTCTATTAAATCTGGTACATAGTCAAATAATCTATCCCAACAAGTTGTATGGTCTACCGGTAATAATTTTACTCCGTTTTGTTGAACTACTAAGAATGCTACTGGCGAAATACTAACTCCTGCTCCGGATCCTCCTCCGAATGGAAGTCTGTATTGTACTTCTTCATCTTTATCTTTTTTCTTGTATTCGTCTAATGTTTCTCCTTTAAATTCGCTTCCTCCTGCCGCAAAACCAAATCCTACCTTTGAAATTGGTATAATTACAGTATTGTTAGATGCTTGTATTGGTTCACCTATTATTGTATCTACATCTATCATATCTTTTATACTACCCATTGCAGTATTCATTAAATTTTCAATTGGATGATTTTCCATTTTTATTCACATTCCTTTCTTAGGCACAAATTTGGTTGTAAAAGAATTAAATTCTTCAACCTTCTTACCACTTCTTTACTATTTATTATTTGTTATTAATATGAACAGTCTTTTCCTTTTTTATACAAAGATTTTTAACATTTTATTAATGCATAATTTTATATGCTATATATAATAAATGTAATAATTTTGTACTTATTTTTATATTTAAATCTACTGTATATGAATTCTGAGGCTTATATATGGGGGTAATATAGTATTGTATTTTTTTGTTTAATTCTTCCTCTATTTTTTTATTTTTAATACTTGTATTTTTTCTATTTGAATTATTCCTTAATTGTTTTTTCAATATTAATTCTTTTTCAATTTTAGGACTTAAAACATGCGGTATTATATTTGATATTATTGTTGATATTAATGCAACCAAATACGAAGTTATTATATATTCTTCTGTTGCAATATTAATATTGCCTTTAAATTCTTCTAATTCGAGTTTTGTATTTAATATATTTTGCCTTATTTCTTTATTTTTTATAGCTTTGCTTATCTTTTTTCTTATTTTTTTGTTTACCTCTTTTATATTTACATTTAATTTCTTTTCTTCCTCTTTTATTTTATTGTTTAATTTTATAATTCTGTTTCTATTAAGTTTAATTTTTAACCATCTAATATTTAATATTTTTAAAGATATTTGTATTATAATTTTTTCATTATTTTTTTCATTTGAATTACTACTTATGTGTAAATTATGTATTTTCAGTTCTAACTTTGATATTGTAATTAGCAAAATAAACAATGCTATTAATATTACTAATACGATTATTATATAAAAAAATAATAACATAGATTTTATCTCCAATCCTGTTATTATTTTTTCCATTTTTATACATTTTAAACATATTGCTTCTTTTCTACAGATATTTCTCCAAACAATTTGTCTTGGTTAGTCTGCACTTCATTTCTTCTTGATAATTCAAGTAGTCCTGAAAATGCAGTTACAACCTCTTCTTTTTCACATCTCTTTAGCGAAAAAATGCTATTAAATATGAATTTAGGTCTATTTACTAATATTTTTAACATTTCTTTTACCTTGCTTGAAACTGTATATTTATCTGTTACAGCAATTTTTTCTATATTTTTTGCATTTTGATTAATTTTTTCCTTATTTACTTTAATTATATTTATGTATGAATCAACTATTTGTTGTTTATCGTAGTTTTTATTTAATTTTTGTTTTGGTAATTCTATATTTTCTGGCATTTTATAAAATCTTACTGCGCTTTGGTTATACATCGTTCTTAAAAAGCTACTTATTTCTTTATATTTTTTATATTCTATAATTCTTCTAAGTAGCTCTTCTTCCGAAATTTCTTCTTCATTGTCAACCTCTTTTGGAAGTAAACTTTTTGATTTTATATATATTAGAGTTGATGCCATTATTAAAAATTCACTAGTTACTTCTAGATTCATTTCTTCCATTTTATTTATATATTCTATGTATTGATCAGTTATTTCTGATAAATTTATATCACTTATATTCATTTTATTCTTCTCAATTAGGTGGCATAGTAAATCTAATGGTCCTTCAAAATTTTCTATTTTAATTGAATATTTATTAGTTTCTAGTGTTAATACATTTTGCATTTTTTTCACAATCCTTTCTAGGCACAAATCTGGTTGGAAAAGAATTAAATTTTGACTAGGAAAACGAGTTTGAAATTTATGAGGCGTACTTCTTGTACGTTGATTAAATTTCAAATGAAGTTTGACAACGTCAAAATTGTAATTATTTTTCAACCTTATTCTCCTTAATATATAAATCGTTAACTATCTATATTTTCTATTGCTTGTCTTATATTATTAATTTTATAACCCTTTTTTAGCAAAAATTTTATGATTGCTTCTTCATCCATAGACGTTTGTTTTTTTATTATTATGTTTTTTGCAGATTGTATTTCATAATCTTTTATTTGTTCTTCGTGTTCACTTAAATATGTTTCTATTAGATTACTTTCTATTCCTTTGTTTGCTAATTTATATTTTATTTCATTTGTTGATAAGTTATTTAGAGCTATAAATTCATTTATAGCTCTTTCTATATAGTTTTTATCATTTATATATCCATTTTCTTCTAGGTTCTCTATAATGTCATTTAACATTTGACTTTCTATTATATTATAAAATTTATTTTTTACTTCTTGCTTTGTTCTTTTTTTAAATAAGACATATTTTAATACTTTGGATTTTTGAGTATCAAATTCTTCTATTGTGTACATTATACTCATCCTTTCCTATTGGATATATTATTCCTCTATATCTTCTATTTCTGTTTCTTCTTCACTTTCATCTTTACAATCTTCGCTTAGGCTTTTCTCAAATGCTTCGTTGTATTTTGCTCTTACCTTTTTTTCTATTTCTGCCATTATCTCTGGATTTTCTTCTAGATATTTCTTTACATTTTCTCTTCCTTGTGCAATTCTTGTTCCATTATATCCAAACCATGAACCGCTTTTTTCAACTATATCTAAGTTTACAGCTAAATCTAATATGTTTCCAGATTTTGAAATTCCTTTGCCATATACAACATCAAATTCTGCCTCTCTAAATGGTGGAGCAACTTTGTTTTTTACAACTTTTACTCTAACTCTACTTCCAAATACTTCTCCATCTTGTTTTAAATTTTCTACTCTTCTTATATCTAATCTTACAGATGAATAGAATTTAAGTGCTCTTCCTCCTGGTGTAGTTTCTGGATTTCCAAACATTACTCCTACTTTTTCTCTTAATTGGTTTATAAATATTATTGCTGTATTAGATTTGTTAAGTACCCCTGTTAGTTTTCTTAAAGCTTGTGACATAAGTCTTGCTTGTAGTCCTACATGAGAATCTCCCATATCTCCGTCTATTTCTGCTTTTGGTACTAATGCTGCAACTGAGTCTACTACTATTATATCTATAGCACCGCTTCTTACAAGTGCCTCTGCTATTTCTAGCGCTTGTTCTCCAGTATCTGGTTGTGATACTATTAAATTATCTATGTCTACTCCTAAATGTTTTGCATAAACTGGGTCTAATGCGTGCTCTGCATCTATAAATGCTGCTTCTCCACCTAGTTTTTGTGCTTCTGCTATCATATGTAGTGCAAGTGTTGTTTTTCCAGATGATTCTGGTCCAAATACTTCTATAATTCTTCCCTTTGGAATTCCTCCTATTCCTAGGGCTACATCTAAACTTAATGCTCCTGTTGGAATTGCTTCTATATTCATAGCAGAAACATCCCCTAATTTCATTACAGAACCTTTTCCAAATTGTTTTTCAATTTGTCCTAATGCTGCTTCTAATGCTTTTTTCTTGTCGTTATCAATACTCATTTTGTTCTCCTCCTGTTTAAACATATGTTTGCTTTATTAATCTTGATACATTATATACTATTTTAAAAATTTGTCAATAGTTTTTTCAAACATTTGTTTTATTTTTAATTTTATATTTTACAATTATTTATTTTTCAGCCTTATCTTCTATACCATTTACTTATTCCATATAATGTGCTGTAATTATTTACTATAATATCTCCAATTAAAGATGAACTTGAAATGGTTATATTTTTATTTCTATATAAGCCTACAAATGGTACATCTTGTTTATATTGATTATATATCTTTTGATATATTTCTTTAAGTTGATTATTATCCTTTATTAAACTTGCATTTTGCATTAGTTCATTCATATTTTCGTTATAGTAATTCTCTAAATTTCCATTTGCAAAATAGTATGTTAAATCCGGACTATATGATGTGTAAACTCCTGTTAATAATATTTGATAATTTTTGTTTTCTATAAAGTTTGAATATTGTTCATTAGTAATTTTATTAACTGTTACAACTATTCCCATCTCTTCTAATTGTTCTTTTATTAAATTTGCTACATTAACTCTTTCCTCATCATTCTTGTTTACCGAAATTTTTAAACTTAAAGTTTTAGTTTTACCTGATATATTTTTCTTCCAACGGTTGTTTATATATGTCCATCCTCCATCTTCCAATGTTTTCTTTGCCTGTTCAATGTTGTACCCTGATGAGGCTTCGTTTGAATTATATAAAAAGTTTCCATAGTCTAGTGGATACTCTGCTGTTTGTTTTTGATTGTTAAATACTGTTGAAACAATATTATCTTTATCTATTGCTAAACTTATTGCTTTTCTCACAGATGTGTCTTGTAATATTTCATCTTGACAATTAAAACTTAAAAAATCAAATTCTCTACCAGCATATTCTGTTTTATTAAAACCTATTGTTCCTATATATTCCTCAAAGTTTGGATTTGATGTATTTAATAAGTCAAGGTTTCCTATTTTAAAACCGTTATATGCTTCTCCTTTTGTTGGATATAAATTTATTTTTATATTCTCAATCTTTGGTTCATTATCATTTTGTGATTTTGGTTTCCATTTTTCATTTCTAGCTAATGTTATACTATTTGTGCTAATGTCAGTAATCTTATACTTTCCTGTTCCTATTGGAGTTTTTGTACTTGTGTAAAAATCCTCTCCATAGTAATAATTGCTACACATTATAGGAAATATTAAATTGTATTCAAAAAATGGGATTTCTGCGTCTAATATTATCTTTATAGTAGATGCGTCTAATATTTCTGTTGAAGCAATGTGTGCTACATTGTATTTATAAATTGAATTTCCAGCTTTTAATGTGTCTATTGTAAATTGAATATCTTTTGATATAAGTGAGGTTCCGTCTTGCCAATTTATTTGATTATTTATTTTTATAACATATGTCATATTCCCTGTTTTTGAACATTCTGTTGCAAGACATGGCTCTAAACTATAATCTTTTGATAATGTAAATAAAGGTTCATATATTAAATTTGATATATTTATTACTTCTTTATTTGTGGTAATTAGAGGGTTCATAGTGTCAAAATTCGTTATGGCAATTCTTATATCTTTAATAATATTTTCTGTTTCTTGACTTGTTTCTGACTGCTCTACAGTGTTTTGCTCTACATTATTATTTTTATATATTGTGTAACCTGCATAGATTATTAGTCCTATAGCGAATATTTCGAATATATATTTAATAATTTTTATTTTAATTCACTCCCCTTTATTTGTTCTATTTTTTATATGCTTATAATACATTAAATTTATATTTTTTTCAACTGCTTTTTGCATAAAATTAGAGCATGAAAAATTCCCATGCCCCCATTATTTTTATAAAAACTTGAATTTATTTTCTAGATTCAACAATTAGTTTAATACCTGTTCTTTCCTCTCCCTCTACTTCAACTTCTGCAAATGCTGGTATGCATATTAAGTCAACTCCTGCTGGTGCAACAAAACCTCTGGCTATAGCAACTGCTTTTACTGCTTGGTTTAATGCTCCTGCTCCTATAGCTTGCATTTCTGCTTTGTTTGATTCCTTTACTAAGCCTGCAATAGCTCCTGCTACTGAATTTGGGTTTGATTTTGATGAAATTTTTAAAACTTCCATTATTTTCCTCCTAATATTTTATTTTTTTGTATATTTTAAGTACAGGTATATTTATATAACAGTTAGAGGTTTTTGTCTATATTAAAATGGAATATTTTTACAGTTTTCATCGTCTGATTTCGACATTTATTTTCTTCTTATTCTAGTAATTTTACTTACTCGACAATTTTCGTCATTTATCTCGAAAATACAACCATTAAGTATGCATGTTCCTTCTGCTAATTTATATTTTTCAGGAAGTGTTGTTTCGAATCTTTTAATAGAAACATCTATGTCCATTCCTATTACCGATTTACTTGGACCTGTCATTCCTATATCGGTTATGTATGCAGTGCCTTTTTCTAGAATTTGTTCGTCTGCAGTTTGTACATGTGTATGTGTTCCGAAGAGTGCAGTTATTTTTCCATCTAAATAATATGCTATCGCTATTTTCGCGGCGGTAGCCTCAGAATGAAAATCAATAATAATTATGTCTGATTTTTCTTTTACAGATTTAATTATTTTATTTACTTTTAAAAACGGATTTTCCGATAATACGTTCATATCTGTTCTACCAATTAGATTTATAACACATATTCTCTTTCCATTACAGTTGTATATTCCATATCCATGTCCTGGGGTTTTTTCAGAATAATTTGCAGGTCTTATTATATTTTGATTGTCTATAAAAGTAAATATATCCTTTTTTCCCCATGTGTGATTTCCCATTGTTATTACATTTACTCCAAGGTCACATAACTCATTATATATTTTTGTTGTAATTCCCATTCCTCCTGCTGAGTTTTCAGAATTTACAATTACAAAATCTATCTTCTCTTGTTCTTTTATTTTTGGTAGTTCTTCGGCTAGTTTTTTTACTCCGCCTTCTCCCACTATATCTCCTATTGCTAGTATTTTCAAATTTTCCTTCCTCCATTCTATTTTGCAACAATTATATCATAAAAAGAGATTCTCGTTAATATGTTTATTAAAATTTAACTTAATTTCTTTATAAAACTAAAAAAGAAGCATTAGTTTTATCTAATACTTCCCTTATTTTAATTATTTTGCATAATCTGTAACTCTTGTTTCTCTTATGATGTTTACTTTTATTTGTCCTGGATATTCCATTTCCTCTTCTACTTTTTTAGCAACATCTCTTGCAAGAATTGTCATGTCTGCATCTGTAATTTTATCTGGTTTAACAATTATTCTAACTTCACGACCTGCTTGGATTGCGTATGATTTTTCAACACCTGTAAACGAATCTGCAATTGATTCTAGTTTTTCCAAACGTTTTATGTAGTTTTCTAATGTTTCCCTTCTAGCTCCTGGTCTTGATGCTGAAATTGCATCTGCTGCAGCAACTAATACTGCTTCCATTGTTTGTGGTTCTACATCTCCATGATGTGCTTCAACTGCATTTATTACTAATGGATTTTCTTTATATTTTTTTAATATATCAACTCCTATTTGTACGTGTGTTCCTTCAACATCGTGGTCTAATGATTTTCCAATATCATGTAATAATCCTGCTCTTCTTGCTAGTTGTTGGTCTAACCCTAACTCGTCTGCCATAATTCTAGCTAAGTTAGATACTTCTATAGAGTGGTTTAGTACGTTTTGTCCATAGCTTGTTCTATATTTTAATTTTCCTAGTAAATTTACTATATCTGAATCAAGTCCGATTACTCCTGTTTCTAGACAAGCTCTTTCTCCCTCTTCTTTAATGGTTTCCGCAACTTCTTCTTTTGCCTTTTCTACCATTTCTTCGATTTTTGCAGGATGAATTCTTCCATCTTCCATTAATTTTTCTAGTGCAATTCTTGCTACTTCTCTTCTTAGTGCATCAAATCCCGAAATTACAACTGCTTCTGGAGTATCGTCTATTATTAGGTCTACTCCTGTAAGTGTTTCTAGAGTTCTAATATTTCTACCTTCTCTACCAATAATTCTTCCTTTCATTTCATCGTTTGGAAGAGTTACTATTGATACTGTAGTTTCTGCAGTGTGGTCAGCTGCACATTTTTGAATTGCATAACTGATAATTTTTTTAGCATTTTTAACAGATTCCTCTTTTGCTTTATTTTCTTGACTTCTGATTAAATTTGCCTTTTCTAATGATAACTGCTTGTCCAATTCTGCTAGTAATAAATTTTTGGCATCTTCCTTAGATAATCCAGAAATTCTTTGTAGTTCTTGCATTTGTTTTTCTAAGGTATTTTCGATTTCCTTCTTTTTGTTTTCTAAGTCCTGTCTTTTATTATCTAAGTCACGATTTTTGTTTTCCATTTGCTCCATCTTATACTCTAGATTTTCTTCTTTTTGTAATAATCTTCTTTCTTGTTGCTGAACTTCGCTTCTTCTTTCTCTAACCTCGTTATCTAGATCTTTTCTTGCATTGATTATTTCTTCTTTAGCCTTAACAATTTCTTCTTTCTTTCTTGTTTCTGCTTCTGATTGTGCTCGCTCAATTATTTTTTTGGCTTCTTTTTCTGCACTTCCTATTTTAGATTCTGCTGTTTTCTTTCTTATTGCCATTCCAACAAATGTGAATATCACTGCTGAGATTAGAAAAATAGCGATATAAATTACGATTTGCATAATTTAAACACCTCTTTCTTATTTAATTTTCAATGTGCATAAAATATATAAAAATATATAAATTTAATTCTATCTATTTATAAATTAATAATAGCATATATTTTATCCTATTATATTTTATCTTTATTATCGTAAACTGTCAAGTGCTTTTTATTATTTTAAACTTATATATTCTTTATAATCAATGTCTTCTTTTTTGTACTCGTTTGGCTTTAGTCCTACTCTTTCTTTCATAAATTTAACAACTGCTATCATAATTATAGTTCCAATACTTCCAAATATTATCATTGAATATTTTAAATTGCATTTTGAAACTAGCATTGAAGATAGTGTACATATTAGTACATTTCCAAATCCTGTAACTAGTCCATATGCCGAATATACCTTATCAGATACTTCTTTATTCGAAAAATTTGATAGATACTTTTTTATTAGTACATAATATGCACCTGTTCCTAAATATCTTATGGAATATGTTAATGTTATTATTGTAATAATTACTACATAATTAATTGATGTAAGTGAAATAGCTCCTGCTATTAAACACGCTAGAGTATAACTTATACCAATAGTTGCCAAAGTTTTGTTTTTTAATCTTTCATGTAAAATGTTTTCATTTCTTGATGCAATTCCTGCTATTACTTGCATAACTGCATATATAATTCCTGTTATACTTGCAGAGAGTTCAATTTCTTCTAATAATGCCATTTCATATGTGTTCATTGCCATAATCATTCCATACATAATTGTAGCAAATACCATTAGTGCTTTTAGTCTTTTAGAATTAAAAATAAATGAGAATGCAAGTTTTAAATCTTTAAAATATTTTTTGTATTTTTGTAGTACTGTTATTTTATTTGGATTAATTTTATTTTTTTCTTGTTTTTTAATTGGATTTATTTCGTAAAATTTTCTTGAAAGTATTGTCGCAAATAATAGTATTGCAACACAAATACTCATTGGGATATATCCATTTATATCAAATAGAAATCCCGAAATAATTGCAGAAATTGCTGCTAAATAATAGTTGTATCCTATTCCTTTTCCCTCTAGTTTAGAAAATATTTTACTTCTACTTTCTGTTTCAGGTATTGATTCATTTAATATTCCTGCATCTGCAACTTCTCTTGTTGCACTGGATACTGCTGAAAAGAAATTTGCTATTATTAGTGTTATTAAGTTACTTGATAACATTACAAGTAATGTTGAAAATGCTAGGTTTAAATCTGCAAAAATAAGACTTTTTCTGTTTCCTATTTTCTCTACAATTACCGTTGCTGGTATTTGTAGAATTAATTTAAACAATCCCCAAAATGCACTTGCTAGAACAATATCACTTGCGGTTAATCCTTTTATTTGAGTAAGAAATAGAAATTTTATTCCATAATAGAATAATAAATCTGCAGTTAACATTTTGTGTATTACATATAATTTCATATTGTACTTCTTTTTTGTAGCAATAATTTCTTCACTCATAAATGCATTTCTCCGTTCTATTTGTTTTTTTACTTAATTTTACTATATTGTTTAAAAAATGACAATAATTAAATTACACTTATTAAATAATTTTATTCGTTTGTGTTCGGATTCAATAAAATCCGAGTATTTAAAAGATGCCTAAGTGTCTACAAGGCTCCCCTTTTGGGGAGCCTTTGTAGTTTTTTAATCTTTATAGCCTGGTTTTTCTAATAATCTAAACATATTCTTTTTATATTTTTCTACTCCTGGTTGATTAAAAGGATTTACTCCTAATATTTTTCCACTCATTGCACATGCAAGCTCAAAGAAATATATTAATGC
>CALXEU010000069.1 GCA_944387395.1 uncultured Clostridia bacterium | reverse complement strand
TACCAGAAGATAACAGAAATGTAATTTATGGAATAGTAAAAGACTGTTACAAAGAACCAGTAGCTGATGCAGTAGTTAAACTAATAGAAGTAGAAAACAAGATGGGAAAGGAAATAAGAAAACCAGTTTCTCATACATTCACAGATGAAGACGGAGAATTTGTATTTGGACCACTTTGTGCAAACAGAATATATGAAGTTCAAGTATGGGTTGATAATGTAAAACATGCAAAGATATGTACAGAATGTCATAAAAAGGGTAAATGCCTAAAAGGAACAGAAATGGATTGTGATAAAAATTGCAAACCAGATTGCAAACCAGATTGCAAACCAGATTGTAGACCTGATTGCGATAAAAAAGATGGATGTAGAGCAGAGTAATTAACTTAAAAATTTAAACCTAAGCAAATTAAAATAATTTCAACAAAACTATCTACTGTGGTATAGATCTTCTATACCACAGTAATTTGCAATATTATAATATACCCATTTTTTTAATAAATTTTTTCCCTTTTTTCATCATTTTCTTTGCGTCATTTTTTACTCCAATTTCATTATACATAACAACTGCACCTACACCAATAATACTACCAACCATAACACCCTCAATAAATTTCATAAGAAGCCTCCTCTCTATAAATACAAAAATTAACAATATATTTTAAAACAAAATTAGGTTAAAAATTATTTGTTTATAAAGGAAATTAGTAAGTTATATAAAAATAATTCCAAATTCATTTTTTAACCATACCTTTATTACTAGATTTAGTATGTCTTATTTTGTTTTTTATATACAAAATATAGAAAGAATAAGATTCTTTTATACAAATTAAAACTAGAAATAAACCAAACAGTTTTCTAAGTAAGTACATATTCATATTTCTAGATATATTAGAACCTAAAATAGAACCCATAACTCCAAAGAACATTAGAGTCAAGGAGTTTTTTATATTAATATTTTTGTTTTTTAAATTTAATAAAATACTTACAGTAGCTGCAGGAATAAAAAAGAGGATATTTGTTGCTTGAGCGATATGCTGTTCAAAACCCAAGAAAAGAGACAAGCATAAAATTAAAACAGAACCTCCACCAATACCTAATCCTGTACAAATTCCTGCAAATATACCAATTAAAACTTTAATCATATAAATTTACCTTAATTTTTTATATCACCAGCAAAGTTATCCCATAAAATGGATAGTTTCCTTAATAGACAGTCATGCAGAATTTAGATTTTCCTATAATAGATTTGTAGATTTCCTATAGTAAAAAGAAGTCTTAAATAATCAAAATATCAATTTTAACCCAGAGTAAAAAAGTAAAACTATATATATAATTTTCAAATATTTTGAAGACAAAATATTTAGAAAATACGAGCCAATAAAACTACCAATTATACCACCAATAGCACATAAACTACCAGTAGACCAATCTATATAGTTACTTCTGCCATAGATTATTGCTGTAGTAACTACCATTGGAAGAATGCAAAAAACAGTTGTTGCTCTAGCTTCTTTTTCTGAAGAATTAAATATATGCGTATAAATAGGAATTAGTAAAATTCCTCCACCGAGAAGCAAACATTCCACTAACAAAACCAACGAGTAAACCAGTAAACATTTTTTTTAGAAATCTAGGTTTATTTTTCATCATAACTCCATAAAAATCAAAATATTTGTTAAATAGAATAACAAAATGTTTTTATTATTTTTTACAACAAAAAAATATATATACAAATTTAGCAAAATGTAATAAAAATGTAATATTTTTTTTACAAATAACTATTGCATTTTAGGAAAACTTGTATTACAATTTTATTGAAGTGGTAAGAAGTGGAACAAAGTGGAGAAAGGAGAAGGGTAAGTGTTAATAGGCGAATATAACCATTCTTTGGACGCAAAGAACAGATTAATAATGCCAGCAAAGCTAAGAGAAGACATGGGAGAAAACTTTATAATAACAACTGGATTAGATGGTTGCTTATTTGGATTTTCCATGAAAGAGTGGCAGAAATTTGAAGATAAACTAAAGACACTACCAATAACCAATAAAAATGCAAGAAATTTTGTTAGATTCTTCTTATCAGGAGCAACAGAATGTGAACTAGATAAACAAGGAAGGTTCTTAATACCAAATAAACTTAAAGAGGTAGCATCACTAGATAAGGATGTATATATAATAGGTGCAGGAACAAGAATTGAAATCTGGGATAAATTAAAATGGGAACAACAGACAAGTTTAGATAATCTGTCTATGGAAGAAATAGAACAACACATGGAAGAACTTGGTATATAACTTTTAAAAAAAGTTTATATAGCTTCAAACAAAAGAATTTTAGAAAACAAATGATGAAATTAACTAAAGATTAATAATAGAAAAACAAAGGTCAAATGTGAACAAAAGAAAAAGAACAAAAGAAAAGTATCCAACTAAAAACAAAAGATAATAACCTACTTAAATAATCTAAAGATTAAGCTGATGATAATATACTTGAGCTAAAATCTTTGAAAACTAAAGAACAACAATAAATATAACATAAGATGGAGTTAAAAATATACACAAAAGAAACAAAAGATTAATAAAAAATTAAGCCTACAGTTGGTATTATATATACCAACTGATTGGCGTATATAAACATAAATAGGGGAAATAAAATTGGATTTTAAACACATACCGGTAATGTTGCAAGAATGCATAGAAGGTCTACACATAAATCCAGATGGAATATATGTAGATGGAACACTTGGAGGAGCAGGTCATAGCAAGGAAATTGCAAAAAGACTATCTCACAAAGGAATATTAATCGGAATAGACCGAGATGAGGATGCATTAAATGCAGCTAAGGAAAACTTAAAAGAATTCTCAAATGTAAAATATATACATGGAAATCATGATCAAATTAAGGAAATTTTACAAGACTTAAATATAGAAAAAGTAGATGGAATTCTATTAGATTTAGGAGTTTCGTCATATCAATTGGACGAAAAAAACAGAGGATTTAGTTACCTAGGGTCAAATGAGCTAGACATGAGAATGGATAAAAGTCAAAAACTAACTGCTAAAGATGTAATAAATACATATTCAGAAGAAAGTTTAGCAAACATTATATATGAATATGGGGAAGAAAAATTCTCTAGAAATATTGCAAAAAATATTTGTTTAGAAAGAGCAAAATCTCCAATAGAAACAACAGATAAGCTTGTAGAAATAATAGAAAAATCTATACCAAAGTCAAAACAAAAAGACGGACACCCTGCAAAACGTACTTTTCAAGCAATAAGAATAGAAGTAAATAATGAAATAAAACCATTATATAATACAGTATTAAACTCAATAGAATGTCTTAGTGAAAATGGAAGATTATGCATAATGACATTCCATTCTCTAGAAGATAGAGCAGTTAAGAATGCATATATAGAGGCAGAAGGACATTGTATATGTCCAAAAGATCTACCATATTGTGTATGTGGCTGTAAATCATTAGGAAAAATTATAAATAAAAAACCTATAGAGGCATCTGAATTAGAAAAATTAGAAAATTCTAGATCAAAAAGTGCAAAACTTAGGATTTTTGAGAGACACTATACAAAATAAAATTGTTTTTGAAACAAAAGAAGAATTTTTTAGAATAAAGTAAACCCAAAGAAAAGAGGTGAAAAGATACTGATGCTAGCTACTTATAAACCCGTTGAATACGAATACGAAACAAGTCCAAAAAAAGTAGAGCATGAATATACTAAGCAAACTGCAATAAAAAAGAAAAAAGCACCAACTACTAAAAAAACGAAAAAGATAGTAGAAACCAAAAAGGTTTCTCAGAAAAGTAAAGTAAAGAAACAAAGTAAATACAATTATAAACCTATAGCATATATAGCAATAGTATTTGGAATGCTATTTATTATAAGTTATAGAAATTCATTAATTAATGAAAGTTATAATAAAAAAGAATCTATTAAAACACAAGTTGCAAGCTTACTAAAACAAAATGAACAATTAAGAGTAAATATAGAAAATAGTTTAAATCTTAATACAATAGAAAAAGAAGCAAATGAACAATTGGGAATGCAAAAATTAGATAATAATCAAAAGATATATGTTGATTTAAACAAGTCAGATTATATAGACATTGCCTCTGAAGAGGTTCAAATAGAAGAAAATAAATCTTGGTATGAAATATTATTAGATAAATTAACCCAAATAATAAAATAAAATCATCTTAAACTGAATAATATAGTTTAAGGTGATTTTATTTTTTATATAATAAGAAAGTCATGCTGACTTTCTATTATATAAAATTTGTTTAATCAAAGGAGGGGTTATGAAAAATAATAAAATATCAGATATAAGAAAGCTTAGAAATAAAGAATTAAATAGTAAAAAAAATGAAAAAAATAGTAAGAAACTATTACATAGACAAGAAAAAAATAATAAAAAGGCGGAAAGAAAACTAAAAAGAAAATCTAAAGCAAGAAAATCGGATATAAATAAAAAGGGAGAAATATCAAGAAAAAAGAGAATAAAGATAGCATTAATATTTTCAAGTTTAATTTTTATAGGATTAATTACAAGAATTGCGTGGATCCAATTTGTAAATGGAGATGAATTAAAACAAATGGCATACCTACAACAAACGTTGGAAAGAAAAATTAATCCTAAAAGAGGAGATATTTATGATTCAACAGGAAAAGTTTTACTTGCAACAAGTAGCAGTGTAGAGACAATAACCGTAAATCCTTTAAATATAAGCGAGGAAAATAAAGAAAAGGTTGCATCTAAACTTGCACAATTATTCGAGTTAGATTATGAAGAGGTGATTAAAAAGTTAAAAAAGAAGACGGCGATAGAAACAATAGTAAAAAAAGTAGACAAAAACAAAACAGATGAACTTAGATTATGGATGGAAGAAAATAATATAACAACAGGAATTAACATAGATGAAGATACAAAGAGATATTATCCATATAATAATTTGGCATCACAAATAATTGGATTTTGTGGAAGCGATAATCAAGGTTTAGCAGGAATAGAAGCAATTTATGATGAGACTTTAAGTGGAGAACCTGGAAGCATTTTAAAAATGACAAATGCAAAAGGTATAGATATTGAAAATAGTAGTGAAATGTATGAAGAAGGAATAGATGGAGACGATTTAGTACTCACAATAGATAGCACAATACAAGGAATTGCTGAAAAATATCTATCTGAAGCTTGTATAGACAACTTGTGCACAGATGGTGGAAATATTATAATTATGAATCCAAAAAACGGAGATATTTTAGCTTTGGCAGGATATCCAGATTACAATTTAAATGATCCATTTACAATCAATAATGAAGAAATGCAATCAGTTTGGTCTTCATTATCCGCAACAGAAAGGTCAGATGCATTAAACCAAATGTGGAGAAATAAAGCAATTTCTGATACATACGAACCAGGTTCAACATTTAAATTAGTAACAGCTTCTACAGCATTAAATACAGGAATAGTGGAAGGTATAGATAAAGAAGGGGAATTTAGTTGCATAGGTTATATAGATGTTGCTGGAGTAAAAATGAAATGTTGGAGATATTATAATCCACATGGACCAGAAAGTTTAAGACAGGCACTAATGAATTCATGTAATCCAGTATTTATAGGACTAGGACAAAAGATAGGTGTAAAAACATACTATGAATATTTAAGAAAATTTGGATTTTTTAATACAACAGGAATAGACCTTCCAGGAGAAGCAGGTTCTATATTTTTAAAAGAATCAAAAGTAGGACCAGTAGAGCTCGGAACTATTGCATTTGGTCAAAGGTTTGAAGTTACGCCAATACAAATGATTACAATGGTTTCAACTATAGCCAATGGAGGAAAATATGTGTATCCTAGAATAGTAAAACAGATAATAGACAGTACAACCAAAGAGGTAAATGAAATAGAAACAAAATTTGGAGAACAAGTTATTTCGGAGGATACTGCAAAAAAGGTATTAGATATGATGGAAAGTGTTGTAGCAGAGGGTACAGGAAAAAACGCACAAGTACAGGGATATAGAGTAGGAGGAAAAACAGGAACTTCTGAAGATGGAGTAAACACAGGAAAATATGTTGCTTCTTTTATTGGTGTTGCTCCTGTAGAAAATCCAGAATTAGCAATATTAGTTACATTATATAATCCTACTGGTGAAGGAGGACACGGAGGAGGTGGTGTTGCAGCACCAGTTGCAGGGCAAGTTTTATCAGAAGTATTATCGTACTTAGAAGTACAAAAAAATAATGACGAAGGAAATAAACAACAAGTTGAAGTTCCTAATATAGTAGGAATGACGGAAAAAGAAGCAAAGGCAGCTCTAGAAGAAGTAGGACTTTTATTAGAAATAAAAGAAGAAAATAAGCAAGAAGAAGGTGAAGAACAGCCACAAATAATTACTAGACAATTGCCAAGTGCAGGAATAAAAATAGAACAAGGAACAACTATAATTGCATACAAATAAGATAAATAGGTATGACTAAGATTTTTTAGGTAGAATATCTGCTTAGAAAATCTTGTTTTTCTTTATAATGATAAAATTATATGCATAAAATATAAAATAGCGAATATATATTAATATAAAGTAAAATTAAATAATAGGGGGATTCTTATGGAATATTCAAAAGATATTATTTTGGGAGTTGAGTATGTTAATATATCTAAGAAAGGACAAGCTAATGTTAAAAGAAGAGACAAAATTATGAAATTAATAAAAAAACATAAGTTTATAGCGACAATCTCAACATTTTGTGGTATACTAATAATGTTAGATTATATGTTAATTTATAATTTTATAACATTATTACAGAAATTAGCATAATTATATAAAAAATATGGTTAAATTATTTTTTGCAAGTAATAAAAAGAGGAGAAAAAATGAAGGTAGCAAATAATTGGAATGATTATGAAATATTAGATATGGCTAATGGAGAAAAGTTAGAAAGATGGAATAATAAAATTCTTATAAGACCTGATCCACAAATAATATGGAAAGAAAAAACGTTTCCTAAAAAATGGGAAAAGGCAGATGCGAGATATGCAAGAAGTAATACAGGAGGTGGGCACTGGAATATAAAAACAAAACTTCCACCAAGTTGGCAAATAAAATATAAAAATTTAACATTTAATATAAAACCAATGGGATTTAAACATACAGGAATATTTCCTGAACAGGCAGTAAACTGGGATTGGATGATGGACAAAATTTCAAAAACAATAAAAGAAGAAAAAAGAGAAGTTAAAGTATTAAATTTATTTGCATATACAGGAGGAGCAACTGTTGCATGTCTTGCAGCAGGTGCTTCAGTGTGCCATGTAGATAGTTCTAAAGGAATGGTAGCTTGGGCAAAGGAAAATGTAGAATCATCTGGACTTAAAGAAAGACCAGTTCGTTACATAATAGACGATGTTATAAAATTTGTAAATAGAGAAATACGTAGAGGAAACAAATATGATGCAATAATAATGGATCCACCATCTTATGGTAGAGGAGCAAATGGTGAGGTATGGAAATTTGAAGAAAATATTCCAGAACTTGTAAGTTTATGTATGCAAATTTTATCTGAAAATCCAGTATTCTTTTTAATAAATTCATACACAACAGGAATATCAAGTACAGTTTTAGAAAACATATTAAGAATGAATATAAATAAAAAAACAATAAATAAACAAAAAAAACCTATATTTGAAAATGGAGAAATAGGATTGCCTATGACTGGATCTAACCTAATACTACCTTGCGGTATTTATGCAAAAATGTATTTTTAAAATAATAAAATAATAAAGTTAAGTAGGAGCAAAAAATGGACTTAAAAGTAATATATGAAGACAATCACATTATAGTAGTAGAAAAACCTGCAAATATTCCATCACAAGGAGATAAAACAGGAGATATAGATATGCTTTCTATTATAAAAGACTACATAAAGGAAAAATATAATAAACCAGGGAATGTGTATTTAGGATTAGTTCACAGATTAGATAGACCAGTTGGTGGAGTAATGGTATTTGCAAAAACTTCTAAGGCAGCATCAAGGCTTAGTGAGCAGGTAAGAGATAAAGTCTTTAGAAAAAAATATTTAGCAATTGTAAATGGATATTTTCATAGCACAAAAGGAAGTATGAAAGACTATTTGCTTAAAAATGAAAAGTTAAATATGAGTAAGGTTGTAAATGAGGGAAAAAAGAATTCAAAATACGCAGAACTTGATTATGAAGTTTTAAAGTATGATAAAGAGCAGAATCTTTCTGTATTAAAGATAAATATTCATACTGGTAGACATCATCAAATAAGAGTACAACTTTCTTCAAGAAATCATGCCATATATGGAGATAAGAAATATGGTGGTAGGGGACAAGGAAAACAAATATGTCTATGGGCATATGAATTAACTTTTAAACACCCAATAACAAAAGAAGAAATGACATTTAATTCAATTCCAGCTATCGATAAAAATTGGAGAATTTTAGATGGTTTAGGTTTAGATTTAAAATAAACTTGAATAATTAAAAAATTATTTAATATTTTAGAAATTAAAAAATACAAATTAAAATTAATATATAAAGAGGCAAATCAAGATTTTTATTTACTTCATACTTAAGATGAGGAATTATTTTAGCAAATTTTTTCTAAATTTTGCAATTAAAAATTATGAATTTGCCTTTTATATATTTTTTATACTATTCCTAATTATCTATATCTCAAATTTTATGAAGTAAAAATTGAATTTCGGTGAATATTTTTGTAATCTATATAAGCTTATTTCTTACTATGTTGCTTTGGATAAATTTTTATTTGTTGTCTAAAGTACATATCGTCTTTGGTAGTTTCAATATTTATGTTCTTATGTCTTTGTACAATTCTATTTACTTCCCACAATCCAAGACCAGTATTATTAGGTTTAGTTGTAAAATTTTTTTCATATATTTTTTCTATATTGAGATTCTTATCTTTGTAAGTATTTTCAACAATTAAAAGTTGAGCATTCCCATTAAAAGAATTTCGCATAACAACATTTATAATTTTATTTTCGCATTCACAAGTAGCTTGTATTGCATTGTCCATTAAAATACCAAGAATTCTTGTGAACTCATAAATTCTCATATTAAGCTTATTAAAATCTAAAAAACATTCAATAGATAGTTTTATTCCTTTATTATATGCATCGTAATATTTATTTGATAATACTGAATGCACGGCAGGACTATTTATTGTGTCTGAATTTAATGTAGATAAAGTATTTATTTGACTACAATCCTGTAAAAGTTGAGAGTAATATGTTTTTAAGCCATTCATATCATCATTTGCCACATAGCCACCGATTCCAGCAATGATATTGCAAAAGTCGTGTTTGAAGGCACTTATGTCATCGTTTATATTTTGCAAAGATTTATTATTAAGACAAATTTGTTCCATTGCTGTGTGAATTTGATCTAATTTCTTTGTTTCAATAATACTGTACTTACCTAATGATAGGCAAGCGTTTTCATTTAAATTTAATTTTTCCATAATATACTCCTTGTAAAATAATAATTAAGGATATTTGTAGTTATTCTATAACCAGTTTTTTCCAACAATATTATTAATATATTCCAAAATAATTTTTATGTCAAGAAAAAATGTAAAAAATTTGAAAAAAGTCAAAACTTTTCGATTAAATAAAAGTAACAATTTTAAAAGTGAAAGTAAATATATACTGAAAAAATTCTCTTAAGTAAAAAGAAAGTTCTAGTTTTTGACTAAATATAGAATATAATTATTACGGTACCAAGTGTTTCGTCGATTAAAGACATTATTTATTTAGGAGTGAATGTTTTTGAGACATATATCCTCAATTATTTTGTGCTTGTCGCTGTAGGTTCTATATTAGGTGATAATAATAGTATCATTGTATTTGATTTGTCACTATTTCTTACTATAATACTTGATATAATCGTTTATTTCATTGACAGAGCAAGTTTTCCTTTGATATGGCCGTTATTGAATATATTTTATGGATTTTACTAATATTGACGACAAATAATTTTCAATTTTCTTATGCTAGTCTATATGCTATGAAAATATGTGGGGAGAGGTACTTTCTTGCAAGAGAGTGCCTCTCTTTTAAATAAAAAATTTATATCTAACCATGAAAATTATATCTATAAAAAACTATTTTTCTATGAAAAATAAATATGCACAGAAAAATCTTATACGTTTCTTGCTAGAACTGAAATTAATATAGTAAATGTAAAAGGTAGATAAAAGGTAAAGGAATAATTTAAAAATTTATTCATATTATTAAACAAAACTTTATATATGGAAAATAAGGTAGAATAATTACAATTCTTTTTAAACCGAGTTTGTGCCCATGGAAAGGAATGAGAATAAATAATGAAAAAATATATTAAGGAAATCTGTATTGTCTCAATAATAAGCATTTTAATTTTCACTATAGCTATTGTTAACAAGAATAATAATACAACGATACTAACTTCAACTGGTGTTGCTGATATATCAAGTCTAAGTAATAAAAAAATTGGTTGGGGAATAATGAGAGCAGATAACCATACTCAGCCAGATGTAGGAAGTAGTAACAAAAAAATAATGGATACATATGAAGGATTATATTTGGGAAATAGTGAACAAAAATATATTTATTTAACATTTGATTTAGGATACGAAGCGGGATATACAGAAAAAATTTTAGAAATACTTAAGAATAATAATGTAAAAGCAACTTTTTTTATAACAGCACACTATGTAAATACACAACCTGATATTGTAAAAAGAATGATTGATGAGGGACATATAGTAGGAAATCATACTGTAAATCATAAATCAATGCCAGATTGTAGTCTAGATACAATCAAAACAGAAGTAATGAATCTACATTCAGCAATTAGCGAAAAGTTTGGTTATGAAATGAAATTTATAAGACCACCAAAGGGAGAGTACAGCGAAAGAACAGTAGCCTATACAAACACACTTGGATATACAACTGTAATGTGGTCATTTGCATATGATGATTGGGACGAAGGAAAACAAGGAAGAGAAGAATATGGAAAAAAGAAGATTATAGACAATGTACATAATGGTGAGATAATGCTTCTGCATGCAACATCTAAAGACAATAGCAATATTTTAGACGAAGTAATTAAAGAAATAAAAAATATGGGATATGAATTTAAAAACATCGATGAATTTGTTAAATAAGAGGTGGAAAATTGAGAAGAAAAAGTAAGCAAAGTAGGCTAGATAGAATTTTGGAAGTACCTAAAGAAATATCGACTAATGAACCAAAGATAACCATACAAGGATTTAAGCAAATGCTAATAGAAAATTACAAAGCAATTTTAGAATATCAGGACATATATATAAGAATAAAAACTCATACAGGGATTATAAATATCTCGGGAGTTAATTTAAAATTAGATGAAATGACATCTGATGACATAATGATTTATGGTGAAATAGATCAAGTTGATTATGAAAAGATAGAATGATAGAAGGTGGAAAGATGTTTTTTAAAATCCTATTACAATATATATTTGGATATGTAAAAATAAAAGTAGAGGGCTATTTTATAGAAAAACTTATAAATAAAAGCATAAGCAGAAAAATTTTCTTTTGGAATTTAAGAAGAGATAAATCTACTATAATATATGCAAATATTGGAATAAAGGATTTTAAAAAACTAGTAAAGATTGCTAAAGAAACAAAATGTAAAATAAAAATTCTCCATAAAAAAGGACTGCCATTTGTATTACATAGATATAAAAAGAGAAAAATATTTTTCTTACTTATAATACTAGTGCTATTTGGTTTATTTGCTTTATCAAAATTTGTATGGAACATAAACATTGAAGGACTACAAAATATAGACGAAAGTGAAATAAATACTTTATTAGAAGAAAAAGGGTTAAAGGTAGGAGTATTAAAAAGTAAAATTGAAACAAAAAAAATAATAAATGAAATAAGACTAGAGCGAAGTGACATATCATGGGTAGGAATTGAAATAGAAGGAACAAATGTAACAGTAAAAATAGTTGAAGCAGACAGTAAGCCAGAAATTGTAGACGAACAGGATTATTGCAATATAATAGCAAACAAAGATGCACAAATAGTAAAAATAAGTGCGCAGAATGGAATAAGCCAGGTCAAAGAAGGAGACATTGTAACAAAAGAAGATATTTTAATTGCAGGCTGGATTGAAGGAAAATATACAGGAACAAGATATGTACATGCAAATGGAGAAGTTTTAGCAAAAGTATGGTATACAGAGTCAGTACAAATAGCTAAAAATCAAGTAATAGAAGAAAAAACAGAAAATTTTGAAAATAAATATAAAATAAAAATAAATAATTTTGAGATAAATTTCTTCAAAAGTCTTTCAAATTTTGAAAAATATGATACAATAGAAGAGACAAAAAAGTTTAAGATATTTTCTAATCTATATTTACCAATAGAGTTAATAAAAATAACTAATCAAGAAAAAGTAGAAAAGCAAATTACATACGATGAACAAACAGCAAAACAAATGGGAATTGAGCAGGCATCAAATAAAATAGAAGAACAATTAGCAGATGATGTAGAAATATTACAAAAATATATAAACCACCATGAAGATGGAAACATTATACAAACCGATGTAACCTACGAAGTATTAGAAAATATAGGGACTAAAGAAAAAATAGTATTTTGAAAGGAATAAAGTTATGGAAGAAAGAAGCCTTAGAGTATATCAAGATAAAAAATTTTTTGCAAAAATTACAAATACTATAACAAAACTATTAACACCAACAAAAATAGGAATTAATGGAATGTTAATTTCTATAAAAAGAAACAATGTTATTAAAGCTTATGAAAACTACGTAAATGTAGATGAAGAAAATTCTTCTAAAAAAGAAGAAATAGAGAAAAAGTATGAAGATACATTTTCTCTATACTTAGAAGCTATAGATAAACATATGATGGAAAACGTTTATAAAAAAGTAAAAAATGGAATAGCAACAAATTTTGAAAAAGAAGCGATGTCTAGATACTATATGGTAGTACATCTAAAAGAAACAGAATATTTAGAATACAAATATAAAAAACAAATCTTTCTAATAGATTTAGATTATGACACAATAAAAGAACTATGCAAAGAAAAATTACAAGAAAGATATGAATTATTTTATGCAAATAGAATGCAAGCATTATATAAAAGACTATTAAAAAATTATTCTATAAAATTATCAGACAATTTATCAAATCGAGAAAAAGATGAAATTTACAATAAAATATTTAATACAGTTGAAGAATACATAATAAACATACTACCAATAAAAATGAAAGAAGAGCCAGATAACAAAATATATTTAGAGATTACAGACGATTATAAAAATTTTGAAAGATTTACTGTTGGTAAGTTAGATCAAAACGATATAATAGAAAAAAATATGATTCTGTTAAATATTAGTAGAAAACTATTCACACATAGTCTACCTCTTGTTGTTGCAGAGCAATGTTATGAAAAACTTATAGATGATTGTAGAATGTTAATTATGGACTCTAAAATTGCCAGAAAACAAGAAAAGGCATATGGTTTACTAATAAACATAATAGAGGACTACAATTTAAGACTTTTATCTACAAAAATATATTGGGACAAGCCTCAAGCCAAGGATGAATTTAAAAAATTCTGGAACGAATATAAAAAGATAAGCGGGCTTAAAGATAAAGATTATATGGAATACTCAAAACAAAGAGAAATTCTTTTCTTAAGAAGAGAATTAAATATAATATACAAAAATATAGATAAATACTGCAGAATAGAAAAATTCTACAAAGGCAAACTTGTAAATTTCGGAGTTATGAAAGAACTTAAAAACTCTTATATTTCAGATGGTATATACAAGAGAAAGAAAAACGAAAATAATGAGGATGAAGTATTTGAGAACGAAAGAGAAAGGGTTGTAATTTAAAAATTAATTGGCAGTGAAATTTAGCACACTGCCAACTATTATACATTACGAAAGGAATTTCATAATAAAATGAAAAAATTTGTACAAATAGAATTTTGGGATATTGATGAAAATAAAGAATTTGAAAATTTGATTAGTAAAGTAGTTGATACTTGTTTTGAAGAAGAAAAACTAAAACAAACAAATCTATATTTAAATGTAATATTAACGAACCCAGAAACAATAAAAGAAACTAATTCAAAGTACAGAAATATAGATAAAGAAACAGATGTATTGTCATTTCCAATGTTTCAAAAAGAAGAAATAGAACAAATAAAAGAACAAAAAAGCTCAAATTTGCCAGAAGATGTATTAGGAGATATAATGGTGTCAATCCCAAGAGTTATAGAGCAAGCAAATGAGTATGGACATAGTGTAGAAAGAGAGTTAGCCTACATGATAGTTCACGGATTTTATCATGTAATGGGTTATGATCACATACAAGAGGAAGACAAAAAAATAATGCGTCCTAAAGAAGAAAATATATTAAATAAATTAAATATTGTGAGAGGATAAAAGTAAAGGATTGAAACTAAAATGAAGAAAGACGAAAAAAAATTGACGAATGACAACTTTATTGAGGCGTGTAATAATGCAGTAAATGGAATTGTTTATACTGCCACTACTCAAAGAAATTTTAGAATACAATTACTACTAGCAGTAATTATAATGATATTATGCCTATTTTATGGGTTAGATACTACACAATTTTTATGTTTGGTATTTGCATTATTTTTTGTACTATTTGCAGAGCTTGTCAATACTGCTATAGAAACGGTAGTAGATTTATTTGTAGATGTATATCATCCAAAAGCAAAAATTGCAAAAGATGTTGCTGCAGGTGCAGTAGTACTTTCTGCTATAAATGCATTAATAGTGGGGTACTTTATATTCTTTAACACGGAAAATTTATCGGAATTAAGTCAAAGTGTTTTCAATAATATGGTAAAATCACCTGTACACTTAGCTTTTGTTGCGATAATCCTAGTAATAATTGCAGTTGTTGCAATAAAAGCAGCGTGTGCTAAAAGAAAACAAAGAGGAGAACTTGTTAGAGATGGTTTTGTTCCAAGTGGTCAATCAGCACTTGCTTTTGCTGTTCTTACTGCAATTTGGATAAACAGTAAAGATATTTTAACATTTTCACTTGCACTTATATTATCTCTATTAATAATAGGAGAAAGATATCATTCAAATGCAAGAACAAAAGCCGAAATTGCATTTGGAGTTGGAATGGGAGTCTTAATAGTAGTAATGGTTTATGGACTTACAATTTTTAAAATATAAAAAATATATAGTATTTTAAAGGAAGGATTAATCGTAGAAATGAAAACTGTAGGTATCGTTTTTGTTATATTTTTAATAGCAGTAATTATAACAGCAGCAGGAATATTAGGATATAAAATTTTTTTAGGAAATGAAGAAAGTGTAATCTCATTAGGTGCAGATATTATAGAAAATGAAACGGCTGAACCACCAATTATAGAAAAAGAAGTTGAAATTTATAAAGGAACTTCAAGACCTGTTGCAGTTATGATAGATAATCATAAATCAGCTCTTCCACAAGGGGGAATAAATGAGGCTTATATGGTTTATGAAATTATTGTAGAAGGTGGAGAAAGTAGATTAATGGCACTATTTAAAGGAGAAAACGTAGAAAAAATAGGCCCTGTAAGAAGTGCTAGACATTACTTTTTAGATTATGCAATGGAAAATGATGCAATATATGTACACTATGGTTGGAGTCCACAGGCGGAATCAGATATAGAATCATTAGAAATAAATAATATAAATGGAATTTTTGAAAGTGAAAAATATTTCTGGAGAACTAAAGATAAATCTGCTCCACATAATGTAGCAACAAATATGGAATCTATATTGCAAGTTGCTCAGAATAAAGGTTATAGAATTACATCTACAAAATCTAGTGTTTTAAATTATGTTACTGATGAAGTAAATTTAGAAGAAGGTGTTCCAGCAACAACAATAACAATACCTTATTCTAGTTCGAACGTAGTAGAGTATACATATGATGAACAAACACAAAGATATATTAGAACGTCACATGGAATTTTAAATGAAGATTGGACAACAGGAGAAGAGATAACAACAAAAAATATAATAATAACATTTGCAAAAAATACCACTATAAATGATGGAGAAAATAAAGGTAGACAAACTTTATATAATATTGGTACATTAAATGGTTATTATATTACAAATGGAAAAGCAATTCAAATAACATGTGAAAAGACTACAAGAAATTCACAAACTATTTATAAAGACTTGGAAGGTAATGAAATTAATGTCAATGATGGAAATACTTTTGTACAAATATGTCCAATTAATGCAAATGTAGAAATACAATAAAAATCATATAAGTGAGAACAGATAATATCTGTTTTTCGCTTATATGATTTTTTCTAATTTATATTCTTTTTCTAAATTCTTATTAAGGTAAAGAGAACTTATTAATTTAAGCTGTTTTTTTGATTCTTCAGACACATTAAATGAAAAAATTTTTTTTGCGGGAGCAGAAAATATATATTTTAGACTATTAAAAGTATCTTGATTAATCTTTATAACGGATTTATCCAACCTACCGACAATTATTGCAAACAAAGCCTGAATTTCCGATACTAAAATAGCAAATATTTTCTTTATCGCCACATATAGCACACTTACTAAGGTTTGGAGCAAATCCTAAAAGAAGCATAAGTCTAAGCTCAAAAACAGAAAGTATAAAATCTTTATCAACATCTGTCTCCGAAATCATGTATAAAGTGTTTAACAAAAGCTGTAATATTTTATATGTATATTGATTTTCATAAGTAACATCAGATACTATTTTAGAAATAAAAGCTGCGTAAGTAAGTTTTTCTAAGTCTGTTCTAATATTATAAAAAACCTCAATACTTTCACATGAATTTATATTATAGGAATTAGCACCACTAAATAAAACTAAGTCGCTAAAACTCAAAAACTGAGTGCCAGCTAAAAGAGGACTTTTGGGTTTTCGAGCCCCTTTAGCTGCGCAGCCAATTTTTCCGAAGATCAGGAGTAAGAATAGAAACCATTTTATCAAAATCTCCCATATTACTTTCTAAAAGTACAATTCCTTTAGTTTTTATTATTCCCATTTTCTTTCTCCAAATTATTATATAAAGTACTATTCAAATAATTATTAGCATTTTGATTAAGGTTTGTATCCATTAAATTCCTTTCTACGGATTCAATTTCCTTAAATTCTAAAAAAGTATTTATATTGCCAGTATTTTTAAAAGCATCCCAAGCTAATTTTTTTATCATAAGAAATCATCTCCTTGTTAAAATTATCATTTGCATATTTTTAATTATTTATACGAAATTTATTGTAACTTAAATCTTTTTACAAAAGTTGAATCATTAAGCCAATCTTCTTTTACTTTAACCCACAATTTTAAATTTACTTTACAATTTAGCATTTTTTCTAAATCTTCTCTTGCATATGTTCCAATTCTTTTTAGCATTTGTCCGTTTTTGCCTATAATTATACCTTTATGAGAATCTCGTAGGCAATAAATAGTAGCAGAAACATCATAAATATTTTCATGTTGAATTGTTTTTCTAAATTTCATTTTATCTGTTTCAACATAAATACCGTGAGGAACTTCATCATCTAATAATTTTAATGCCTTTTCACGTATAGTTTCTTCAGCAAGTTGTCTTAAAGTTTGGTCAGTATATTCCTCAGTATCATAATATGCAGGACCGAGCATTTAAGTGACTTTCAATCTCATCTAATAAAACATCTAAATTTTTATTTTTTATAACAGAAACAGGAACAACGGATGTAAAGTTATATTCTTTAGAATAAATTTTAATAAGTTCTGCAACATGTTCCTTTGTTGTTAAATCTACTTTATTTATAACTAAAATACATTTCTTATTAGATTCAATAATCTTATCTAAAATAAGTCTATCTCCACGTCCTATATCTGTAGATTGAGCATCTATTACAAATAAAATTATATCAACATCTAAAGATGAGTCAAAAGCAGTCTCTACCATTGTACTTCCAAGTTTATTCTTAGGTTTGTGTATACCAGGTGTATCCACAAATATTATTTGAGAGTTCTCTCTATTCACAATTGCTCTAATTGCAGTTCTTGTAGTTTGAACTTTGTTTGCAACTGCCGAAACTTTTTCTCCAACTAGTTTATTTATAATACTTGATTTTCCAACATTTGTTCTACCAAGCATAGCAACAAATCCGGATTTAAAAACTTTTTCTTCCACGATTTTCTCCTAACTTTTTATATGAGCATTAAAAAACTCTAATGTATAGCAGTAATTATAACACAATTAAGTAATTAAGGGAAGAGTTTAAACATCAAACATAAAAAATGTGTCCCGGGACACTGTCCCGGGACTGAAACGGTTATTTTCTCGGTAAATAATACTCTATTATGAAGAGTATTGCTGCCAAAATTGACAGCAGAAGAAAAATAGTGAATAAGATGTGAAATTTCTCTGCCATTACAAAAGTTATGCCAATATTGGAACCAAACGCAGCGAAGATGATGGTGTCAATAAAATGTTTCCGTTTCATAAAAAATCCTCCTAATCAGTGAATTTTAATCATACAAAGTAGAACCTGCTAACTAAGTATATTATACAACAATTTTACATAATTTGCAAATTTTTTACAAACAAAACTAATTGACAAAAGAACAAAAGTTTGGTAACATATAACAAAAAAGAAATTATTTTAACGATTGAAAAGTACAATAAAAGGAGGAAGTTTATTTGAATAATAATACAATTGATGATAATTTAATTGGAAACGAAAATAATATTGTATTTTATACGGATGAAGAAAATAATGTTAATGTTGAAGTCATATTACAAAATGAGAACGTTTGGCTCAATATTGATTCTTTAGCAAAATTATTCAAAATTGATAGAACGGGTATAACAAGGCACATAAATAATATTTATAAAGATGGAGAATTAGAAGAAGAATCAACTTGTGCAAAAATTGCACAAGTTCAAAAAGAAGGTAATAGAACTGTTACAAGAAATATTGCTTATTATAATTTAGATATGATAATATCAATAGGATTTAGAGTAAATTCAAAACCAGCTATTAAATTTAGAACATGGGCAAATAAGATTATTAAAGAATATATTATTAAAGGATTTGCATTAAATGACGACAGATTTATCAATGGTAATAAATTTGATACTAGATATTTCAATGAATTATTAGAACGCATAAAAACTATTAGAGTAAGTGAAAGAATGTCTTATCAAAAAATTATGGATTTATTTATAGCAACAGCGGTTGATTATAATAAAGATTCAGAAGAAGCATATACATTTTTTAAAATTGTGCAAAACAAGTTACATTACGCAATAACAGGAAAAACTGCTGCTGAATTGATTTTTGAAAGAGTAGATTCAGAAAAAGAAAATATGGGACTAACTTCATGGAAGAATTCACCAGATGGAATGATTTATAAATATGATGTAAGTATTGCTAAAAATTATTTGCAAAAAGAAGAGCTAGAAAAATTAAATGATTTAACTAATTTATTTTTAGATGTAGCAGAAACAGAAGCAAAAGAGCAGAAAACTATGACAATGAATAAATGGATAGAAGTTGCAGATGATTTATTAAAATATAGAAAGAAAA
>CALXEU010000068.1 GCA_944387395.1 uncultured Clostridia bacterium | reverse complement strand
ACTGCTTCTATCATAGCACCACCTCCATTCTCACAACATATGTTGTGGATTAAAAGTGGCAAACCACATCTGCTTATTCTCATTTCCTATGTTTACCAATATACTATATTTTTAGATAAAATACAAGCAATATAGTAAAAATTTACAATTAATTTTTATTATAATATAGATTATTCATAAAATTTAATTTATCTGGTTGCAGTAAAATTGCAATAAATTTAAACTATACAAGCCTGAAACTATGCGAAAATAGAGGATTTGAGGCTGTTTTTTTCTGGTTGTCGCCTCCAAATTTGAATAACCAAATATTATTTGACATATAATATTTAATGTAGTATACTATATTTAGCTTATAAGCAAAGTAATTTAATGTATAGCATTTGTGAAAATGTAACACTGAAAAAGACTAACAGGGCAAAAAGGTTAGTCTTTTTTCATTTTAAAAGACTAGGAGGGCAAATCCTAGTCTTTTTTGTCTAATCATCTAATTCCTTTAAAATCAAAAGAACAATGATTAATGCAAGTAATTTAATGTATTTTTTCATTTGTATAAGTAACACCTCCTTTCTAGCTTATTGCCGAAAGGCTATTTTAATATACAATATTTTGTTACATTCTTCAAGCATCTTTAGATATTTATATGAATCATATGGAGTTAAAATTTATTGCATCCTCTGTCTACAATAATTATTAAATAATTTATATTGTATACTCTCTTAAGTTTATGATATAATTAAAATGCTTAAATTTCAAAGCTTTCATTATTGTGTTTGCCTTTGAACCAAGAAAGAAAGGAATGGTATTTTTATGAAAAAAAAATTCATATGTATTATTATTGTTATTGTTGTTCTTATTATTTGCCTTTTAATAGGTCAGTTTATTATTTCTTATATTTCAAAAACCCAATCTTCCAATATTTCTAATACAAAAAACATATTTGAAATGAATAGTTTTATTACAAACGATATAACAAAAATTAAAATTTCTAAATTTGATAATTCAAGTGAAGAACCTTTTACTTGCTATATTTCTGATAACAAACAAATTGAAAGTTTCATAGATACTTTTAGGAATATGAAATTAGAAGGCTATGAGACTAATGATAATATTTCACCATTATATATTATAGATTTTTTAGGAAATAATACTACAACTGTAATATTATCTTCCAACAATATAGGACAACTTTCTAATTCAAATTTTTCAAAATTCTTTAAGTTATCAAATGAAGACTTCGCTATTATAGAAAATTTAACTGATGTAAAATATTACTTGCACGATAGTACTCTTGATAAACCTTCTAATGATACTTGCATGAATGCTCAAAGCATAATTTTATCTGGGTTATCCGATGTAGAAATTTCTAATTTAAGAAAACAAATTCACGACATACACTCACTATTAGAATTTGATTTAGTAGATAATGTAGAAACTCTCAAAAACGCTAATAATATATATTGGGAACCTGCAACTATAGATGAAGTATTTACACAGCCAAATGGCGTAAAAATTCAATCTGATGGCTTCTGGCAATATAGAGATTCTCTACAAGATTTACTAGATTTAAACCTTAATGATTCAGCAAGGAGTATACTTAATACTATAATATCTAGATTACAAAATGGAATGGATAATCACGATTTGTCTGAGTGTTTTGAGGTTCATAAATTATTACATGACTTTGATTATTGGATTGTAAATTATCCTGTAGGTTCCTTCTATGCAGAACCTGCTGATTGGGGTGGATTAGATTGTTATTTTGGAACAATTGAAGAATTTCATATTAATCAATAAAAAAAACTATTTATACAACTACAATATATAGGGAGATTTGTCTAGTGTTTTGAAGCTAATAAAATATTACATACTATTGATTGTTTGAATATAAATATAAAAAGAATTAGAACATTCTAATTCTTTTTATATTTATATACAATTATTGGTATTAAGATTATTACAAATAATTAATTATCATTTTTTAATTGACTTTATTATATATAAGTAATAAAATATAAATACATTTAATATTGTTAAAAGGGAGATTAATTTTATGATTATATTACTAGATGCAATGGGTGGAGATAATGCTCCTGATGCTAATATAAAAGGAGCAGTTAAAGCAATAAACCAAGTTAATGCAGATGTTTGGCTTATTGGTAAAGAAGATGTTTTAAAGGCTAAATTTAAGGAATTTTATAATAAAACAGCTGAAGAAATTTCTCCTAGATTAAAAATATATAATGCAAGTGAAACTATAGAAATGGAAGATACTCCAACTCTTGCTATTAAGCATAAAAAAGATTCTTCTATGGTAGTTGGATTTAATCTTCTAAAAGAAGGCAAAGGGGATGTCTTTATTTCTGCTGGTAACTCTGGCGCTCTACTTACAGGTGCAACATTATTAGTTGGTAGAATTAAAGGTGTAGATAGACCCGCTCTTGCTGGTATACTTCCTTCTTACCATAAAAGACTAGTTCTTATGGATTGTGGTTCTAATACTAATTGTAAGCCTATAAATCTATTGCAATTTGCACAAATGTCTAGTATTTACATTCACGATGCTTTGGGTATAGAAAAGCCTGCAATTGGTCTTTTGAATATTGGAACTGAGGAAACAAAAGGAAATGAATTAGTACGTGAGAGTTATAATTTATTAAAAGAAAAATGTCCAGAACTTGGAATTAACTTTGTTGGAAATGTAGAAGGCAGAGATGCTTTTTCTGGCAAGATAGATGCAATTATCGCTGATGGATTTACTGGAAATATCTTTTTAAAGACCGTAGAGGGACTTGGAAAAATGATTAAAGTTTCTTTATCAGAAAGTATAAAGAAAAATATTTTTTCAATAATTGGTGCTATTCCTACACTTCCATCTTTAAATAGATTTAAAAAGATGATGGATTATAAAGAATACGGTGGTGCTCTTTTCTTAGGTGTAAAAAAACCTGTTGTAAAAGCTCATGGTAGTAGTGATGAAAAATTGTTTGAATTTACAATAAAACAAGCAGAACAGTTTGTAAATAATAAAACAGTTGAGAAATTAACAGAACAATTTGAAAAAGCTAATAACTAATTTTAAATAAAAGAAAGTTTGCTGAAATTTATTTTCTTAAAACTTTCTTTTTTATTGTATATAATTAAATTTAAAAAGCAAGAGTATCATAATTGATTCCTCTTGCTATATATAAATCTAAATTATTGTAATTCTATAACTGCACCAACTGCTGTGAATTTTTCTTTTAATTCTTCAGCTTCTGCTTTAGATACATTTTCCTTAACTGTTTTTGGAGCTCCATCAACTAGGTCTTTAGCTTCTTTTAATCCTAATCCTGTTGCATCTCTAACAACCTTGATTACTTGGATTTTGTTAGCTCCAGCATCTTTTAATACTACATTGAATGAAGATTTTTCTTCAGCTGCTGCTCCTTCAGCTCCTGCTACTGGTGCTGCTACTGCTGCTGCAGATACTCCATATTTTTCTTCTATACCTTTAACTAATTCAGCAAGTTCTGCTACTGATAACTTGTCAATTTTCTCTAATAATTCTTCTATCATTATTATATCCTCCTATTTTTTAATTTAATTTTTATTATTTAATTATATAAGTAATTTATTTGTTTAAAATTCTTATGCATTTTCTTTTTGATTACGTACTTGATCAAGTGCAATTGCAAGTTTTGTAATATTTCCAAGTAATGCACCAGCAAGTTTTGCAAGTAATTCTTGTCTTGATGGTAATTTTGCAAGTGTTATGATTTCATCTGCAGACATTACTTTTCCCTCTACTACTCCACCTTTAATTTTATAAAAGTCGTGATCTTTAGTAAAGTTATATACTATTTTAGATGCATCAGAATATTCTTCTTTGCTTATTATTAGTGCTACTGGTCCTTCTAATTGCTCATCAAGAGCTGATTCACCATTTGCATTTAAAGCTCTTCTTATAATGTTATTTTTTATAACTTTATATTCTGCTTTAACTTCTCTTAAATTTGCTCTTAATTTTGTTACATCAGATACTGTAACACCTCTGTAATCTGCTAAAATAACTAATTTAGCCTCTTTTAATTCGTTTGATAATGCTTCAACTTTAGCTTGTTTTTCAGCTATTGTTTTCTCATTTGCCATTATATGTTCACCTCCTAGATTCAAATAAAATATTAACATATTATTAAAATTTAAAATCCAATCCGTACAGCCTCGAGGCTATAAGAATTGGATTTTTCCGCTCTTATGCCTCGGTAGGATTTATGCTTTCGCAACCTACTGTCTTTGGCTATATTTCATAAATTATTTTTGGTCAATATACATACTTGGACCCATTGATGTAGATACTGCTACACTCTTAATATATTGTCCTTTTGCTGCAGCTGGCTTAGCTTTGATTATAGCGCTCATTATTGCGTCATAGTTTTCTGCTAATTTTTCTGCTCCAAAAGATACTTTACCAAAACCTAAGTGAATTATGTTGTTTTTGTCTAGTCTGTATTCAACTTTTCCTGATTTGATTTCTTTTATGGCTTTTGTAACATCCATTGTTACTGTTCCAGATTTAGGGTTTGGCATTAATCCTTTAGGTCCTAATACCTTTCCTAATCTTCCTACAACACCCATCATGTCTGGAGTTGCAACTATAACATCATATTCAAACCAGTTTTCTTTTTCTATTTTTGGTATTAATTCTTCTGCTCCTACAAAATCTGCTCCTGCATTTTTTGCTTCTTCAGCTTTTGCACCTTTAGCAAATACTAAAACTCTTTGTGTTTTACCAGTTCCATTTGGAAGTACTGTTGTTCCTCTTACTTGTTGATCAGCATGTTTTGAGTCAACACCTAATCTAACATGTAGTTCAACAGTCTCGTCAAACTTTGCTTTTGGCATTTTTTCAATAAGTTCTAGTGCTTCTTTTGCAGAATAAAGTTTAGATTTATCTACTAATTTTGCACTTTCTAAATATCTTTTTCCTTGTGCCATCTTGTTCCTCCTTTTGGTATTTTCGAGCATAATGCTCTCCCAATTTTAAATATTGATTTTTTAAGTCTATTTTCTTAGACTACTCTGCAACTACGACACCCATAGAACGAGCTGTTCCTTTTACCATGCTCATTGCAGCTTCTAATGATGCTGCATTTAAGTCTGGCATTTTTTGTTTAGCTATTTCCTCTACTTGTGCCATTGTAATTGTTGCAACTTTTTCTCTGTTTGGCTTTCCAGAAGCCTTTTCAATTTTAGCAGCCTTTTTTATTAATACTGCCATTGGTGGTTCTTTTGTTATAAATTCAAATGATTTGTCTTTGTAAACTGTTATTACAACTGGAATTATTAAACCAGCTTGTTGTGCAGTTCTATCATTGAATTCTTTAACAAATTGCATAATATTAACTCCACTACCACCTAATGCAGGTCCTACTGGTGGAGCTGGTGTTGCTTTACCTGCAGGAATCTGTAGTTTTATTAGAGTTGAAATTTCTTTCTCTGCCATTTGTTTGCACCTCCTTTAGTATAATATTGACAAAATAATTTATTAAAAGGAATTTAAATTCCGTTTTAAACTTTATTTAACTTTTTGTACTTGTGACAAATCTAGTTCTATAGGTGTTTCTCTTCCAAACATTGAAACTAGTACTTTTACTTTATGTTTTTCTTTATTTATTTCTTGTACTACTCCAATATAATCTTTAAATGGTCCGTCTACAATTTGTATAGAATCCTTTACATCATAATCGATATTTACTTCTGATATTTCGAATCCCATCTTTCTAATTTCCTCTTTTGTAAGCGGAATTGGATCTGTTCCTGATCCAACAAAACCTGTAACACCTCTAGTATTTCTAACAACATACCAAGTTGCCTCAGTAACTATCATTTTTATTAAAACATATCCAGGGAAAACTTTTTTTAAGTTTGTTTTTCTTTTTCCATCTTTTATTTCTATCTGTTCTTCCATAGGAACAACGATGTCGAAGAAAAATTCTTCCATTTCCTGATTTTTAATTTTTTTCTCTAAATCTGCCTTTACTTTATTTTCATATCCAGAATATGTATGTATTACATACCACATTGGCTTTAACTCTGCATTTTCTTGAGACATATTTAGCCTCCTTTACAAAAATTTGTTGTTATTTGCATTTTAATTATTTTCTGTATTGCTAATATTTGTATTATTTATGGTTTCGTTTGTTTCTGTGCTTTCTTCATTATTAATAGCTGTATTCTCAACAGAATTACTAATTTCATTTGAAGTTGAATTGCTTATTTCTTCGTTATTTGTTTGTTCTTGAACAATTGCCTTTAGTCCTTCAACTCCTAAAGCATTTATTTTTTCAAAGCATACGTCTAATGCAAATACAATTATTCCAACTATGATAACTATTACGATTACAGCTACAGTGTTATTTAATAGTTGCTTTGGAGTTGGCCAAATTACTTTTTTTAATTCAGCTTTAACATCTTTAAAAAAATGTTTTTGTTCTTTTGCATCTTTTACTTTCTTTTTTGCATTATTAGGCATAATATTTCCCCCTTAAGGATTATTTTGTTTCCTTATGTGTAGTACGTTTTTGGCAGAATTTGCAATATTTAACAATTTCTAATCTATCAGTATTGTTTTTCTTGTTTTTTTCTGTCATATAAGTTCTTCTTTTACATTCTGTACATTCTAATGTAATTGGTTCTCTTGCTCCTTTAGCAGCCATTTTATACACCTCCAGTGATATAGTCTTTCTTAAAAACTTTTTTAAGCGCATGTCTCTACATACGCTTAAATATTGTATCATGCTTTTGCCTGTATGTCAATCTTTTTAGTAAAAAATGGGTAAATTTTTGGTCAAAAAGTATATTCTTTACTTTAATCTTTTCTTCTTTTGAACCGAAAAACCAAATCTACCAATTTTTCTATCTAAAGAATAGTATCCTCCATTTGCATAAGCAATTAAATCGCATTTACTTATATCAAATGCTCCATTTTTATCTATATATTTTTCATCTGCATCAATTGAAAGGACCTCTGCAACAAACATATCATGACTTCCAAGTGGAACTATATCTTTTACTCTACATTCAATAGATACTGGACTTTCGCCAATTAAAGGAGCATTTACAAAATATCCTTTTTGTTTTGTTAAATGCATTTCTTTAAATTTATCAACATCTCTACCAGTTTTAACTCCACACCAGTCTGTTGCAAATGCAAGTTTTTGAGTTGTTAAATTAATTACAAATTCTCTATTTTCTTTTATTATATTGTGTGAATATCTTTCAGGACGTACAGATATATAACACATAGCTGGATTAGTATTTAATATTCCCGTCCATGCAACTGTAATTATGTTTGATTTTTCCATAGTTCCACATGAAACCATTACAGCAGGAATTGGATATATAAATGTTCCAGCTTTCCATTGTACCTTAGCCATAAAACCTCCTAAATTTATACAGATATTGTTTAAAATCAATCTAATATATTTTCTATTGTAGAAATTATATTCTTTATTATGTTTATTGTCAATAAATACTAAATAAATGTGATAATCATATATTAAAGAAATTAACAAAAGAGAAATTACAAATAATAACAATCAAATATTATTTCTAATTTCTCTTTTATTATAATAAAAAAAAACTGGCGATAACCTATCTTCCAAGCAAGGTAACTCGCAAGTATTGTCGGCACTTAAAGGCTTGACTTCTGTGTTCGGAATGGGAACAGGTATTTCCCTTTAAGTTATAATCACCAGAAAAATATTGTATGCATTAAAGCACACTCAAAAATACATAGAAGAATTTATTTCGTAAACTTTTTTGTGGTTAAGCCCTCGATTTATTAGTATTGGTCAGCTCAATGTATTGCTACACTTACACCTCCAACCTATCAACCACAT
>CALXEU010000067.1 GCA_944387395.1 uncultured Clostridia bacterium | reverse complement strand
CCTTCTTTAATTTTATTTACTACATTATCTATATCATTAAATTTGTACACTTTTACTTTATTGCTCTTTTTTTGTGCATTTATTTTTTTGTAAAGAGTTTCAACTAGTAACGGTACTGTTAACATTGCTGTTGGCTTACATTCTTGTAAATTTGGCACTATATATTTTAATCCTTCACATATTGCTATAGATGCTCCAACAGAAAATGGTAATAAGAAACCTATTGATGATTCATATGTATGGTGTAATGGTAATATCGAAAATAATCTGTCACTTTTATATAATTTTACATAAGAACATGCTGCATTAACATTCCATGCCAAATTTCTGTTACAAAGCATTACCCCTTTTGAAGCTGATGTTGTTCCAGATGTGAATATTAGAACTTTAAACTCTTCTGGATCAATTTCTATATCCATAAATGTTGTATCTCCACTTTCTAATATTTCTTTTCCCTGTTTTATTAGATAGTTTATTCCAACTGTTTTATCTACTATATAGTCATCTGAATCCATTTCAATAAAATATTTTACATTTGGAACTTTATCTGCTATTTTCTTAACAGATTCTTTCTTTTTTGCAGAATAAATTATTGCAGATGCTTTTGATCTATTTACTAGATTTTCAAGCTCATTATCTGGCAATTCTTTATCAACTGGAACTGCTATTCCTGCACCACATAACATTGTCATATATGATAAATACCATCCATAAGTAGTTTCACTTACAATTACGACTCTTGCATCTTTTGGTAACATTCTGATTAGCTGTGTTCCTAATGCCACTACATCCTCTCCAAATTGTTTGTAAGTAATTTCTTTATAAGGTTCTTTATGTGATGGCTTTTGTAATATTAGTGGTTCGTCAGCAAACTCTTTAATAGAATGCTTAAAAATTTCTTTTATGGTACTATATTTATGTACTTCATATGGTTGATGTTTATTATATTTTTTCATTTCTGTTTCTTTTATTTTTTCATAATCAATTTTAACATTATCAATGTCTGGTATATCATTCATTTTTATTTTTTTAAATTTAAAATTTGGTATTTTGAACTCTTTTAATATTCTCATAATATTTACGGCTAATTTTAAAGCCCTTCCTTTCTATTTATTTTTATTCTTTTTTCCATAAAGCTGATCTAGTTTTTCTAAAGCTTTGCCTGTACCTATAGCTACACAAGAGATTGAATCTCCAGCTATTACAACATTTATTCCTGTTTTCTCCTGTAATAGTTTATCTAGTCCATCTATAAGGCTTCCTCCTCCAGTCATATATATTCCTCTGTTTCTAATATCTGCTGCAAGTTCTGGAGGTGTTTTTTCCAAAATTGAATGTACAGCTTCTACTATTTGTTCTGCTGGCTCACTTAATGCTTCTAGCATTTCACTAGAATATACTGTAACTGTTTTAGGTAGTCCTGAAATTAAATCTCTTCCTCTTATTGACATCTCTATATCTTGTATTTTAGGATAAACACAGCCTATATTTATTTTTAAATCTTCTGCTGTTCTTTCTCCTATTACTATATTGTGTTTTTTCTTTACATACTTAATTATTGCCTCATCAAATTTATCCCCTGCGACTTTTATTGAGGTACTAATTACTGTGCCTCCTAAAGATAATATGGCAATATCTGTTGTTCCTCCACCTATATCTACTACCATGTTACCACAAGCTTTTGATATATCTAATCCAGCTCCTATTGCAGCTGCAAGCGGTTCTTCTATTAGATATACTTTTCTTGCTCCGGCTCCTGTCGTGGCATCTATAACTGCTTTTTTTTCTACCTCAGTTACCCTTGATGGCACACATATCATTATTCTAGGTGCGAAAATATATTTTCCACATACTTTTTTTATAAAATATTTCAGCATTTTTTCTGTAACAGTGTAATCAGATATAACTCCATCTTTTAATGGTCTTGTTGCCACAATATTTCCTGGAGTTCTTCCTAGCATTCGCCTTGCTTCTTTCCCAACTGCTAATACTTCTCCAGAGTTTTTTTCTATTGCTACCACAGATGGTTCTCTAAGTACAATTCCCTTACCTTTAACATAGGCTATTATTGTTGCTGTACCCAAATCAATTCCAATGTCTTGTCCAAAATCTAACATTTACTTTCTTTCCTTTCAGAAATTTTATGTTGCGAAACTGTTACAATTATATTACATATATCATTAAAATTCAATAGTCTATAGCCAACACTTTTAATTTCTTTTTTAATTTTATTTTTTCGCAAAATATGTATGCATTATAAAAGATGCATAATTTTATTATACATCTTACTTTGTCTATTGCTTCATTTATTTTACGTTTTATATTATAAGAAGTAGTGCGCTAGAATTAATACTGATATAAATACTGCAATTCTTGATGTTTCATCATTATTGGCATCTAATATGTTTATTAGAGTAGTTTTTTCTCCTTCTTCTATATAGGTGTCTGTTATAGATATCTTTGCTTTTGCTATATTTTCTGCTTCAAAGCTTAACTTAAATTCTTTTGTTTCATTTGCTTTTAATTCGTCTATTTTTAAATATTTTGTTAATATTAAATTTCCTCTTTTAGATATTAACTCTATTTTTATGTATTTAGAATTAATACTTTGTTCTGAATTATTTGTTATCGTTCCAGAAATTTTTCCGTTTATAATAGTTGCTTCCGCTTTTTCTATTGTTAAATTTATATTTTCTGTTTGTTCTATTTGTTTTTCTATATTGCTATAAGTTGTTTCTATGCAAGAATATGCTAATAAATTTGAAACTATGTAAAAAGCTATTACTAATAGCAAATATTTTCCAAAAGTCTTCATTCTGTCCATATTATAATACTTTGCTAGATTTAATTACCAGCTTTCTCCTTTATTTTAAATTTAAAATTTATTTTACGTTTAGTTTATGCTTATTAACATAGACTTTTTCCTTTTGTTTTATTAGTAATATAGCTTGCTTAACTACATTTTTCTAAATACTCCAGCTACTTTTCCTAGTATTTCGCAGTTAGGTACTATTATTGGATCCATTGTAGAGTTCTCTGGTTGTAATCTTATATGATCCTTTTCTTTATAAAATGTTTTTACTGTTGCTTCATCTTCTATTAGTGCAACAACAATTTGACCATTTTCTGCAGTATTTTGTTTTTTTACTAGAATATAGTCTCCATTTAAAATACCCGCTTCGATCATACTTTCTCCTCTAACAGTTAGCATAAAACATTCACTATTTCCTATAAAATCTAACGGTATTGGAAATGTGTCTGTTATATTTTCAACTGCTAGAATAGGAGCTCCTGCAGTTATTTTTCCTATTACAGGTACATCTACTAGCTCTTTACCGGCATATAAATTTTTTTCTTCTGGTTCTTTGTCTGTTTTGTAGTTTTTTCCACCTTTTAATAATTGCAAGGTTCTACCCATTTTATCTCTTCTTGAAATATATCCACCATCTTCTAGTCTATTTAAATATGCATGTACAGTAGCTGTTGATTTTAATCCTACACCCTTACATATTTCTCTTACTGATGGTGGGTATCCTTCTTCATTTAATTGTTTTTCAATAAACTTTAATATTTGCTTTTCTCTTTTATTTAAATCTTCTGGATTTCTCTTTTTTGGCATAATATCACTCCTTAAAATTTTCTATAGTTATATATTATCACAAAAAAAGAAGTTTGTCAAACAAAAGTTTGCGTTTTGTTAAAATTTAAATTTTAGTCTTCCCATTCAAGTATATAGTCATACACTTTTACAGAGTCTCCTTCTTTTACTCCTATTTCTTTAAGTTTTTGGTTTACTCCAAGTCTATCTAAATTCTTTTGAAAATAATATCTAGATTCACTGTCTTCCATATTTACTCTTCTCATAATTTCTCTAATAGCTGGTCCGTCAATAACATACATGTCTTTTTCTTTTATTATTGTAAATGGTTCTTCTTTGTCTAATTTATAGACTTTATGTGGTGTAGTTTCTTCTATAGTATCTTCTTTTGGAAGTTTTTTTAATGTTTTTGATACTGCAACCATTAATTCTTTTATTCCCTCTCCAGTTGCAGCAGATATTTTAAATATAGGCATATTATTTTCTTTTGCCACTTTTTCTAAGTTTTTATATAATTCTTCATCTTGCATTGCATCAATTTTATTTGCTACTATGATTTGTTTTCTTGTTGCTAATTTCTTACTGTATTTTTCTAGTTCCTTATTAATTATATAAAAATCTTCTACAGGATTTCTTCCTTCTGTTGATGCGACATCAATTACGTGTAATAAAAGTCTTGTTCTTTCAATGTGTCTTAAAAATTGTATTCCCAATCCTGTTCCTTCGCTTGCACCTTCTATTAGACCTGGAATATCTGCTATTACAAAGCTATCTCCATATTCACTTTTTACAACACCTAAATTAGGCTCTAATGTTGTAAAATGGTAATCTGCTATTTTGGGTGTTGCTGATGTTACAACAGATAATATTGTTGATTTTCCTACACTTGGGTATCCAATTAGTCCTACATCTGCTAGTAGTTTAAGTTCTAATATTAGTTCGCTTTCTTCTCCTGGTTCTCCTCCTTGTGAAAATCTAGGAGCTTGTCTTGTTGATGTAGCAAAATGTGAGTTTCCTTTTCCTCCTCTTCCTCCATGTAGGACTAACGTCTTTTGCCCTTTTTGTGATAAGTCTGCAAGTACTTCTCCTGTTTCTGCATCTTTAACTATAGTACCTTGTGGTACTTTTATATATAAGTCTGCTCCACTTTTTCCATATTTATGCGCACCTTCACCATTGTTTCCATTTTCAGCTTTAAATTTTTTCTTATATCTAAAATCTATTAAAGTGTTGGCATCTGGATTTACTTCAAAATAAATATCTCCACCTTTGCCACCATCTCCTCCATCTGGTCCTCCTGCTGCAATATATTTTTCTCTTCTAAATGATACTGCACCATTGCCACCTTTTCCAGCACTTGCAGTAATTTTTGCATAGTCTGTAAACATTGTTTCCTCCATTTTATATTTTATATTTTATAATTTATTATTTTTTATTCAAAATAATTTAATTTCATTGCTTTTTTTATTTTTCTCATTGTTTCCTTTGCTTTTTTCTGTGCTTTTAAAGTACCTTCCATTAGGATTTTGTCTACTATTTCTTGATGTTCTTCATAATATTTTCTTTTTTCTCTAATTGGTCTTAAGTATTCTATTATATTGTGAGCTAATTGTTTTTTACATGCAACACATCCTCGAGTTCCTGCTTTGCATTCATTACAAACTGTTTCATAGTCATCTGGATTTGTGAATAGTTTGTGGTAATATGAAACCATACAAATATCTGGATTTCCCAAATCGTCTTTTTTTATTCTTCCTGGATCTGTTACTGCTCCCATAACTTTTTTTGTTATTTCTTCTTCACTGTCTGATAAATATATTGCATTTCCAAGCGATTTTCCCATTTTTTCGTTTCCATCTAAGCCTTTTATTCTTTTCCCATCAGATAATATTGCTTCTGGTTCTTTAAGTACATCTCCATATATAGAATTAAATTTTCTAACTATTTCTCTGCATTGTTCTATTAAAGGAAGTTGATCTTCTCCAACTGGCACAAGTTCAGCTTCAAATGCTGTTATATCTGCTGCTTGACTTACTGGATATCCTAAAAATCCATATGTTACACTTTCTCCGAATAAATCTCTTTTTTGGGCTATTTCTGTTTTTACTGTTGGATTTCTCTCTAGTCTTGCAATTGTAACTAAATTTGAGTAAAATACTGTTAGTTCAGCCACTTCTGGTATCATAGATTGTACATATATTGTTGATTTTTCAGGATCTATTCCACATGATAAATAATCCATTGCGACTTCGCGTACGTTCTTATGTACTTTATCTGGATTGTTAAAGTTGTCCGTAAGTGCTTGAACATCTGCTATTAGTATATAAGGCTCGTATAGTCCTGAGTTTTGCATTTCTACTCTTTTTCTTAGCGATCCAAAATAGTGTCCTATATGTAGACGTCCTGTTGGTCTATCTCCAGTGACTATTACTTTTTTTCCCATATTTAATTATCTTCCTTTCATCTAGTTATTTTTTATATTATATAAGATATTCTTAATTATTACAATATTATTTTTTACTTTTCTATATGCAAAATCGGGGCTAGATATTTTCTAGCTCCGATTTTTGTTTATATAGAATAGTTATTTGCTTTCTACTTCTTCCTTTTTAGCTGTTGCTTTTTTTGTTGTAGTCTTTTTTACTGCCTTTTTTTCTGTTTTTTCAGCCTTTGGAGCTTCTTTTTTTGCTGCCATTGCTTTTAATTCTTCCGCAGTATATACACTAACTTGTTTTTTATCTCTTCCAAGTCTCTCGAATTTTACTGTTCCTGTAACTTTTGCATATAGTGTATCGTCGCTACCAATTCCAACATTTTTTCCTGGATGGAATTTTGTTCCTCTTTGTCTAACTAATATATTTCCTGCTGGAACTACTTGACCATCTGCTCTTTTTAGTCCAAGACGCTTTGACTCACTGTCTCTACCGTTTTTAGAACTACCTTGACCTTTTTTATGAGCCATTTTTGTTTCACTCCCTTCAAGTTTTAAATTTATCTCATTTTTAATATTATTTTAATTTTTATTTTGCTTCTTTTTCAGCTTGCTTTGTTTCTTTCTTTTCTGCAGCTGTTTTTATTGATGTTATTTCAACCTTTGTGTATGGTTGTCTATGGCCTTGAGTTCTTCTGTAGTTTTTCTTTGCTTTGTATTTGTAAACTATTATTTTTTTACCTTTACCTTGAGCTACTACTTTTCCCTCAACTTTAACACCTTTAACATAAGGAGCTCCAACTTCTACTTTATTGTCATTTGAAACTAAAACGACTTTATCAAATGCAACTTTCTTTCCTTCTTCTGCATCTAATTTTTCGAAGAATACTACATCTCCTTCTGCTACTTTGTATTGTTTTCCACAACTTTCGATTATTGCGTACATTGTATTGTACACCTCCCTTTATATGTATACTCGCTAAGCATCAATTCAAGGCATCTACTATAGATTTGTTCTATGTAGCATTTAGTTGCCCGACTCAGGCGGCTTACAGGTAATTATTTTATCATAAAATTTAGGTCTTGTCAACTGTAAAATGTTTACTATTTTCATCTTGAACCTTTACTCTTGGCTTTATTTATAGATTATATAATATAAATATTATAATTTTTTTCTAGTCATTTCTAATAAATCTAATTTTGTAAATCCTTCTACTTGTGTTTTACTTCTGTCTTTTTTTAATTCTTCATTTAATAAATTTAATATTACATCTCTATCTTCCTTATTTTCCATGTCTATATAATCAATTATTATTATTCCACTCAAGTTTCGTAATCTCAATTGTTTTGCAATTTCTATTGTTGCCTCTTTATTTACTTTTAGTATTGTTTCATTTCTTGATAATTTACTATTGCCAGTAAATTTTCCTGAATTTACATCTATAGCAGTTAATGCTTCTATTTTATCTATTGCAATAAATCCTCCACAGTTTAGCCAAACTCTGCGATTTTTTAATCTTTCTAATTGTTTTTGTAATTCATGTTTTTCCATTAGATTATCTACTTGATTTAATTCTAATTTTATATTCTGTTTTCCAACTTGTGTAATATATTCTTTTAGATATTCATAAACATCTTTATCATTTACTGTTATTTGATTAATATCCGTCTCTAATATGCTTGTAATAAATTTACCTATTATGTTTTCATCTTTATATATTAATTGAGCTTTTTTTCCTTCTATTGAATTATATTTTTTATTTATTTCTTCCCATTTTTTTATTAATTTTTCTATGTCATCTTGTAATTCTTGTTCAGATTTATTTTCAGCTCCAGTCCTTATTATTAGTCCATATTTTTTTCCGCTTTTACTTAATATCTTGCTTGCAATGTTTTTTAATCTTTCTCTTTCAGCTTTTTCTTCTATTTTTTTTGAAACTGTTATAAATTGGACATCTATCATCAGTACAGATAATCTTCCAGTTAAACTAATGTGTTCTGTTATCCTTGCTCCTTTTTTATCAACCTCATCTTTTCTAACTTGAACTAATAATTTATCGTTTTGTTTAATATAATCGCATATATTATATTTTGAAAAATCTTCTTCCTTATTTCCTGTTATTTGATTTAACTTTGGAATTATATCCTTTATATGAATAAATGCATTTTTATCTTCACCAATATCAACAAATGCAGCTTGCATTCCTGGAAGTACATTTTTTACTATTCCACAATATATATTTCCTTCAATTGTTTTCTCCTCTTCTGTGCTTGTATACTGTTCTAATAGCTTACCATTTTCTAATAATGCAATAATTTTGCTACCATCTTCATTTTTATTTATTATAATTTCTTTCATTTTTATATTTCATTCCTTCCACAAAAAGTATAAGGTCTTAGTTTAACTTGCTCATTGCTTTTTCTATTCCGATAGATATTATTTCTTTTACAGCTTGAACTCCCTTATCGATTCCTTCTTCTAACTTTTTGTATTCTTCATCATTTACTTTATTTATAACATATCCAATTAAATCAATTATTTTTTTTCCATCTTTAGGTCCTGTTCCAATTCTTATTCTTGGAAATTCTGTTGTTCCAAGTTCACTTACAACCGATTTCATTCCATTGTGAGTGCCTGGTCCGCCCTTCATTCTAATTTTTGTTATTCCTGTGCATATATCTATATCATCATAAATTACTATAATATTTTGCTTTTCTATTTTGTAAAAGTCTGCAAATGGCTTTACCGCTTCTCCACTATTGTTCATATATGTTTGTGGTTTAACTAAAATAACTTTTTCTCCTTCTATTATTCCAGTTCCATATAGCGAATCAAATTTTTCTTTTTCAACTTTTATATCAAATTCTTTTGATAATTTGTTTATAACATCAAATCCCATATTATGTCTAGTTTTTGAATATACATCTTCTGGGTTTCCTAATCCTACTATTAAATACATATCTCTTCCTCTATTTCCTATTTTAGCTTGTATTATAGCATAGTTTTGTTATATGGTCAATTTTTATGGCATCACTTTTCATGGTAAATTTCTTCTCTAATTATTTGTTAGACATAACAAAACACCCTTAAAATATATTTTGTATTTTTTACATAATATATTTAAGAGTGTTGTTTTATTTGCTAATGTTTCTACTCTTCGTGATTTAAATCTATATCTTCATCTTCAAAATACACCTTACAATTTAAAATTTCTTTTTCTAACATTCAATACTATAATAGTGTCTTGATTATTTTCATGCCCTATCATTATGTATAGGAAATTACTGATGGTTAGCCAATAAAAAAATTTCCTTTTTTGCACTATTAATCTTGGCTAACCATCTGTAATTATAATAGTGGTAAACTGCGGAAACTTTTTCTATGGGGATTTAATA
>CALXEU010000066.1 GCA_944387395.1 uncultured Clostridia bacterium | reverse complement strand
TTTTTTATATAATAGGAAAGTAATACATAATTAAAAACAAAATAAAAAAATATAGTACAACAAAAATAGACCAAATCAAAACTTAATTTGGTATGTAAAAAAATGGAGTTAAGTATATAATTAATTATCCTTATAGATGTGATGGAAACCTCTCTTTGATACATAATCAATTGGAACACATTTATCGAAATTACATTTAGCACAAATAATATATGGTGGAGTTGAAATAGGTAGACCATTTAACTCATCATCTTCTTCAAATTCTAAAACGGCCTCCATTGGAGCATCAAATTTGTATTTACATTTTGGGCAGATGTAAGCAACTGTTTTTCCACTTAAAGCAAATGGGAAAGAGTTAAAATCAAACATATTAAAACCTCATTTCTAATTAATATAGAGGACAAAATCCATTTTGGTATTACATTTAGGACAATTAAAAGGGTTTCTATGGAAAGCCATAGAAATACTAAGTTCATAATTTAGAAGTTTTTTTCTAAAAGAACGTAAATGTTTTTTAATTAAAGGAATCATTTTATGGTGCATAGAATGTTTTTTTCTGTAAAAACCATAATATCTAATAATTTTAAATTGAGTAGGCAATAAGTGCCTTAATAAAATTAAAATAAATTCTGAAGCAGATAAAGTAATTTCATGATATTTGTTATCTTTGTGATCAATATAGGAAAAAGTAACATTAGAACCATCATAATTGACAATACGATTTTCACTAATAGGGACTCTACCACAATATCTAGTAACATATTCGACACCAGATTTAAAATCTTTAAATTCTTTATGTTCAGCATAAACATAAAAACCTTTAGAATAATTTTTGAAAAGAAAAGATTTGAGTTTATTAAAAGATTTCCCCAAATCTTTAGAAAGTAAATCTAAAAGTATTTTTTGAAAACGAAGAGAAAGAGCATCATAATCAAAAAATTTCCAAGGTTTACAAGTGTTATCACTACCTAATTTAATTTCAGCAATGAGGATGTGAATATGAGGATTCCATTTTAAATTTCTACCAAAAGTATGAAGGAACGCAAAGAAACCCGGAGTATACTTAACCTTAGAAGTATATTTTTTCAAAATACCTTTCTTATTTTTTTTAAAAGATACATTTAAAATAGAATAAATAGTATTTCTAACAGCTTTAAAAAGCATATTAATTCTATTTTCAAAAGGAAAGAAAAAATAAGCTCTAAGTTGTTCAGGAATAGTAAAAACAATTTGCCTGTGATTACAATTATAAGCAGTTTGAAGAATATTTTCAACACGATTATTTTTGTATTTGTAACCACAAGAAGAGCAAAATCTAGATTTACAAGTATGTCCAATAAAAACGATATCATTACAATGAGGACATACATAAAGGGAACAACCCAAATTTTTGTTAGCACAATCAATAATTTTTTGAATCTCGATAGTAGCATTAGGACGATATTTATCGATAAGAGTTTTATTCTCAAGATAAGTTTTTTCCCAATAATCTTCAAAAATAGAAGCAATAACCCCAGTCGATTTAAAGGAGTTATAGTTCTTATTCAAAGAACCATCTTCATTAAAACAATTAGCATCAAAAGTTCTACTATTATAAAATTCTAAAAATTCATACTCTTTAATAGTTTCAATATTTTCCATATTACCTCTTGATATAAGTATATCAAAAAAAGAGTTGCGTTAGCAACTCCTAGAAGGAAAAATTTTAATTTTTCCTATTTTTTACTAATTTTAAAAAATTATGTAATAGGTAATTTATAAGAAAATATTGTCGAATATTGCGATGAAATAGATTACAAAATAAAGAAATCTCATTGACTAAAATAAAAAAGATAGTATAATAATTCTTACAAAGTTTTGATATATCAAAATAATTTATTCAATCTAAAAATTAAATCTTATAAAATTCCAAAATTTAAATTAATTATATAGTTTAGCTAGTTAAGTAGAAAATAGCAAGTATTACTCTAACTTATTTATTATTAGTACTTTTTAGCTACTATATTTAGAAGGGATGGTGCCTAATATGCATAAAAGTATATTGGTTTTATTTGTCACGGCAGTATTTGTGTTATCTGTTGGCTATATTGTAGTAAAAGACAGAAAAGTTATTGTAGAACAAAGAACTGCAAGTTATGAAAATGAAGCTGAATCGAAAGATAAAAATAATGAGATAGAGGAACTTTCAGATATTAGTAAATATAACGAAATTGAAGAATATATGATAGAAAATGAACAAAATACAAAAGAAGATAAAATTGACTTGCAAGAGGAAAATTCAGAAAAATTATTAGGAAAGATTATTATAGAAAAAATTAATCTAGTAGCCCCAGTAAAAGAAGGAAGTACAGAAGAAATATTAAACAGTTATGTAGGACATATAGAAAATACTGCAACATTCAATGGAAATATTGGACTTGCAGCACATAATAGAGGTGCAAAAGTATCATATTTTGCAAGATTAAATGAGCTAAAAATAGGTGATAAAATTACTTATCAAACAAATTTAGGAATAAGAGATTATAAAATAAGTTTAGTAAAAGAAATATTAGATACAGACTGGTCAATGTTAGAAAATACAGCAGAAAATAAAATTACATTAATTACGTGTATAAATAATAAAATAAATCTTCGCTTATGTGTACAAGCTGTGGAAATTTAACTGAAAGGAATGTGATAATATGAAAAAAATATTAAGTAAAATATTTATTATGTTACAAATAGTTATAATACTACTTCCAAATATAAGTGCTTATGCAATTGAAAATACCAAAGAAATATTAGAAGAAGATGTGGAAGAAATAATAATTCAGCATTACGATACACAAAACAAAGAATGGAAAGATGTTAAAATTACAAAATATTATTATAAAGATTGTGAAGATAATAAAATACCAGTATATATTTTAAATAAAGGCACAGATAAAGAAATTAAAATAGACACAAGTAATATAGAACAAATAGAAGATATAAGAATAGCCACAATTTTAAAAAACGGATATACTATAGAAAACAAAACAAATTTACCAATAGAAGATGATGCCTATTTAGCTACTTATGAAGCCTTATATTGGATTATTAATAATAAAGAATTAAAATCAATTAACGAAGAGCTAAGAGAGATAAAAGAAGAGAAAAAATTAAATGAGAGTGAAGAAGATGAAATTATAATAAAGGAAGAGATTAAAGAAAAAACAGAAGAGACTAAAATGGAAGATACAAAGCAAAATATAGTCAAAGAAGAGATAATTGATGAAGAAGTAGAAGATGCCGAAATAGAGAAAAAAGAAGAAAGCAAAACTGAAAATGAAACTCAAAATGAAATTATTTCTAAAGTAGATAGTCAAGAATTTACACAAGACAATGTTAATGAAAACGAAGCTGAAAAAATAGAGGACAATGATAAAATTGCACTTGAAAATTCTAATGATGAGGTAGAAAAAGAAGATAATAATTTAGATAATGAAGTACAAAAAGAGAGTAAAGATACTCAAGTTGTGATTGATAATAAAGAGAATAATACTAATAATGTAAGTAATGAAAATTTAGAAGAAGGAAAAATAATAGAAGACAAAAAAACTAATATCATAAATATTGAAAAAGAGACAGAAGCGGAAGAAAAAGAAGAAAATGCTAATGCAGAAGAGACTAAGGATGATTTAGAAAATAAAGAAAACGAAGAAGATAAATTGCAGGAAGAAGAAACTGAAATAGATAATAAAAATAATGAATTAAATAAGAGAGGACAAGAAGTTATAAAACAAATTTATAATTTAGTAGAAATAGCTAATCAGGAATTTGAAAAGCAAGAAGCTGAAAAAGAAGACATACAAGAAAGTCCGAATGAAGAACAAGAAATAAATGAATCTGAAAAAAATGAAAATGAAGAAGAAATCATAACTCCAGGCAAAGATTCAGAAGAAATACAAGAAGAACAGGAGCAAGAAAGTGAAGAAACAATAGAAGAAAAAGAGGAACAAATACAAGAAATGCCGACAGAAGATACAGAAATAGAGAATACAGAGGATATAAAAGAAACAGAAAGAGAAAATCCAAAAATAGATATTAACTGTTATACAAAGAATACAATTAGTTCCAATGCAGAACATGAATACGAATTTAAAATAGAAAACACAGGAAATACTGCAGTAGAAAATTTTACATTTTATAATGTTATCTCCAATAATACAGAAAAGATATTAAGAATATCCACAGGAACATATAACTTAGAGGTAAATTATAATGTGTATTATAAGACAAGTAAAAACATAGAATATACTTTATTAGAAGAAGGATTAAATAGTAAAGAAAATTACAATATAGATTTTGCTAAAATAAATTTAAAAGAAGACGAAATTATAACAGAAATTAAAATAGAATTTGGAAATGTAGACAAGAATTTTACAAATACAGAAAACTTAAGAATATATACTAAAATAAATGATAACTTAAAAAATGAAACGCAAATAAAAAATTATGCAATATTAGAAGCAAATTATAATTCATATAAAATGTGTGAAGATATAGAAACAGTTTCAACCATTTATAACACAGAAGTTAAAAGAAAACTACCTAAAACAGGTTATTGATTATAAACAAGAAAAATAATTAAAGTTTAAGAAACATATTGACAAATAACAAAAAAAGATATATCATACATACAAACAGATGTTTAATAAAAGGAGGAACATTAAATGAGCATACTAAAACAAAAAAATAATAAAATAATAGATATTACCAAACCAGTTACAATAAAAACATATCTAACAGTAAGTGTTTTAGGAAAAAGTCTCAGTTTAAATATAAATTATAAAAATATAAATGTTCCTGAATTAGATATTAGAGAAAAAGAAATAAACATAGATTTACCAACAAGATACCAAAAATCTGGAACAGTGGAAATAGTAAGTAGTGCAATTAAAAAAATGTATGATGAAATTGCTGAAATAGAAATTGCAAACAGTATGGAAAAAGTAAGAGTAATACTAGGATTTGCACCAGAAGATTATACAATAAAAAGAATGGAAAATACATTTGTAAAAAACAATAGAAATAAAACACTACAAATCAGTCCAGATATAGTAAAATATAATCATAAAATAATAGAAACAACACTTATACAAGCATTTTGCAAAACAAAGCATAAAGAAAATTCAAAGGAATATAAAGAACTTTTAAGAAAATGTATAGACAAATATGAAAACTATCAATACAAAATTATAAGAAGATTAGAACATATCTCTTAAACTTATAAACAAAAGAGGCAGGATAATAAATCCTGCCTTATGTATCTAATCATTTAAATAATCATTTATTAATAATAAGAAAAAAACATAAACAATTACTAAATAATAAAATATATAAAACAAAACTTAAAATCCTGTCTAATAATAATAGTTATAAATCTTATAATAAATTCTAATTAATTTATTTTGTAATTAAATACAAATTAAATTCTAAAAATCTATTATACTAATAATTTAAAACTAAAACTATTTCATTTGGCTTTCAGCTTGTTGGATTAATTTCTTAACCATTTGTCCACCTATTCTACCAGCGTCTCTTGAAGATAAATCACCATTGTATCCATCTTTAAGTGTTACACCAAATTCATTAGCTACTTCATGTTTAAATCTGTTTAATGAATCAGCAGCTTCTGGAACTACTTTGTAGTTGCTATTTCCTGATGAATGTGCCATAATTATTTTCACCTCCTAGAATGTGAATATTAATATATTTGAAAAAACAAATTTGCTTTTTCAATATATATAATGCGTAAAATTTCAAGAAATAAACTGGAAATTTTTTCTATAAAAATAATAAACGTAAAATTATGAAATAAAACATTGAATTGTTTAAATAAATATATTAAAATAATAAGATAAGAAAGGAGCAGAAAATAATTTATGTACAAATTAGTAGCCATAGATTTAGATGGAACGTTATTAAATTCATATAGCCAGATTTCAACAGAAAACAAAAATGCAATAAAAAATTCAATAGAAAAAGGAGTAGAGATAGTAATTGCATCAGGAAGACCAATATCTTCTGCAAAAAGTTTTGCAAATGAAATAGGAGCTAATAACTATATTATATGTGGAAATGGAGCTCTCTTATACGATATAAAAAACGAAAAAATATTATATGATAAATTTATAGATAAGAAAAAAATACTAGAAATAATAAAATTTTGCGATGAAAATAGCATATTTTATAGTATATATACAGGAGACTTTGTAATAGCAAATTCTCTAAATTATAATGTTTTATTTTATAATAACGAGAATAAAAAAGTAGTAGATTCTCAAAAGACAAAAATAAAAGTAATACAAAACATATATAATTATATAGAACAAAATGAAAATGTAAATGTTTTAAAAATGACTATATGTGATAAAAGTTCAATTATATTTGAAAGAAGCATAAAAAGACTAAGACAAATAAAAGGAATAGATGTTTTAGATGTAGAACATATGGCAAGAAAAGTAATTACAACTGGAACAGAGGAAAACACAGTAGAGTACTTTTATACAGAAATAACAACAACTGGAGTAAACAAATGGTCTGCAATACAAGAACTTGCAAAGAAACTAAATATAAAAGAAGAAGAAATAATTGCAATAGGAGACAACAGAAATGATAAGGAAATGATCGAAAATGCAGGTTTAGGAATAATAATGGGAAACAGTGCTCCATATATGAAGCAAATTGCTGACGAAGTTGTAGAAAGTAATAATAACAATGGTGTAGCACAAGCACTAAAAAAATATATATTAAATGAATAATAAAAATAAAAATGCATCAAACTAAGATATAATATTTGTAAAAATAATTTACAAATAAAAATAGAAAAGAGGTGCATTTTTTTGAAAGAAGATAATCAAAATTTAGAAGAAAATCATAATGTTACAAAACATGGTGAATTTGTAACAACATATTTTTCTTGGTTACCACTAGACAAACAAAAGGAAAACGCAAATAGATTTGACAAAATAACTAAAAAGAAAAGAGAAAAATAAAACAAAAAAATTGAAGAAAAAATATTGACTAAAATAAAAAAAGTGCTATACTATATATAGGTCAAAGAAAGTCAAAGTCAAAAAGAAAAGAGGCGAGAATATGAAATTGTCAGATATGATAGAAGAATTTATAAAAGAAATGTTAGAAGATGAAAAATCTATAGAAATTCAAAGAAATGATTTAGCAGAAAAATTTAATTGTGTTCCATCACAAATAAATTATGTTATATCGACAAGGTTCAAACCCTCACAAGGCTATTATGTAGAAAGCGTTAGAGGTGGTGGAGGACACATTACAATATCAAAAGTAAATATTACAAAAAGTAACTACTTAATGCATATAATCTCAAGTATAGGAGATTCAATTACAGCACAGGAAGTTTCAATATTTATAAGCAACTTTCTATCTTATAATATGATAAGCAAAACCGAAGCAAAACTTTTAAAAGTTGCAACAAGCGATAATGTATTAATAATAGACACCAAAGACAGAGACAGACTACGAGCAAATATATTTAAAAACATGTTAGTAAACTTAGTAGAGGACTAATATAATAAAAAAGGTTACCATTAAGCCTAAATTTGATGGAGAAAGGAATATATAAATATATTAGATTATTATTAATTTAAATATATTATATAAGGTAATTATTATGTTATGTCAAAATTGTGGAAAAAATGAAGCAAATGTAAAATATACTCAAATAATAAATGGAGAAAAAAAAGAAATGATACTATGTGAAGAATGTGCAAACAAAAAGGAAATAGGAGACTTTACAATGAGTTTGCCAATGAACTTTTCAAATTTCCTAGGAGACTTTTTTGATGATTATGAAGATAGTTTAAGCCTTCCAAGTTTTGTAAAACAAAAATCACAAAAGTGTGAAAATTGTGGACAAAGCTATGACGAATTTGTAAAAACAGGATTATTAGGATGCCCAGATTGTTATGATGCATTTTCAGACCGATTAGACCAAATTTTAAAAAATATACAAGGACATATAATGCATACAGGCAGAAAACCTTTAAATATAGATAAAAAACTAGAAAACGTTGGAGAAAATAGTTCATTAAAAAATAAAGAAAAAAATGAAACAATAGAAAATGCAAAAATTAAAACTGATATTAACAATGAAGAAGACGAATTGAAAAAATTAGAAAATGATTTAGCAAAAGCAATTAAAGAAGAAAGATATGAAGATGCAGCAGTAATAAGAGATAATATAAAAAAATTAAGAAAGGAGTAAAGGAAGATGTCGAATTGGTATTTACAAAATGGTAAAGATTCAGATGTTGTAATAAGTACAAGAGTAAGACTTGCAAGAAATTTAGAAGGATTCCCATTTGAAAATGAATGTAATAATGAAGATAAAAACAATATATTAAATAAAGTTGAAGAAATTGTACCAAGCTTAGGATATGGATTAAATTTATTAAAGTTAAAAAATATTGATCCAATTAGTAAAATGTCGCTAGTAGAGGAACATATAATAAGCCCAGAATTTGCAAAAAAAGATGACAAAAGTACAGGAATATTGTTAAACAAAGAAGAAAATATATGTATTATGATAAATGAAGAGGATCATTTAAGAATACAAACTTTTTCAGAAGGATCAGCAATAGAGTCACTTACTAATTTTGCAATAGAATTAGATGAAAAAATAGAAAAGAAATTATCATATGCATTTAGCAAAAAATATGGATTTTTAACAGCATGCCCAACAAATGTAGGGACAGGAATGAGAATTTCAGTAATGGTTCATTTGCCAGCTTTAAGTGAGACAGGAAATTTAAATAAATTATTTAGAATAATAAATAATTTTGGAATGAGTATTAGAGGCGTTTATGGAGAAGGTTCACAAAGCATGGGAGATATGTATCAAATTTCTAATAATCAAACATTAGGAATAAACGAACAAGAAATAGCAAAGAACATGCAAGCTATTACAGATAAAGTTATAGAACAAGAAAGAATTGCTAGAAAATACTTAGGAAAAAACAAGCTAAGGTTTGAAGATAAATTATATAGATCGTTTGGAATACTAAAAAATGCAAGATTACTTTCAAGCACAGAATGCATAAATTTACTTTCAGATGTAAAGCTTGGTACAGATATGGGAATAATAAGGGAATTAGATGATGCAAAGGTAAAGAAATTATTCCTATATACAAAACCTGCAAATTTACAAAAATATTATGGCAATGAAATGACGGAAAGTGAAAGAGATTCAAAAAGAACAGAATTAATAAGGCAAATAATAAGTAATTAAAATTAATAATAGAAAGGAAAGATAAACATGAAATATAAATTTACAAATAGTGCAGAACAAGCATTTGAAATAGCAAATGAACTAGCTGCAAGTTTAGGACATAACTACATAGGATCTGAGCATATTTTGTATGGATTGGTTGAAGAAAAAAATGGAGTTGCAAGCAAAGTCCTTGCTAATCAGGGAGTAACTTCTGAGTTTGTTCTAGATAAAATAGAAGAATTAATTGGAATAAATGAAGAAGGAGCTATTGAAAATTCGGATGATATAGGATTCACCCCTAGAAGTAAAAGAATAATTGAAAATGCTTTTGCAGAAGCACGTAGACAAAATTCTGAATTTATAGGAACTGAACATATTCTTGTTGGAATTATGAGGGAAGGAGATAGTGTTGCAGTAAGAATTATGATGGATTTAAATGTAAATCCACAAAAATTATACAATGAGCTTATAAAAATAATAAATGAAACTGATTCTGGAAAACAAACAGATAAAGACCATGTAAGAAAGGGTGGAAGTTTTAATTCTACACCAACACTAAACCAGTACGGAACAGATTTAACAAGAAAAGCTGAAGAAGGGAAATTAGATCCTGTAATAGGCAGAGACAATGAAATAGATAGAGTAATTCAAATTTTATCAAGAAGGACAAAGAATAATCCTTGTTTAATAGGAGAACCCGGAGTTGGTAAAACTGCAATAGCAGAAGGTTTATCGGAAAAAATAGTAGCAGGTGATGTACCAGAAATGCTTAAAGATAAAAGAGTTGTAAGCGTCGATATTTCTAGTATGGTTGCTGGAGCTAAATATAGAGGAGACTTTGAGGAAAGAATTAAAAAATCTCTAGAAGAGGTAAAAAAAGCAGGAGATGTAATTTTATTTATAGATGAAATTCACACAATAGTTGGTGCAGGTTCTGCAGAAGGTGCAGTAGATGCAGCAAATATTTTAAAGCCACTTCTTGCAAGAGGAGAAATTCAAGTTATAGGAGCAACAACAACAAACGAGTATAGAAAATACATAGAAAAAGATGCAGCATTAGAACGTAGATTTAGTCCAGTTATGGTACAAGAGCCATCTGAAGAGGATGCAATAAAAATACTAGAAGGACTAAGAGATAAATATGAGGCACATCATAATGTTAAGATAACAGATGAGGCAATAAAATCAGCTGTAGAATTATCTACAAGATATGTTAATGATAGATATTTGCCAGATAAAGCTATAGACTTAATTGACGAAGCTTCTTCTAAACTAAAAATGCAGGTATATACGAAACCAGATTCAATAAAGAAACTTGAAGAAGAAATAGAGAAGGTTACAAAGGAAAAAGAAGAAGCAATTGCAACACAAAACTTTGAAACAGCAGCTAAATTGAGAGATGATGAAAAGAAGAAAAGAGCTGAATTACTAGATAAGCAGAAAAAGTGGAAAGATAATAATACAAAAAAGGTAATGACACTAAAAGAAGAAGATATTGCCCAAGTAATAGCAAGTTGGACTGGTATTCCAATTTCTAAAATAACTCAAACTGAAAATGAAAAACTTAAAAATTTAGAGGAAAATTTGCATAAAAGAGTTATTGGCCAAAATGAAGCTGTAGAAGCAGTAAGTAAGGCAATAAGAAGAGGTAGGGTTGGATTAAAAGATCCAAATAGACCAACAGGTTCATTCCTATTTTTAGGCCCAACTGGTGTTGGAAAAACAGAACTTGCAAAAGCTTTATCAGAGGCAATGTTTGGAAATGAATCAGCAATGATAAGAATAGATATGTCTGAATTTATGGAATCTCATTCAGTTGCAAAATTAATAGGATCCCCTCCAGGATATGTTGGATATGACGAAGGTGGACAATTAACTGAAAAAGTAAGAAGAAAACCTTATTGTGTAATTCTATTTGATGAAGTAGAAAAAGCACATCCTGATGTTATGAATATGCTATTGCAAATTCTAGAAGATGGAAGACTAACAGATTCACAGGGAAGAACAGTAAACTTTAAAAATACAATTATAATTATGACATCAAATGTTGGAGCAAGATTAATTACAGATAAAAATAAACTAGGGTTTGCAGGAAATAATAAAGAAGAAAATAAAAAGCAAGAATATGAAGATACTAAGAAAGAGGTAATGGCTGAACTTAAAAAGCAATTTAGACCAGAACTTATAAACCGTATTGATGATATTATAGTATTCCATAAACTTGATGATGAGGATATAAAAAAAATAATTGATATAATGCTTTCTCAAGTAACAAAACGTATGGAAGAACAAAATATAAAATTAGAAATAGAAGATAGTGTAAAGAAAAAAATTGCAGAAAAAGGTGTTGACAAAGCATATGGAGCAAGACCTCTAAGAAGAGCTATTCAAAATATGTTAGAAGATAAAATAGCAGAAGCTATTTTAGACGGAATTGTTAAACCAGGTGAAAAAGCAATTGCTACAGTCGAAGGCGAAGAAATTGTAATTAAAGGAGAAAATGTATGATTGCACTAGTTACAGGAGCTTCTTCAGGAATTGGTAGAGATATTGCTATAGAACTTGCCAAAAGAGGTTATAATATTGTAGCAGTAGCCAGAGGAGAAAAAGCATTAAATGAACTAAAACAAAATCTAGAAACAAAATATAAAATAAATGTAGATGTTAGAATTCTTGATTTAAAAAATAGAGAAGGGTGCATAAAGTTACATGAAGACATTAAGAATAAATATGGCTTAATAGATATTCTGGTAAATGATGCAGGATTTGGAACATGTGGTAATTTTACAGATACAGATTTATATAAAGAAATTGATATGATAGATACAAACATTACTGCCCTACATATACTTACAAAATTATTTTTGAAAGATATGGTAAAGGGAAATAGAGGTTACATTATGAACGTAGCTTCAATAGCAGGATTCATGCCAGGACCTCTTATGGCAACATATTATTCAACAAAAGCTTATGTTGTAAGATTAACTCAAAGCATAAGGCATGAACTTACAAGAAAACATTCTAATGTAAAGATAGTTGCACTATGTCCTGGACCTGTAAAAACTAATTTTATGAAAGTAGCTGATGTCAAATTTAGTCTAAAAGAAGCAGATTCTAGGCAAGTAGCAAAATATGCAGTAAATAAAATGTTTAAAGGAAGAACTTTAATATTTCCAAGTCTACTTATTTGGTTTGGAAGGATTGGAGCCAAAATTTTACCGGATCAGTTATCTGCTTATGTCTGCTATGGAATACAGAGAAGGAAAATACAATAAAAAATAAAAATAGCAAATTAAATTTTGCTATTTTTATTTTTTATTAATGTAATTCACTAGTTACATTTTGCAGAGTAATTTTTACAACAGTACCCTGTTCAACAGAAACTCCAGCAGATATATCCTGTGATACAACAGTACCTGAACCAGTTGTTTGAACATTTAGGTTAGCATTTTTTAAAGCTGTTATAGCCTGATATAAACTCTTGCCCTTTAAATCAGGAACTGTAGTAGAAACAGAGTCACCGTGTTGCTCAGTATAAGCCATTACAACACCATTGCTAGATATAGAAACACCGGCTTTTGGAGTTTGAGATGTAATTATTTCTGAATCTTCTGCAGAAGTAATTAAAGAAATTTCTTGCTCATCTAATATTGCTTTTGCTTCAGCAACAGTTTTATTTTGTAAATCAGGTATTGTAATTGAATTAGAGTCCGAATTATCATCATTAGATGGAATTCCTAAATAAGGTAATACTTCAGATAATACCTGAGCTACAACAGGAGCTGCTATAGTACCTCCATAATGAGAATCACCTTGAGGTCCATATAAGGAAAGTAAAGCAACAACTTGAGTATTTTCAACTGGTGCAATAGCTAAGAAAGAAGCAACATATCCTGCATCTTCATTAGAAGAATTTGGTTCAGAAGTTCCTGTTTTTCCACCTATATCGTATCCTTTAACATAACCAGATTGACCACCGCCATCTACAACAACAGACCTCATCATACTACGGACTTGAGCTGCGGTAGAACTTGAAATTACCTGGCGCACTTCTTCTACATCAACATTTGTAATAGTTCCTGTATTAGGGTCCTCTATTTTAGTTACGACTCTAGGTTTAACAAGAACTCCATCATTTGCAATAGCACATGCAGCAGTAATCATTTGCAAAGGAGTAATTGTAAATCTTTGACCAAATGAAATTGTTGCAAGCTCAACATTTCCAACAGAATCTAAAGAATGGAACTGACTAGATGCTTCTCCGGAAGTAGTAATTCCCGTTCTATCAAATAACCCGAATGCACCGAAATATTTATATAATGTATCTGCACCAATTCTTTGACCAAGTTGAATTAAAGCTGGGTTACATGAATTTTCTAAAGCATTCCTTAAAGACTGACTGCCATGACCTGAAGTGTTTGCACATTTTATTTTTATTCCATTAACCATCTCATAGCCAGGACAATAGAAATCACCAGAAATATCTGTTTGTGTTATATTTTCTTCTAAAGCTATTGATGCTAAAATAATTTTAAAAACAGAACCGGGTTCGTAAGTTTCATTAACACATTTATTACTATACATTTTATATAAACTATTAGTTTTTTCTTCACTAGATAATGTATCCCAAACCAAACTCAAACTTTCATTAGGAGTAAAAGGAGTATTTAAATTATAATCAGGGTATGTAGCCATAGCTAGAATATCTCCAGTAGAAGGGTTCATCAAAATCATTGAGCCACCATTTTTGCAATTATTGTCTGTTACTGCTTGTTTTAAATATTTTTCAACAATTGATTGAATATTTACATCAATTGAAAGAGTAATATTACTTCCATCCAAAGCATCAAAATATTTTTCGCTTTCATCTGGAATTGTATCTTGAGTAGCATCTATTGAGGTTGTAATTCTTCCATTGGTACCAGTTAAAGTAGAATCCCAATAATATTCAATACCAGCTAAACCATTACTATCACTGCCAGTAAATCCAATTAAATTCGAAGCAAGGTTATTATATGGATAAGTTCTCTTAGTATCTTCATCAATATTTATTCCAGAATAAACTTCATTTTCTTTCATCCAATTTTGCAACTCAGAAACCTTATCAGAATCTACTTTCTGTATAATTGTTTCAACCGATTTCGAACTATTTACTTTCTCAAAAACTTCGTCATAATTTAGTTCAAAAATATCAGAAAGAGCTCCGAGCAACTTTTGCCTTTAATGCATTTGTTGCCTCTGTATCATCCTTTACAGATATTAATGAAGGATTGATAGTAATTGTATCTACATCTGAACTAACTGCCAAAGCTTTTCCTGTTGCATCATAAATAGTACCTCTTTTAGGTTGTATAGTTAAATTTGCTGTAATTTGTTTATAAGCCATTTCTTTTAATTTTTCACCATCTATAAATTGAACCCAAAACAATCTAAAGATTAAAAGTAAAAATAAAAAAATAAAAACAACTGCAAAAATAAGTAAATGTTTTGGCTTATTATCTATTTGAATTCCTTTTTTCTTACTATAATTTTTCATATAACCTCCAGTAATCGTATAATGCTTTTAATACTGATATTGTATATTAACGAAAAATAAAAATCAACAAAATATGCTATAAATTTTAATATTTAAAAGAATAGATAAAATATAAAAAAATATTTACTTTAAAAAATTGCTATGTTATAATCTAAAGTGTAATTACAACAAAGGAGATAAAATAAAATGAATCAAATTCTTATGACAGATAATCAAAATCTAAATCAAAAAAAGAAAAATAAAACTTACAATGATGGACCAATAGAAATTAGAACAATTTGTAAATTTTTTGCAATTATTATAATGCTATTTGGTTTTATTTTAGCAGGAAATGGAGTATATGCACTAGTACAAGATGCGCAAAGCAAAAAATTAGCGTCTGTACCAGTTGTTACAATTAATAAAAAAGGAAAAGAACTACAGATAAATATAGAAAATAAAGATGGAATAAAAAATGTAACATATTACTGGAACGATAGTGTTCAACTACAAAATGTTGCAGGACAAAATAAAACTTCACTAAGTTTTAACGTGACACTACCAGTTGGAAACAGTAAACTAAATATAGAAGTCACTGATTCGAATGGAATAAAGAAGAGTTATGTAAAGAATTATTTCTTAGAAGGAGAAGATTTAACAGAACCTGAAATTGAATTTGAAGTTGTAGATGAGAATATAAAGATAGTAGTAACAGATGATAGAGAATTAGATTATGTATCATATACAGTGGGTGAGGGGGAAGAACAAATAGTTGAAGCAAATGAAGAAGATCCTGCTGTAATAGAAGTGTTGATACCAGTCAGCCAAGGACAAATAAGTATAAAAGTAGAAGCAACTGATAAAGCACAAAATGTAGCAATCAAAGAACAAGAAATCAAAGGAGCAACAAAACCTGTTATAGAGGTGGTCCCAGATCCAGAAGATCCTTCGTACTTGATTATAAAAGCATCAGATGAAGAAGGATTAAGAATGGTGGCATATTATATAGGAGATCATTTATATCAAACAGATCCGAATATATCAATAAATGAGAAGACTTTTGAATGGAGACAAAAAGTAGAACCAGGAGAAACAATAATAAAAGTCCATGCATATAACATAAATGAACAAGTAACAGAATATATAGGACAATATACATACTAGTTTTTCTTAAAACGGAGGAATATAATGCAAAATATTTACATTATAGATAATGAACAAGAATTAAAAGAACAATTAAAAAATATATTTAAAGAAGAAAAAGTATACAGCTTTAAGCAAATAAAAACTGAAGAAATAGATACAGCACTAAAGGACATACCAGCTCTAATTATAATAAACGAAGATACAATAGAGGAAGATGCATGTAAACTATGCTATAAAATTAGAGACAATGACGACAATGCTATAACTCCAATTATTGTAATAACATCATGCAAAGATAGAAGTCATAAAATAGAAGAACTAGCCAAAGGTGCTAATTATGTAATTGAAAATCCAATAGATAGAGATTATATATACTATATAATAAAAAATACAATAAACTTGTTATTTATAAACAGAAAGGTAAGTCCATTAACAAACTTGCCAGGAAATGTACAAATTCAAGCTGAAATGAAAAAGAGACTAGCAAGAAAAGAATATTTTGCGATGTTATATATAGATTTAGACAACTTTAAAGCATATAATGATGCATATGGATTCTCAAACGGAGATGAAATAATAAAATTTACAGCAAGAACTATATCAAAGAATGTACATTATAAAGAGGAGGACAACAATTTTGTAGGACATATTGGAGGAGATGACTTTATAGCAATAGTTGAAGACGAAGACTTTGAAAAAATATGTCAAAATATAATAATAGAATTCGATGCGAATGTTGGAAAATACTTTAATGAAGAAGATGTAAAAAAAGGATATATAGAAGTACCAAATAGAAAAGGTATTATGGAACAATTTCCTCTTACTTCAATATCTATAGGAGCAGTAGAAGTTGAACCAAAAAGATTTAAGAATACACTAGAAATAGGAGAAGCAGGAGCACAAGTAAAACACCTATCAAAAACAATTCCAGGAAGTACATACGTAATAGATAGAAGAAAACATGAAGATGTAAATTTAGTATCAATAACAACAAAAATGTAATAATAGTTAAAAGTTACAATTTAGACTAAAAATAAAATGTCTAAAGGTAACTTTTTTTAATTTGTTTAATTATTAATTAAATAAATTAGAAAATTATGTAATAATAAATAGAAAAATGTCGATAATGCTTAAAAAATGCTGAAATATACAATAATTTAACGCACGAATTTCATTGACGAGTAAAACTTTTAGTCTTATACTTTTAAATAAAAGAAAGTAGAAAGGATTTTTAATGTGAAAAATACTAAGGACATTAAGAGTATTATAGAAAACGGAAGTAACGACTTTAAAGTAAGAAAAGCGGTAGAAATTAAAGTAAATGATATAAATAAAGATATAAATTTTTTTAATTATAAATTCGACATTTATTCATTAGCTATTTCAATAAATAGGTTCCATAATAAGGACGATAATAATACTATAGCCATAATATCTGAAAACAGATATGAATGGCAAGTTACATATTTAGCAAATTGCATATTACAAAATACAATAGTAATAATACCAATAGAAACAGACGTTATAGAAATAGAAAAAACAATAAAAAAATATAATATAAAAACAATATTTTATTCTAATAAAATTGAAGAACAAATTCTAGAAATATATAAAATAAATAAAAAAAGCAAAATAAAAGACATAAATCTAATAAATTTTGATTCAAGCAATAATCCAAATGTAGTAAATTATGAAAAATTATTAAATGTAGGAAGATATATAGAAAACAGTAGAGAAAACAAAATAATGAAAGGTATGGCAAACAGTAAAACCATTATTGTAAGTACAAGCAAAGAGTTATGTATGGAAAATAATAGCCTGGTTGACTTTGCTTTAAAAGTAAAAAAACAAATACGATTATGGAATTTTAGACCTCGAAGAATAATTGCAACAAAAAAAATAAATAATTTTTACGAGATTATTTTAGAGATAATTTTACCAATTGTTTGTGGATTGAATGTTACTTATTCGGTTGAAGATTGTAAAAAAAGTGATATTTACATTCAAACTATAAAATCAATTTGTGAGATATACATAAAACAAAAAACATATATATTATCAGGTATAGAAAATGAATTTAAAGTTACAAAAGCTATAAAGAAAAGAGAAAATAGAAACATACCTAGATTCCAGATTATAAGTAATAATAATCCAAAGAAAATAGAAAATAGAAGAAATACAAAACTAGTGCTAATAAAAGATAATAAGGTGGGCATATAAATTGACAAAACGCCTAAAATGAGGTAAAATAGTGGTATATTAATTATTAATGGAGATAAATATGCCGAAAGAAAAATTAAATTTAGAAAAATTAGTATCTAGAACAAAGATATATTTGATAATAATATTTATAATATTATTAATATTATGTATAATGGAACCAAAAGCAATAATACCATCTATTATTGTTTTTATATTAGTTGTTGCATATACGATATGGGCTAATAATAAAAGACAAGCAGAAATCACAAAGCATATAAATGAAATTACCGTAAATGTAGATAAAGCAGCACAAAGTACAATAATAAATTCACCATTTCCTCTTGTAATATTAGATACGACAGGTAAGATTATATGGAAAAGTAGTCGATTTGCCAAAGAATTTGCAAATACAGACATTGGAAATAATCTAAATGATGTAGTTAAAGAGATAAAAATTAAAATAGAAGAAAGTGAAAAATCAAATAATGACATTATATACGAAAAAGCAACTATAGGAGGAAAGAAATATAAGATTATTGGAGAATATACAAAAGTAAGAAATAAGGAATACAAAAATTCTAAAGAATATATGGTGACAATTTATTTTCTAGATGAAACCGAATATGAAGATTTGCTAAAAAAATATAGTGACAGTAGAATATGCATGGGAATAATTGTAATAGACAATTATGAAGAAATGATGCAAAGAACTACAGAAGAAGAAAAACTAGAAATAACTTCGGAAATAGAGAAAAACATTTATTCTTGGGTAGCAAAATATAATGGAATTTCTATAAAATCAGAAAGAGATACATACGTATGTGTATTTGAACAGCAATTTGTAGAACAAATAAAGCAAGACAAATTTACAATTTTAGATGAAATAAAAAATATAAAAACACAGGATAAAATCCAAGCAACATTAAGTATTGCAATTTCAGAAGATGGAGAGATAAATTCTGAAAAATATAAATCTGCAAAAGCAGTGATAGACATAGCGCTTGGACGTGGTGGAGACCAAGCTATAATAAAACAAAGCGGAAAATATTATTTCTTTGGAGGAAGAACTCAAGAAATAGAAAAAAGAACAAAGGTAAAGGCAAGAATAGTTGCCCAAGCCTTAGAAGAATTAATGAATGGTGCCTCTAATATAATAATAATGGGACATACAAATAGTGATATTGATGCAATGGGAGCTGCTTTTGGTATATATAGAATAGCAAAAACCTTAGAAAAACCAGCTTTTATAGTAAGTGAAACAGCAGGTACTAGTTTGGATTCTTTTATTATGGATATAAGCCAAATAGAAGAATACAAAGATGTATTAGTTAAAAAAGAAAAAGCGTTAGATTTAATAACTCAAGAATCTCTACTAGTAATTGTAGATACAGACAAAAAGAACTATGTAGATGCTCCTGAATTATTAGACAAAACAGATAAGATTGCAATTATAGATCATCATAGAAGAGGAACAGATTATATTGAAAATTCAATGTTAACATTTCACGAAGTATATGCTTCATCTGCATGTGAGCTTGTTACAGAATTAATAGAATACTCTGAAAAAGACATAAAGCTAAAAACAGAAGAAGTAGAAGCATTATATGCAGGAATAATGATGGACACAAAAAACTTTACATTTAAAACAGGTGTAAGAACTTTTGAAGCAGCTGCTTATTTAAGAAAATGCGGAGTAGATATAATTAAAGTAAAAAAATGGTTCCAAAGTGATTTGCAAACATATAACAAAATATCAGAAATAGTCGCAAACTCAGAAATAGTTGATGAAACAATAGCAATTTCTTTATACAATAAAGATGATCCAGATGCCAATATAACCTGTGCAAAAGCAGCGGATGAACTTTTAACGATAAGCAATATTACTGCTTCATTTGTAATAGGAAAATTAGGAGATAAAATATGTATAAGTGGCAGATCTATAGGAGATATAAATGTACAACTTATACTAGAAAAACTAGGCGGTGGAGGACATATAACCGTTGCAGGTGCTCAAATTGAAGGAATGGATATAGAAGAAGTAAAACAAGAATTAATAAATAGAATAAATGAGTATTTTACAGAAGTGTCTTAAAATTATTTAAATAATTCAAATAAATTACTGTTTAGACAAGTATATAAATTTCTATTATACATTGTCTAGACAGTAATTTATTGTAATATAAGTTAATATAGTCTAAAATAAACTTGAAATTTTGCGTAATTTAAAGTAAAATAATAGCATAAAAAATTAGAGGAGAGAATTATATGAAAGTTATATTACAAGCAGATATAAAGGGAGTAGGAAAAAAAGATCAAGTATTGGAGGCAGCAGATGGATATGCAAGAAATTACTTGCTTCCAAAAAAACTAGCAGTAGAAGCAAATGCAGAAAATATGAGTAAATTAAAATCAAAAAATGATTCTAAACAATTTAAAAAAGATACAGAAAAAAAAGAGGCAGAAGAAATTGCTAAAAAGTTAAAAGGAATAATGCTAAAAATAAAAGTAAAAGCAGGAGAAAACGGAAAAATATTTGGAGGAGTAACATCTAAAGAGATTTCAGAAGGACTAAAGAAAGATTATAAAATTGATGTAGACAAAAAGAAAATAGTTTTAAATGAAACAATAAAAAATCTAGGAACATTTAGTGTAGAAATAAAACTATACGAAGGAGTAGTTGGAAGTTTGAAAATAGACATTCTTGCAGAATAATATGACTAAAATTGAAAGGAAAGCGACAAATAATGGAACTAGGAAAAGTACCACCTCATGATATAGAAGCTGAGCAAGCAGTAATTGGTTGTATGTTAACAGATCAAGATGCGGTAACAGCTGCTGTAGAAAAGTTAAAACCAGAAGACTTCTATAGAGAAGATAACAAAATAATATATTCAGCAATTATGAATTTATATAATAAAGCACAGCCAATAGATGTTATAACACTTAAAGCCGAGCTTACATCAATGGGAAAATTCGATGCAGTTGGAGGATTAGAATACATAGTTGAATTGCCAGAAAAAGTACCAACAACTTCAAATGTTGATAGATATATAAAAATAGTTGAAGAAAAATCCATGCTTCGTAATCTAATAAAAACAGCTAATGAAATCATAGACATGGGATATGAGCAAACAGATGAAGTTGAAGATATAATGGACAATGCAGAAAAGAAAATATTTAACGTAATTCAGCGTAAAAGTCAAACTGGATATACATCTATTTCGGACATATTAGTAGAATCATTTACAAGACTAGAAGAGTTGTATAATCAAAAACAACATGTAACAGGTGTGCCTACAGGATTTATAAAGTTAGATGATAAGACAGCGGGATTACATGGTTCAGAATTAATTTTAATTGCAGCAAGACCTGCTATGGGAAAAACAGCATTTGCATTAAATATAGGAACATATGCTGCAACAAGAGCAAATGTACCAGTAGCTATTTTTAGCCTAGAAATGTCAAAAGACCAACTTGCAAACAGAATTTTATGTAGTGAAGCACTAGTAGACAGCAATAATGTAAGAACAGGGAAATTAAGTGATGAAGAACTTTCAAAATTAGCAGAGACTTCTGGTGAATTGTCGCAAGCACCAATATATGTAGACGATACACCTGGAATTTCTGTAATGGAAATTCGTGCAAAATGTAGGAAAATGAAACTAGAAAAGAACATAGGACTAATAATAATTGACTACTTACAGCTCATACAAGGAAGCGCAAAAAATGCAAACAATAGGGTACAAGAAATTGCAGAAATAAGTAGATCATTAAAAATTTTAGCCAAGGAGTTAAATGTACCAGTTATAGCTTTATCACAGTTATCTAGAGCTGTTGAATCAAGAGATGATCATAGACCAATGCTTTCTGATTTACGTGAATCTGGTTCTATAGAACAAGACGCAGACATAGTAATGTTTTTATATAGAGACGACTATTATAACGAAGAATCTACTAAAAAGAATATTGCTGAGGTAATAATTGCAAAACAAAGAGCAGGTTCTACAGGAACAGTTGAGCTTGCATGGATGGGACAATATACTAAATTCGGAAATATTGAGATGTATAGAAATGGTCCAGACGATTATTAAAATAAAAAAAATAAGAGGCTTACGAGAAAGGAACTATAACGTAAATGATTACTGATGTAATTAAAGATACAATAAAAAAATATAATTTAATACAAGAACAAGATACAATAGTAGTAGCAGTTTCCGGTGGACCTGATTCAATGTGTTTATTAGATAACTTAATTAATCTTAAAGGTGAATTAAAAATTAAGGAACTTATCGTTGCACATCTAAATCACATGATAAGAAAAGAAGCAAATAGTGAAACAGAATATGTTAAAGAATATTGTAATAGTAAAAAAATAAGATGTTTTATTAAATATGTAGACATTGAAAAAGTCGCACTAGAACAGAAAATAGGAACAGAAGAAGCAGGAAGAAATGAACGTTATAAAATGTTTGATGAAATAGCTCAAAAGGTTAATGCAAACAAAATTGCAATAGCGCATAATCTTAAGGACAACTGTGAAACAGTACTAATGCATCTTTTAAGAGGAAGCGGAATATCTGGTTTGTGTGGAATAAAGCCATATTCCCAAGGCAAGTACATAAGACCATTAATAAAATGTAGTAGAGAAGAAATAGAAGAATACTGTAGGATAAATAATTTAAATCCAAAATATGATAAAACAAATGACGACAACACATATACTAGAAATAAAATTAGAAATGAATTAATTCCATATATACAAAAAAACTTTAATCCAAATATAATAGAAACAATCAATAGATTATCAGAATTAATTACAGAAGAAGAGCTATATGTAGAGAAGCAAGTTTATAATATATATAATGAAATATTAGTTAGTAAAGACATAAATAAAATTATTTTAAATTTAAAAAAATTTAATAATCTTGATTATATAATAAAATCTAAAATAATTATGCATACTATAAAAGAATTATTTGGCTCTACTAAAGGAATTGAAAAAAAACATATAGAAGATATAATAAAATTATGTAGCAATAATATTGGAAACAAGTATTTGACACCTAATAAAAATACAAAGGTTTTTATAAAAAACAAACAAATAGAAATTAGTGTAATAAAGAATAATTAATAATATTAAACCAATAATATAAAAGATTTATATAAACTATTGAAAATAAGTAAATTGTGTGATATATTGCAATATGTGATAATATGTAATATTATACGAATTTTTTATTAATTGCATAAAGCAAAGGAGGAATTTTCTTGAAAAAAAGTATAAAAACATTAGCAATATGGCTAATTATAGGAATAATATTAATGGTAGCAATATCTTCGATATTAGACAATGCTAACACAAAATTAGATTACTCAGAATTAATAGAGAAGATCGAAGCTGGAGAAGTAGAAAAAATTGAATTAGAAGCGGATGGATATTCTGCTAGTGTAAAATTAAAAAATGATAATTTGGAAAAAAGAGTAAACATTCCTAGTGTAAATAATCTGCTAGATAATGTTCAAGAAGAAATGGTTGCAGGAGAAATTACAGTTAGTGAAAAATCAGAGTCACTATGGGCTGTTGCTTTAACATTACTAACACCTGTTGGAATACTTATTATATTCTTCATATTCTGGTCATTCCTAATGGGAGGTATAAACAACCAAGCTGGAGGAAAGACAATGACTTTTGGAAAGAGTAAAGCAAGAGTCTTGAATCCAACAGATAAAAACAGAGTTACGTTTGACGATGTAGCTGGTGTAGATGAAGAAAAAGAAGAATTAGAAGAAATAGTAGAATTCTTAAAAAATCCAACTAAATTTACAGAGATGGGAGCACATATACCAAAAGGAGTACTCTTAGTAGGTCAACCAGGAACAGGTAAAACACTTCTAGCAAAAGCAGTAGCTGGAGAAGCAGGAGTACCATTTTTTATAATAAGTGGATCAGACTTTGTTGAAATGTTTGTTGGTGTTGGTGCATCAAGAGTTAGAGATCTATTTGAGGAAGCTAAAAAGAGAGCGCCTTGTATAGTATTTATTGATGAAATAGATGCAGTTGGACGTCAAAGAGGAGCAGGACTTGGAGGAGGCCACGACGAAAGAGAGCAAACTCTAAACCAATTACTAGTTGAGATGGATGGTTTTGCTGCAAATGAAGGGGTAATAGTCCTTGCTGCAACAAACAGACCAGATGTATTAGATAAAGCTCTTTTAAGACCAGGAAGATTTGAGAGACAAATAGTAGTATCACTTCCAGATGTAAGAGCAAGAGAGCAAATATTAGAAGTACAAGAAAAAAAGAAAAAATTAGCAGAAGATGTTGACTTAAATATAATTGCTAAAAATACAGCAGGATTTTCTGGAGCAGATTTAGAAAATGTATTAAATGAAGCTGCACTACTTGCTGCAAGAAGAAATTTAAAACAAATAGGTGAACGTGAAATAGAAGATGCAATGGTTAAAGTTACAATGGGACCAGAAAAAACAACAAGAGTAAGAAGCGAAAAAGAAAAACGTTTAGTTGCATATCATGAAGCAGGTCATGCAGTTGTAAGTAGATTTTTACCAACACAAGATGCAGTCCATGAAATTTCAATAGTTCCAAGAGGAATGGCTGGTGGATATACTATGTATAGACCAACAGAAGATAAATCATTTATGTCTAGAACAGAAATGCTAGAACAAATTGTATCATTATTAGGAGGTAGAGCTTCAGAGGCATTAATATTAGATGATATTTCTACAGGAGCAAGTAATGATATAGAAAGAGCAACTAAAATTGCAAAATCAATGGTAACAAAATACGGAATGAGCTCACGTTTAGGAACAATTACATTAGGATCTTCACAAGAAGAAGTATTCTTAGGAAGAGATTTTGCACAGGAAAAAACATATTCTGAAGAAACTGCTGGAGTTATAGACGAAGAAATGAAAAAAATAATAGACACTTGCTATAATCAAGCAATACAAATATTAAGAGAACATGAAGGAAAACTTCATAGTGTTGCAAAAGTACTATTAGAAAAAGAAAAAATAACTGGAGATGAGTTTGAAGCAATCTTTAATGACTAAAATATAAATATTACTATTTTAATTTAGTATTAAAGAACTTTAAATGAAGAAAGGAAATAAATGTGGAAGCGTTTATAGTTGTAATATTAGTATTAATATTTATAATATTTTCACTTATAGCATTTGCAGTAATGCAAATACAAATGGCAGGAATAGAAGTAAAAGACTTTTGGTCATTTATAAAAGCTAACGAAAATTTAGATAAACTATATGTGTTTTCTAAGAAATACAACAGGATGTCTCCACAAGAAAAAATCATTTTCCTAAGTGAAACAGAGAAAATATCAGATGCATTTGAGAAAATACCATCAATGATTTGGGAAGATGAATATCCTAAGTACAGAGATGTAATGGATATTTATAGAGATATAAAATTAGACAGATGGAAACAATCTAGAAAATAAACTAAAAGAAGCAGTAGAATTTGTAAATTTCTACTGCTTTTACATTATGTAAAGATGCAAACAAATATTGCTTTTTTAGGAAAAATGGTGTATTATAAAGAATATAATTTCTATAAAGCATAATAAAGGAAGAAAAATATGGAATACAAATATACACCACAAGGGGTTTGTTCTACACAAATCATTGTAGAAATAGAAAATAGAATAATAAAAAACTTAAAAGTTATTAATGGTTGTAATGGAAATTTACAAGGCATTGCAAGTTTGGTAAAAGGAATGGATATTGATGAGGTTATCACAAAATTAAAAGGTATAAAATGTGGATTCAAAAATACATCATGCCCTGATCAAATTGCAAGAGCATTAGAAAAATTAAAGGAAGAGTATAGTTTATAAAATGAATATTCTAATTGAAAAGTTAGGAAAATTACCAAAGTTTTCTGAATACATAACAAATATAAATAAAAAAATAAGTCCGCAAGTTATTTCGGGCTTATCTAGCGTTGGAAAAATTCAATTTATAGAATCAACGAGAGAATTTAGTAATAGAAATATTTTATTAATTACTTATAATGAAATACAAGCAAAGAGAATAGAAAAGGACTTAAAATATTTTACAAATAATGTATTATATTTTCCAAAAAGAGAAATTGCTCCTTATGACTTTGATGCAGAAAGTAAAGATTTACCATATGAAAGAATTGAAACATTAAATAAAATATTTGAGCAAGAAGGTAGAAAAGAAAAAATAATAGTAATAACAACAATAGAAGCCTTAATGCAAAAGATGATTTGTAAAGATGATATTTATAAAACAATACTAGAATTTAAAGTAGGAAAAAATTTTAGTCTAGAAGAACTAAAAAAATCCCTAGTAAATATAGGATATGAAAGATCGGACATAGTAGATGGAAAAGGGCAATTTAGCATAAGAGGCGGAATATTAGATATTGGAATTACTAAAACTCAAGGATATAGAATAGAATTCTGGGGAGATGAAGTAGATTCCATAAGAAGTTTTAGTATAACATCACAAAGATCAAACCAAATGCTAGAAGAAGCTAAAATATATCCATCTCATGAATTAATTATAACAAATGATATAGAAAAAATATGCGAAAAAATTGGAGAAGAAAACACAGAAGACATAGAAGCAATTAAATCTGGTAATTATATTAGTAAAATAGATAAATACTTTAATAGTTTTTATGATAAACAAGCTACTTTTCTTGATTTTATAAATGAAGACTATATTGTTTATTTAGACGATATAAGTAAAATATCTGCAAGACAAAATAATATAATAAACGAAAACAATTTATTAATAAAAAATTTAATAGAGAAACAAAGAAAAGTTCCGGATTCTATAAAAAATATTTCAACGATAGATATAGAAAATCAAAAAAATAGACAATTAGTCTACTTAAATGAAACAGATTTATTTGAAGATAAAACAACTATTGTTTCTAAGAATGTATTTAATTTTAAATATAGAGATATGCATTTCTTTAAATCAGAATTAAATATTTTAACGAAAGAAATAAAAAATGCATTAAATGCAAATAAAAATATTATTGTACTTGCTGGTAATGAAGCAGGAGCAAAAAAGGTCGAAAATCTATTAGAACAGGAAGATATTAAATACAAATATGTTCCAAAACTAGAAGAACAAGAAGAAAAAATATATCAAAATCCGATAGAAGAAAATTTAAAAAATAAGAATGTTATTATTTCAAATGGAACATTATCTTCAGGATTTGAAAATTATGATATGGACTTGCTTGTAATTACTGGTGATGAGTTTATAAATGGTGAACAGAAAAAAAGAAAGAATACAGATGCATTTAAACAAGGAGAAAAAGTTGTTTTTGCAGATTTAAGAGCCCGGAGATTATGTTGTACATAAAACTCAAGGAATAGGAATTTACATTGGAGTAAATACTATTACAACAGGAGATAATATTACAAAAGATTATATAAAAGTAAAATATAAAAACGATGATGTATTATATGTACCAACAGAAATGCTTGATAACATTAGAAAATATGTTGGTGGAGGAGAAGCAGAGCCTAAACTAAACAAACTAGGAAGTAAAGAATGGGAAAATACAAAGGCAAGAGTAAAAAAGAATTTACGTGAAGTAGCAAAGGATTTGATAGAATTATATGCAAAAAGAAGAAGTGCAAAAGGTTTTATGTTTTCAAAAGATACACCATGGCAAAAACAATTTGAAGATAATTTCCCATATAATGAAACAGATGACCAATTAAGATGTATTGATGAAGTTAAAAAAGATATGGAATCACCAAAACCTATGGATAGACTTTTATGTGGGGATGTTGGATATGGTAAAACAGAAATTGCAATAAGAGCAGCTTTTAAAGCTGTAATGGATCAAAAACAAGTAGCATACCTTGTACCAACAACAATACTTGCAAATCAGCAGTATGAAGAGTTTAAATCAAGAATGGAAGAGTTTGCAATAAAAGTAGAACTTCTAAATAGATTTAAAACTAAAAAAGAGCAAGAACAAGTAATAAAGAAATTAAAATTAGGAGAAGTAGATATAGTTGTTGGAACACATAGACTTCTTAGTAAAGATGTGGAATTTAAAGATTTGGGACTACTTATAATAGATGAAGAACATAGATTTGGAGTAAAAGATAAGGAAAAAATAAAAAAATTAAAAGAAACAATAGATGTTTTAACAATGACGGCAACTCCAATACCAAGAACACTTCATATGTCAATTGTTGGAATAAGAGATATGTCTGTTATATATGAGCCTCCACAGAATAGAAAGCCAGTTCAAACTTACGTGCTTGAATATGATGAAGAAGTAATAAAAGAAGCTATAACCAAAGAGCTAGAAAGAAATGGACAGGTATTTTATTTATTTAATAATGTTGAACAAATAATAAAAAAGGCTTTAGATATCTCTAAGCTTGTTCCAGAAGCAAAAGTCGAATTTGCACATGGAAAAATGACAGGTGCAGAAATTGAAGCAATTATGCAAGATTTTATAGAACATAAAATAGATGTGCTTTTATGTACAACAATTTTAGAATCTGGTATAGATATACCAAATGCGAACACAATAATTGTAGAGAATGCAGATAGATTAGGATTAGCTCAGCTATACCAAATTAGAGGAAGAGTTGGAAGATCAGATAGACAAGGATATGCATATATAACTTATAGAAGGGATAAACTACTTTCAGAAGTTGCAGATAAAAGATTAAAGGCAATAAAAGAATTTACAGAGTTTGGTTCTGGGTTTAAAATAGCAATGAGAGATCTGGAAATAAGAGGAGCAGGAAGCCTTCTTGGAGAAATACAATCTGGACACATGGAACAGGTTGGTTATGATACTTATTGCAAATTGCTAGATGAAGTAGTTAAAGAAATGCAAGGAATAACTGTAAAAGAAGAGAAGGATGTTCAAATTGATATTAACTTATCAAGTTATATTCCAGAAAGCTATATTGAAGATTCAGCACAAAAGATAGAAATTTATCAAGACATAGCTTTATGCAAAAATGAAAAAGATATTGAAGATGTAACAGATGAAATTATTGATAGATATGGAACTATGCCTGTGGAAGTAGAAAATTTACTTGAAGTTGCAAGAATAAAAATCCTTGCTAAAAATGCAGGTGTTATTAAAGTAACACAAAAAGAGTGTTCAGTTATATTTAATTTAGATAAAGATATGATTAATTTAGATCAAAATATAATTTCTAAACTATTACAAAAATATGGAAACGAATTAAGATTTTCTGCTGGAGTTGAAGCATATATCACATTAAAAATAAACAAAAAAGATGAGAGAAAAGTAGTAGAAAGTATAAAGGAACTTTTAAATTTTATTGCAGTTAAGGAGAATGTTTAAAAGAAAGGAAATTAGTAAATGCAAGTAATTACTAGCAAAGATAATGAAGTAGTTAAGAATATAAAAAAATTAAAAGAAAAGAAATATCGTGATGAAACAGGACTGTATGTAATTGAGGGGATAAAGTTAATAGAAGAAGCAATATCTGAAAATGCAAAAATAAATAAAATTGTAATATGCGAAGAATGTGTTGAAACAGGTTCAATATCGCAAAGTCTTTTGTATGAAATTGCAAAATTTAATTGCATATATGTAAATAAAAAAATATTTGATACGTTAACAGATGTTGTTGCCCCTCAAGGAATACTTGCAGTTGTTGAAAAAAAAGGAAATGATAATAAAATTCTATTTGAAGATGATATTATTTTGGCTTTAGATGGAATACAAGATCCTGGTAACTTAGGAACAATACTAAGAACAGCAGATAGCATAAATTTAAAGCAGATTATTGTAACAAAAAATACAGCAGATGTATACAATCCTAAAGTAGTAAGATCTACAATGGGGGCTATATTTAGAGTGAAAGTTATAGAAGCGGAAAACCTGGCAAAAACATTAAAAGAAATAAAGAAAAATAAGTATAAGGTGGTTGTTACATCTTTAGATACAGAAAATAGTATTTATGATTTGGACTATAAGAAAAAAGTGATTGTTATTGGTAATGAGGCAAATGGAGTTACTAAAGAAGTTCAAGATGTAGCAGATTATAAAGTAAAAATCCCAATGTTAGGAAAAACAGAAAGTTTAAATGCATCTGTTGCAACAGGTATAATGCTGTATGAATATGTAAGGCAGAAATTAAAAGGATAAACTCTAATATATATTAATAGAAAAAATAAGATATAGAAATTTTTAGATAATTGCACAACAAAACCGTTAAAAATTGCACAACAAAATTACAAAAAGTTGCACAATAAAACCGTTAAAAATTGCACAACAAATATTGCATAAAATAAAAAAATATGATATTCTAAAAAAGAGGTGAGTTTGATGAAATTAACTAAAAAAGGTTATATACCAAGATTAATAGATAAAAATATAGAAGAAAATTTAGAAGTGTTTGGAGCAATTAGTATTGAGGGTCCAAAATGGTGTGGAAAAACTTGGACAGCTTTAAACCACGCAAGCAGTGTAGCATATTTAAATAATACGGCAGATAATTTCAGAGAAAAACATTTAGCAGAAATGGATGTTAACTTAGTTTTAGATAAAGACAAACCAGAGCTTATTGATGAATGGCAAGAAGTACCATTAATATGGGACGCAGTAAGATTTAAATGTGATCAAGATAATAAAAAAGGTAAATATATTTTAACAGGTTCAAGTGTTCCTGTAAGTGATAAAATACATCATTCTGGAGCAGGCAGAATATGTAAAATGAAAATGTATACAATGTCTTTATTTGAATCGGGAGACTCTAGTGGAGATGTATCATTAAAGGATTTATTCGAAAACAAAGTTGTAAACAAACGTGTGGATAAGGCTGAATTAAAAAAATTAGCAGAGTTAATAGTAAGGGGTGGATGGCCAGAGGCTATTAACATAAGTGTAGCAGGAGCAATGAAAATAACCAAGAGTTATATAGATGCTGTTTTAGATAAAGATATTATTGAAATAGATGGAATTAAAAGAGACAAAGAAAAAATGGAAATGCTTTTAAGGTCACTTGCAAGAAATGAAAGTACAATCTCTAGTAATAATTTACTTATAAAAGATATTGATGATAACGTAACAGATGAAGATTTGACTATCAGTAGAAATACGGTTACAGATTATCTAAATGTGCTAAATAGGTTACATTTAATAGAAAATCAAAATTCTTTTATGTATAAAATACGCTCAAGATTAAATGTTGGAAAGAATCCTAAAAGACATTTTGTAGATCCTTCTTTAGGATGTGCAATTCTAAATATTACTCCAGAAAAACTAATAAATGACCTGGAAACATTTGGATTGTATTTTGAAGCATTATGCGAAAGAGATTTAAGAATTTATGCAGAAAGTATAGGCGCAAAATTATATCACTATAGAGAAAATAATACTGGAATAGAAGTAGACGCAATAATAGAGATTGCAGATGGTGAATATGGAGCAATTGAAATTAAATTAGGAGCAAATAAAGAAGAAGAAGCTGTTGCAAGTTTGAAAAAATTTTATGATTTAGCTGAAGTTAAACCAAAATTTATGTGTGTAATTTGTGGATTATATGATGCAGTTGTAAAAAGACCGGATGGAGTATATGTATTACCAATTACAGCATTAAAACCATAATGAATTATTATGTTGCTAAAATAAAAAGTAAAAAATAAACTCATCGTAAATGTAATAATATATGATGAGTTTATCTTTATTTATTTATTTATAAATGTAATTAAAAATCACAATTATTTGGAGTTCTTGGATAAGGAATAACATCTCTAATGTTTTCCATACCTGTAATATACATAAGTAAACGTTCAAAACCTAGTCCAAAACCAGAGTGGATATTTGAACCATATTTTCTAAGTTCCAAATACCAATATAATGGTTCTTCTGCAATTCCCATTTCTTTCATACGAGCTACTAATGTATCATAATTTTCCTCTCTTTGAGAACCACCCATAATTTCGCCAGCTCCAGGAACTTCTAAGTCTACACCGGCAACAGTTTTTCCGTCAGGATTTACCTTCATATAATAAGATTTTATATCCTTAGGCCAGTTTTTAACAAAAACAGGGCCGTTAAAATATTCTGTAATATATTTTTCATGTTCTTTTGCTAAATCACCATCATATTCAGGTTTAAATTCCCAGTTTCTATCTGCTTTTTTCAAAATATCGATAACATCATGATGATCTATTCTTACAAAATTTGAGTCTAATAATTTTGTTAGCTTTTCCTTAAGACCATTTTGAATAAATTTATCACAAAAATCTATTTCTTCAGGACATTTATCTAGAACTTCTTTTACTACAAACTTTAGAAAATCTTCTTCAATATCCATAAGTCCATCTAAATCACAAAAAGAAATTTCAGGTTCAACCATCCAAAATTCGTTTGCATGAGTTTTAGTATTAGAATCTTCTGAACGAAGAGTTGGACCAAAGGTATATATTTTTCCAAAGGCACTTGCAAAAGTTTCTCCATGTAATTGTCCAGAACCTGTAATGTAAGCCTTTTTACCAAATAAATCATTAGAAAAATCTGTTTTTCCATCTTTTTGAGGAAGAGGTTTGTCTAAGTCTAATGTAGTTAATTTAAACATTTCAGCAGAACCTTCACAGTCTGCACAAGTTATGATTGGAGTATTTACATATACATATCCGTTTGATTGAAAATATTCATGTATTGCAAATGCTGCAACACTTCTAATTCTAAAAATTGCAGAAAAAGTATTTGTTCTTGGACGAAGATGAGCAACTGTTCTTAAATATTCAAAGCTATGTCTTTTCTTTTGAAGAGGATAGCTACTATCTGATAAATTAAATATCTCAATAGATTTTGCATGAAGTTCAAAAGGCTGTTTAGCATTTTCTGTTTTTACAATTGTACCTTTAACAATTATTGTTGAACTAATTGTTAATTTGCAAATTTCTGAAAAGTTTTCTAATTCGTTTCCAAACACAATTTGAAGATTATTAAAAAACGAACCATCATTCATTTCTATAAATCCAAATGTTTTAGAATCTCTAACAGTTCTAACCCATCCTGCAACTTCAACATCTGTGTTAATATATTTTTCCTGATTTTTATATAAATCTTTTATAGTCTCCATAAAATTTTATATGATATATTTAAAAAGTTAAATAACCATAAACTCCTTTCTCATAAATGTAATATGTATGCATTATTATATGCCCATAATTTAAAAAAATCAAGTCCATAAGTATATCTAATTATATTTTTATTCAATAAATTGTATTGACAAAAGAACAAATGTTTGATATTATATTGCAAGGATTTAAATAAAATAGGGAATTAAATAAGCCAAAGATATTGAAAAATATATAAAATTGTACTAAAATAGTTAGGAAAAATTAAATAAACAAGAAGGGAGAAGTTAGTTCCTTTAGGCTAACTAATACTAAATATGGCTAATGAATATAGAACAAATAACTGTGGAGAATTAAGAATTATAGATAATGGAAAAGAAGTAAAACTTGCAGGTTGGATACAAAGAATTAGAAATCTAGGGGGAATGACATTCATAGATTTAAGAGACCAATATGGAATTACTCAAATTGTCATATCGGATGAAAAATTAAAAAAACAAGTAGAAGAATTATGCACAGAATGTGTTATATCTGTGGAAGGAAAAGTTGTAGAACGTTCAAGCAAAAATGCCAAAATTCCTACAGGAGAAATAGAAATAGAAGCAAATAGTATACAAGTATTAGGAGAATGTGAAAAAACACTACCTTTTGAAATAAATTCAGAAAAAATAGATATTAACCAAGTAAAAGAAGAGCTAAGACTAGAATATAGATATTTAGATTTAAGAAACGAAAAACTTCATAATAACATTTTATTGCGCTCTAAAATAATGAAAACAATAAGAAATAAAATGGATGAAATGGGATTTGCAGAAATACAAACACCAATACTTGCAAACTCATCACCAGAAGGAGCAAGAGACTTTCTAGTACCAAGCAGACTACATCCAGGGGAATTTTATGCACTTCCACAAGCTCCACAACAATTTAAACAATTACTTATGATTTCAGGATTTGATAAATATTATCAAATAGCACCATGTTTTAGAGATGAAGATCCAAGAGCAGACAGAGCACCAGGAGAATTCTATCAAGTAGATTTTGAAATGGCATTTGCAACTCAAGAAGATGTATTAAAAGTAATAGAAGAATTAATACCAACAGTATTTAAAGCACACACAAACTGGAAAGTAGATGAAGGACCATTTATTAGAATACCATATAAAGAAGCAATGGAAAAGTATGGAATAGATAAACCAGATTTAAGAAACCCATTAATAATACAAGATGTTACAAGCCTATTTGTAAATTCTGAATTTAATGCATTTAAAGATAAAACAATAAAAGCTATAATTGTACCAAATGGAGCAATGCAAGGAAGAAAATTCTTTGATAGTATGACAGAATTTGCAGTACAAGAACAAGGAGCAAAGGGGCTTGCATGGACAAAAATAGATGAGCAAGGGATAGCACAAGGAGGAATTTCAAAATTCATCACAGAAGAAATATTAAATAATTTAAAAGAAAACTATGGCTTAAAAAATAATGATAGTATATTCTTCATTGCTGACAAGCTAGAAACAGCACAAAAAATAGCAGGACAAATAAGAATAGAATTAGGAAACAGATTAGACTTACTTGAAAAGAATGTATATAAATTCTGTTTTATAGTAGATTTTCCAATGTACGAATACAATGAAGATGAACAAAAAATAGATTTTAACCATAATCCATTTTCTATGCCACAAGGTGGAATGGAAGCACTAAATAATAAAAATCCATTAGATATACTTGCATACCAATATGATTTAGTATGTAACGGCTATGAGATGGCATCTGGAGCAGTTAGAAACCATGATCCTAAATTAATGGTAAAAGCATTCGAAATTGCAGGTTATAAAGAAGAAACAGTGGAGGAAAAATTTGGAGCATTATATAAAGCATTTAAATTTGGTACACCACCACATGCAGGAGCAGCTCCTGGATTAGATAGAATGGTAATGCTAATATCAGATTCACAAAATATAAGAGAAGTTATTGCATTTCCAAAAAACAAAAAAGCAAGAGATAGCATGATGAATGCACCAAGTAAAGTAGAAGATAAACAACTTAAAGATGTACATATTAAAATAGACATAGAAAAAACAGAAGAATAAGACAAATACAAAAACATATGATGGAAAATAATTTGACAGAAAGCAGGTAGTTTTATGGAAAATGAACAGATACTTGCAACAAAAATTGAATTATTAAATGAAGAAATTAAAGGAATAATAATAGAACAAGAAAATATAAAAAAAGAGATTAATCAAAAGAATAAATTAATAATGAAAAAGATACAAAAGCTACAAGAATTTTGTGAGATACAAGAAATGCAAAATAAAGTTTTTTCAAGAGACTTAAATAAGTATGTAAAAAATAGAAACAAAAATATGTAACAATTTATGAGAGAATGGTGAGGAGAATGTTAGAGCAATTAAAATCATGTAATATATGTCCCTTTAGATGTAATGTAAATAGACTTCAAGGGGAGATAGGAAAATGTAAATGTAATGATAAAATAAAAATTGCACTATATTCTCTTCATTATTATGAAGAACCATGTATAAGTGGAACAGAAGGTTCAGGAACAGTATTTTTCAGCAACTGCAATTTAAATTGTATCTATTGCCAGAATTATAAAATTAGTCAAGAAGGAAAAGGCAAGGAAATATCGATAGAAGATCTTGCAAATATATTTTTAAAACAACAAGAATCGGGTGCCAATAATATAAACTTAGTAACACCAACTTCATACGTTTTTCAAATTATAGAAGCAATAAAAATAGCAAGAGAAAAAGGACTAAAACTACCAATAGTATACAATAGTAATGGTTATGAAAATATAGAAACAATACAAGCATTAAATGGATATGTAGATATATATTTACCAGACTTAAAATATTATTCAGATGAACTTTCTATAAAATATTCTGGAGCAAAAAATTATTTTAATATAGCAACAAAAGCAATTCTAGAAATGATAAAGCAAGTAGGTAGTCCAAAGTATGACGAAAGAGGAATAATGAAAAAAGGAGTAATAATAAGGCATTTAGTATTACCAAATCATATTCAAAATTCAAAACACATATTAAAATGGTTAAAAGAAAATGTTTATGAAAAAGCAACACTTAGTATAATGGCACAATATTTTCCAACGTACAAAGCAAAAGAAGATAAATATTTAAATAGAAAATTAACAAAAAAAGAATTTAAAGAAATAGAAGATTATCTAATTACTTTAGGCATAGAAGAAGGTTATATACAAGAACTAGGGGAACATGAGGAAGAATATGTACCAAATTTTTAATACAGGAGGTAGAACATGGCAATATATGAAATGGAATATATATTAGGGTTCACTGATATAAATAAAAAATCCGAAATGAGTAATAGAGCAATAATAAAAGTATTAGAAAATGTTGCTGGAATGCAATCGGAAAAAGTAGGCTTTGGACTAAGTAGCATTGAAAAAACAGGATTAAGTTGGGTATTACTAGCATGGAAAATAAAAGTCTTAAATAGACCAATATATAATACTAAAATTACAATTAAAACTTGGCCAAGAAGTGCCAATAAAATATATACATATAGAGATTTTGAAATATATGATGAAAAAGGTAGATTATGTGCAATTGCAACGAGTAAGTGGACATTAATTAATATTCACACAGGAAAACTTGCAGGTCTATCCAAAGAAAACATAAACATGTATGATTTTGAACAAAAAAGTGTTTTTGAAGAAGAAGAAGTTGAAAAGTTAAAAGAGCCAACAATAACAACTCATGAAATTAAACTTGAAGTATTTAGAAGTCAAATAGATGTAAATAATCATGTGCACAATTTATGCTATCTAGATTTTGCTTATGAAACACTACCAGAAGAAGTATATAATCAAGAAGAATTTAATAATATAGAAATAATGTATAAAAAGCAAATAAAATATGGAAACAAAATAAAATGTAAATATTATCTAGAGAATGAAAAAAATACAATAGCAATAAAATCAGAAGACGAGAAAATATTACATGCAATTATACAATTATATAATTAAAAAATATAAAGTGGATTTATAAATAATTATTAATCCACTTTATACTTTTTTAATTATTTATTTTCAACAATCATTGGTCCAATATTTGTAACAGTACCAGCTCCAATGGTTAATACTATATCGTTAGGCATAACTCTATCTCTGATATATTTTGCTATTTCATTAAAATCAGAAATGTAAATAGCTTGCTTTCCAACACGATTTACATTAATCAGATTTACTAAATCCTGTGATGAAACATTATATGTATTTTTTTCCCTTGCTGCATAAATATCAGTAATCACAATATTATCAAATTGAGATAATACACTTGCAAAATCTGTTAATAAGGCTTTAGTTCTGCTGTAAGTATGTGGCTGGAAAATAACCCATGACCTATTGTATTTTTTATTCTTCATAGCATCATATACTGCTTTTATTTCTGTTGGATGATGAGCATAATCGTCAAATATATTTGCACCATTAGAATTGCCTATATATTCAAATCTTCTATGAGCACCAGTATATTTTATTAACGCATTTTTTATTGTTTCTTTATCAATACCATATTCATAGCATGTTGCAATACATGCTAGTGCATTGTATACATTGTGCTTCCCTGGCACAGAAAGTTTTATACTTTTATAAAATGTATTATTTCTGTATACATCAAATAAAGGAAAACCATTATTATCAAATGTTATGTTTCTGGCAGTAAAATTACATTTATCATTATTTATACCAAATGTAACAGTTCTAGCTTTGCTATCTTTATATAAATCACAAGCATTTTTGTCATCTACGTTTAAAATCAATAATCCATCTGGTGGAAGTAATTTTACAAACTTAACAAATGATTGTTTTATATTCTCTAGATTTTTAAAATAATCTAAATGGTCATTGTCTATATTTAAAACAATTGCAGTTTTAGGAGAAAATTTTAAAAAGCTTTCTACATACTCACAAGATTCTAAAATAAATACATCACTATTTCCAACTATTGAATTTCCATTAATCTGCTTTAAAATAGCACCAACTTGTATAGTAGGATCTTTTTTGGCTTCTAAGAAACAAACAGAAATCATTGATGTAGTAGTTGTTTTTCCATGTGTACCAGATACACATATTGTATTACCATAGGCTTTAGTAATTAATCCTAAAAAAGTTGCTCTATCCATAGTAGTAATATTAAGTTTGCGAGCTTCCTGAAGTTCTATGTCATCAGAAGAAATTGCTGCACTGTATATAACTAAGTCAGAGCGTCTTATGGAATCAATATCATGGCCGATTGCAATATGTATATGACATTCTTCTCTTAATTTTTGGATAAGTTCAGAATCAGAAGCATCGGAACCAGTAATATAAAATCCCCATTTTTTTAAAATGGTAGCTATTCCGCTCATACTAGTACCGCCTATGCCTATCATATGTATATGTTTATATTTCTTTAAGTCATCTAAGTAAATCAATTTAATTGCACTCCTTTTATTTAGATTAAAATTAATTTTCTAATAATCGCATATATTATATACTCAAAATGTTTATTTTTCAATAATAAAATGAATATATTTAAAAATTGATAAAATATAATAGTTTTTATATACATCAATAATATAATTATATTTATAAATAATAAAGATATAACTTTAAAAAAATTATTTCAAATATAAAAAACATATAAAAAAGTAAAAAATAAGAAGGAAAAATGAATTTAATGGAGAATAATATAAATGTACAAACAATGTACAAAAAATAAACTTTTAGAAAGAGGTGCACAAATGGAAGTAACAGATGTACAAGTAAGAAAAAGAGTAAATCCAGGAAATAGAACAAGAGCTATCGTTTCAGTAACATTCGATAATGAGTTTGTTGTTCATGGAATTAGAGTATCAGAAAGAGATGATGGAAGCCTATCAATGATAATGCCAAGAAAAGAAAGAAATGGAAAATTCAAAGATATAGCTCATCCTATCAATCAACAAACAAGAGACAAAATAGAAAAAGCAGTATTCGAAGCTTATGAAAATGCAGAAGATCCAGCTCCAGTTGCTGAATCAAACAGCGAAGACGCTGAATAATAAATATAAATAAAAAACACTTTACCTTTGGTAAGGTGTTTTTTTATAAAAATATAAAATTTTATAGTTATATATTAAGTACTTTAATATTAAAATTATATCTGAAAATCTATAAAATAACCCCCTCAGAGTCTGTGTGTCCCTGAGGGGGTAGAGGCTTAAGAAATTGTACCGTTGCTGATCTCATAGCTCAGCGTAGGGGTTACCCCCAGATGAGCGATAAGCGCATCAATCGGGTTTCCAGAGGTCCATGGCCCCTGTTTTGCGATGATATACGTTTTGCCATTCAACTTGGTAACCGAAGCTGCAAAGTTGTGTACAGCCGATTTAGCCAGACGGTAGACTTCATTGGTAACTACGAAAAGTGCTTTTGTCTCAGTGTACATTTTTTTACCTCTTTTTAAATTATTTCCATAAAGGATTAATTTTATTATACCACAAAAAAATAAAAAATACAATAATTACCATTAACATAATAAATTAATACGAAAAATGGCTAAATTAAGTAACTTTTGTCGAACCAATTATGTTGAAAAAGACCTAGGCATATGATATAATAAATAATGCGCTAAAGAAAGAGGGTATAGTTTTGAATAAAATAAAAAAGACGAGAGAAGTATATGCACAGCATATAAACAATCAAAAAAGAGGATACGAAATAACAGCAAAAATTATTGGACATATAATTAAAAGAATGCAACAAGATTGCCGTATATCTGGGGATGTTCAAGTAACAGGAAGAATAAAAAGCTTTAAATCGGCATATGAAAATTCAGAAAAAAAGAAAGTCGATGATTGTTTTGGTATAAGAATAGTTGCGTCTGATGAAGATTTGACAAAAATAAGACAACAATTAGAAAAAATATTAGTAGTAACACAAACAAAAGACCATAGAAAAAAGAAAGATACAAGATATAACGGAATACACCAAATGGCACATATACAAAAAAGACATGCAGAAAGTTCAGGAATATGTTTTGAACAATTTCCTTTAGTAGAAATACAATACTGGAGCAGAGAAATACAGAGATTATGTCTAAATGGAGACCTTTCATATGCAAATTACAAAAGAGGAGATTATAGAGACTTTGTTGAAGAACTAGAAGAGAGAGGAAACAATGCTTTAGGAGAATTACCAACATATTATGAAATAATAGGAAACAAAATTCATAAACTTAGTGCAAAAGATACATTATTTAAATTGTATCCAGAAATATATTCAATGAAATATATAGGAAAGCACAATATTGTAAAACCTGAAGAAAGATAAAGATTTTAAAATTTCCCTTGACATTAGCTCTAAACAGGTATATAATATATGGGCATGTAAGATAGCGTTGAAGTGAGATGTGGCTACAACTATTGAAAAATATGGTTGGAGGGAACTCTCATGGAGCATGTCATGGCTAAGACCAGGCGGTAAGAATATAAAACACTTATCCCAAGAAATCATGCAAAACTTGGGAATTTATAATGGTAGAACATAGAACACCAGGGTGCGTTTATAACTTCCGTCCAAACAAAAAATATTAAGGAGGGAAAATTACATGGCAAAAACAAAAACAACAGAGGTAACAAACGGTAAGATCAGAATAAGACTAAAGGCTTATGATGCTCAACTTCTAGAACAGTCTGCTGAGAAAATAGTAGATACTGCTAAAAGAACAGGATCAAAAGTTTCTGGACCTATTCCATTACCAACAGAAAAGGAAATAGTAACAATTTTACGTTCTCCTCACAAACACAAAGATTCAAGAGAGCAATTCGAGATGAGAACACATAAAAGAGTTATAGATATTCTTTATCCTACACAAAAAACAATTGAGAGCCTAAGCAAATTAGAGCTACCAGCTGGTGTAAATATAGAAATCAAATAATTTTTAAGTTACCAAATCAAACTAAAGGTAAAAATAAGAAGTCCTGCAACTAGACTTAAAACAGTTGACACCAAGCTAACAAAATGTTAGCCAATAGTAGGAGGAAAATAAAAAATGAAAAAAGCAATTATAGGAAAGAAAGTTGGAATGACACAAGTTTTCGACGAAACAGGAAAAGTTATTCCAGTAACAGTAATTGAAGCAGGACCATGTGTTGTTGCTCAAGTAAAAACAACAGAATCAGATGGATACAATGCAATTCAATTAGGATTCGAAGATGTTAAAGAAAGCAAATTAAACAAACCAGAAATTGGTCATTTTACAAAATCTAAATTACCATTAAAAAAACATCTTAGAGAATTTAGATTAGATTCAGTAGAATCAATTAAAGTTGGAGATGAATTAAAAGCTGATGTTTTCACAAAAGGAGACAAAGTTGATATTCAAGGAACTTCAAAGGGAAAAGGATACCAAGGTGTTATAAAACGTCATGGACAATCAAGAGGACCTATGGGACATGGTTCAATGTATCATAGAAGACCAGGTTCAATGGGATCAACATCTACACCAGGTAGAGTATTTAAAGGTAAGAAACTTCCAGGACATATGGGAAGAAATACAATAACAATACAAAATCTTGATATTATATCAGTAGATTTAGACAAAAACGTTATATTAGTAAAAGGTAGCGTACCAGGAGCAAAAGGTGCTATACTAAAAATAAAATCAAGTGTAAAAGCATAAGGAAGGAGGAAGAAAGATGCCTAAAATAGATGTATACGATATAAACGGAAAAAAAGTAAAAGAGCTAGAACTAAACGATGCATTATTTGGAATTGAACCAAATGAAGCTGTAGTACATAGCGTTTTAGTTAATTTCTTAGCAAATCAAAGACAAGGTACACAAAGTACAAAAACAAGATCAGAAGTTTCTGGTGGTGGAAAGAAACCATGGAGACAAAAAGGAACAGGTCGTGCAAGACAAGGAAGTACTAGAGCACCACAATGGATTAAAGGTGGTATAGCACTAGGACCAAAACCACGTTCTTACAAATATACAGTAAATAAGAAAGAAAAAGCCTTAGCTATTAAGTCACTATTAAGCTCAAAAGTATTAGAAAAAGAATTAGTAGTTGTAGATAGCATGCCATTAAAAGAAATTAAGACAAAAGAAATGGTAAAGGTACTTTCAAATCTAAAAGTAGAAGGAAAAACATTAATAATGCTTCCAGAAAAGAATGAAAATGTTCAAAAATCAGCTAGAAACATTGAAGGAGTTAAGACAACATTAGTTGGAACAATCAATGTATATGATTTATTAAAATACAATAAATTAGTTATAACTGAGGACACAATTAAGAAATTAGAGGAGGTGTACGCATAATGAGACCAGAAGATATCATTATAAAACCTATTATTACTGAACAAAGCAATGAGGGTGTTCAATCAGGAAAGTACACTTTCAAAGTAAACAAAAATGCTACAAAAGTTGATATTGCAAATGCAGTAGAAAAACTTTTTGAAGTAAAGGTATTAAAAGTAAATACTGTTACAGTAAAAGGAAAAGAAAAAAGAGTTGGAAGAAATGTTGGTAAAACATCTGATTGGAAAAAGGCTATAGTTACTATAGACACAAATCCAGAAGAAAAAACATACCAAACAAAAGGTGGAAAAGAAGTAAAAATTTCTAAGAAATATAAAAACTCTATAGATGAATTTATGGGAGCATAATTATATAAATTTAGAAATATTAAATTATCGAGAAAATACTCGGATAATAAAGAATAACTGTAACGGAACAGGAAAAAATCCGAAAAATTTATATTATTAATTAAGGAGAATGAAATAAAATGGCAACAAAAAAATTTAATCCAGTTACTCCATCACTTAGAAATATGACTGTATCTGATTTTGCAGAAGTAACAAAGAAGACTCCTGAAAAATCACTATTAACTGTAAAAAGAAAAAAATCAGGAAGAAACAGTTATGGTAAAATAACAGTTCGTCACCAAGGTGGAGGAAATAGACAAAAATATAGAATAGTAGATTTTAAACGTAAAAAGGATGATATGCCTGCAACAGTAATAGGCATAGAATATGATCCAAACAGAACAGCAAATATAGCATTAATTAAATATGAAGATGGAACATTAAGCTATATATTAGCACCTGTAGGATTAAAAGATGGTGATATGGTTATGTCTGGAGAAAAAGCAGACATTAAGCCAGGAAACTGCAAAAAATTATCAGACATACCAGTTGGTACAATGGTACACAACATAGAGATTAATCCAGGTCAAGGAGGAAAATTAGTAAGAAGTGCAGGTCAAGAAGCACAACTTATGGCTAAGGAAGGAAACTTCGCAAACTTAAGACTTCCTTCTGGAGAAATGAGATTAATAATGTTAAACTGCAAAGCTACAATAGGAACAGTAGGAAATGCAGAACAAGAAAATGTTAAATTAGGAAAAGCTGGAAAAACAAGACATTTAGGTAAACGTCCAGAAGTTAGAGGATCTGCAATGAACCCAGTAGATCACCCTCATGGTGGTGGTGAAGGAAAAGCTCCAGTAGGACACGCAGGACCAATGACACCTTGGGGTAAACCAGCACTTGGATACAAAACAAGAAAAAATAGTAGAACTGATAAATTTATTGCTAAGAGGAGGAAATAGAATATGTCAAGATCAAGTAAAAAGAAACCATTTGTTGCTCCAGAACTTTTAAAAAGAATTGAAGCAATGAACGAAAGTGGAAAAAAAGAAGTTTTAAAGACATGGTCAAGAGCTTCAACAATATATCCACAAATGGTTGGACACACAATAGCTGTTCACGATGGAAGAAAACATGTTCCAGTATATATTACTGAAGAAATGATAGGACATAAATTAGGTGAATTTGCTCCAACAAGAACTTTTAAAGGACATTCAGGAGATAAAACAACTACAACAAAATAATGAGAATTTGCAATGTAACACTAATTTAAAATTTAATTGATGTGAAATACACACAGTAAATTTTAAATTTGTGTACCTAGCAAAGTTAAAAATCAACAAATATATAAAGGAGGGAAATAAAGTGGCAGAAAAGCAAGAACAACTACAAGAAGTAGAGGAGAAGAAGGCAGTAGCTACTTTAAAATATGCTAGAATATCAAGCAGAAAAGTAAAAATCGTAGCAGACTTGATAAAAGGAAAAAATGCACAAGATGCTTTAGCAATAGTAAAGTTCACACCAAAAGCATCATCTGAAATAATAGAAAAACTATTAAAATCAGCAATCGCAAATGCAGAAAATAACCACGGAATGAATAGTAGCAAATTATATGTTGCAGAAATCTATGCAAACCAAGGACCTACACTAAGAAGAATAAGACCAGCTGCAAAAGGTTCAGCTGTTAGAATTAGAAAGAGAACAAGTCATATAACTATAGTTCTAAAAGAGAGAGACTAATTTAAAGGAGGATAATAGAAAAATGGGACAAAAAGTGAATCCAAACGGACTAAGAGTTGGAATCATAAAAGAATGGAATTCAAAATGGTATGCAGATTCTAAACATTTTGCAGATTACCTAATTGAAGACCATAAAATCCGTGAATATGTTAAGAAAAAGCTATATATTAGTGGAATTTCAAAAGTTGAAATTGAGAGAACTGCTAAATTTGTTAAAGTTAACGTATACACAGCAAAGCCTGGCTTAGTAATAGGAAAAGGCGGAAATTTAGCTGAAAGCTTAAAAGAAGAGCTACATAAAATGATAGGAAAGGATGTAAATCTAAATATAGTTGAGGTTAAAAGCCCAGATTTAGATGCACAACTAGTAGCAGAAAATATTGCAGGACAACTAGAAAGAAGAATCTCTTTCAGACGTGCAATGAAACAATGCATGCAAAAAACAATGAAAATGGGAGCTTTAGGAATTAAAGCATCATGTTCAGGACGTTTAGGCGGTGCTGATATGGCAAGAACAGAATTTTATAAAGAAGGTACAATACCACTTCAAACATTAAGAGCTAACATAGAATATGGATTTGCAGAAGCAAATACAACATATGGAAAAGTTGGAGTTAAAGTTTGGATATATAAAGGAGAAGTTCTTCCAGCTAAAAAAGAGCAAGTGGAAGGAGGAGATAAATAATGCCATTAATGCCAAAAAGAACAAAATACAGAAAACAACAAAAAGGTAGAAATAGAGGAAAAGCAACAAGAGGAAATGTTATAACAGATGGTATATATGGATTACAAGCATTAGAGTTAGGACAAATAACTTCAAATCAAATTGAAGCTGCCCGTGTTGCTATGACAAGATATATAAAAAGAGGTGGAAAGGTTTGGATAAAAATCTTCCCAGATAAGCCAATAACAAAAAAACCAGCTGATACTCGTATGGGTAAAGGTAAAGGTTCTGTAGAATACTGGGTTGCTTTAGTAAAACCAGGAAGAATGTTATTTGAGCTTGATGATGTAACAGAAGATGTTGCAAGAGAAGCTTTAAGACTTGCTGCCAACAAATTATCTGTTAAATGTAAATTTGTTAAAAAGGAAACTGAATTAGGTGGTGAATTAGATGAAGATAAATAAAATAAGAGAAATGTCTTCACCAGACTTACAAAAAGAATTAGGAGAGTTAAAATCTGAACTATTCAAACTAAGATTCAGCTTAGCAACAAATGGATTAGACAATCCTATGAAAATAAAGGAAGTTAAGAAAGACATTGCAAAAATAAAAACTGTATTAACTCAAAGAGAGCTAACAGGAGAAGAAGTTAAAGCCCCAACAAAAAAAGAAGAAACAAAGGCTGAGACTGAAACAAAAAAGAAAGCTACAAAAAGAGCAACAAAAAAAGTAGCAGAATAGTTTATTATGAGTAATCGTAAAAAGGTTTAATACCTTGAAATAAAGAAAGGAGATTAAAATGGAAGAAAGAAATCTTCGTAAAACAATGATTGGCATTGTTACATCTGATAAAATGGATAAAACAGTAGTTGTATCTGTTGAACAGAGAGAAATGGATAAAACATACGGTAAAATAAAGAAGAAGACTTATAAACTAAAAGCTCATGACGAAGAAAATGCATGTAAAATTGGCGATAAAGTTAAAGTTATGGAAACAAGACCTCTATCTAAAGACAAAAGATGGAGAGTAGTAGAAATCGTAGAAAAAGCAATTATTAAATAATTTCTATATAAATAAAAGTTAATAAATTAAAATAAGGAGGAACCAAGAACAATGGTACAGCAACAAACTATATTAAAAGTAGCTGATAATACAGGTGCAAAAGAAATTATGTGCATCAGAGCTCTAGGTGGTTCATATAGAAAATATGCTAGAGTCGGAGATATAATAGTTGCTTCTGTTAAAACTGCAACACCTGGTGGCGTTGTAAAAAAAGGAGAAGTTGTTAAAGCAGTTGTTGTTAGAACAAAGAAACCTATTAGAAGAGCAGATGGATCATATTTAAGATTCGACGAAAATGCAGCAGTAATTATAAGAGAAGATGGAACACCAAAGGGAACTCGTATATTTGGACCAGTTGCTAGAGAATTAAGAGAAAAGGATTATATGAAAATTTTATCTCTTGCTCCAGAAGTACTATAATGTACAGAAGGTAAATATGAAAGGGTTCATAGAATAATAAAGTAGTGAGGTGAAAGTATTAAATGAAAATCAGAAAAGGTGACACAGTTAAAGTTTTATCAGGAAATGATAAAGGAAAAACTGGAGAAGTTCTAGAAGTATTACCAAAAACAGAGAAAGTAATTGTTAAAGGTATAAATATAAGAAAGAAAAGCGTTAAGCCAAGAAAACAAGGAGACGAAGGTGGAATAATTCCATCAGAAGTTGCAATACATGCAAGCAAACTTGCAGTTGTTTGCCCTAAATGCGGAAAAGCAACAAGAATTGGTTATACAGTTGAAAAAGATGAAAAAGTTCGTGTATGTAAAAAATGTAACGCAAAAATAAAATAATCAAGGGAAGGAGGTCTATATAGACTTATGGAAATTTTAAAAGAACAATATGAAAAAGAAGTAGTACCAGCATTAATGAAAAAATTTAATTATAAATCAATAATGGAAGTTCCTAAACTAGACAAAATAGTTATTAATATAGGATTAGGAGATACAAAGGAAAATCCTAAGGAACTTGAAAATGCTATAAAGGAATTGACACAAATAACTGGTCAAAAACCAATTACAACAAAATCTAAAAAGGCTATAGCTGCATTCAAGCTAAGAGCAGGTGTACCAATTGGATGTAAAGTTACATTAAGAAAAGATAAGATGTATGACTTTGCAGAAAAATTATTTAACATTGCTCTTCCAAGAGTAAGAGATTTTAGAGGTGTACCAGCAAATTCATTTGATGGTAGAGGAAATTATTCAATGGGAGTTAGAGAACAAGTTATATTCCCAGAAATAGAATATGAAAAAGTAGACAAAGTAAGAGGAATGGACATAATATTTGTAACAACTGCTAAGACAGACGAAGAAGCAAAAGAGTTACTAAAATTACTAGGAATGCCATTTAAGAATTAATTATAACCGTCAGGTTGCAATAAAAGTTTTTACATGGTAAAAAGTGCAATAATAAACTTTTTGCTTACTTTTATAGCAGAATTTAATTCTAATTAATTTTATAATATCAAATTGATATAAAGAAAGGAGAAAAAATGGCTAAGAAATCTTTAAAAGTAAAGCAAGCAAGACCACAAAAATATCAAACAAGAGAATATAACAGATGTAAACTTTGTGGACGTCCACACGCATATATTAGAAAATATGGAGTTTGCCGTGAATGCTTCAGAAAATTAGCTCATAATGGAGAAATTCCAGGAATAAAAAAAGCAAGCTGGTAAAATATAAATTAACCAACGGATTATTAAATTATATATATCTGAAAGTTTAATTAAATATATAAATTATTTAGAACCAAGCAAAAAAATTATAAAATCATTAAAAAAACGCTAGGGGATTAATAATTTGAAAGAAGGAGGGAAAAACAAGAATGATAACTACAGACCCAATAGCAGATATGCTAACAAGAATCAGAAACGCTAACAGCTCAAAGCATAAAACTGTTGACATACCATCTTCAAATATGAAACTTGCTATAGCAGAGATTCTATTTAAAGAGGGATATATAAAGTCTTTTGAAGAAATAAAGGAAGAAAATAATCAAGGTGTTATAAGAATTACACTAAAATATACAGAAAAAGGTAAAAAAGTTATAGATGGATTAAAAAGAATAAGCAAACCAGGCTTAAGAGTTTATGCATCTAAAGATGAATTACCAAAAGTATTAAATGGATTAGGAATAGCACTAATTTCAACATCTAAGGGAATAATGACAGACAAAGAAGCTCGTAATTTAGGATTAGGTGGAGAAGTTTTAGCTTATGTATGGTAATCTAAATATAGGCAAAAGTGTTACTTAAAAACCGAAACAATTATGTAAAAGGAGGAAAAACCAAAATGTCAAGAATAGGAAATAAGCCTGTTGCAGTACCTGCTGGAGTTGAAGTAAAAATTGATGGACAACACATTACTGTAAAAGGACCTAAGGGAAGTCTTGAAAGAGATATTCATCCAAATATTAAAGTTGAATTAGATGGAAATGAGATAAAAGTTTCAAGACCTGATGATACAAATTTAAATAAAAGCTTACACGGAACAACTAGAGCATTAATACATAATATGGTTGAAGGTGTTGTTAATGAATTCAAAGTTGAACTAGAAATAAATGGAGTTGGATATAGAGCTCAAAAACAAGGAAATAAACTTGTAATGAATTTAGGATATTCTCATACAGTAGAAATGGAACCACCTGCTGGAATTTCATTTGATTTAGTAGATGCAAACCATATTACAGTTAGAGGAATAGACAAAGAGCAAGTTGGAGAAGTTGCAAATCAAGTTAGATCAAAGAGACCACCTGAAGTTTATAGAGGGAAAGGTATAAAATATGCAACAGAACATATCAGACGTAAAGAAGGAAAAACTGGTAAGAAATAATCTAAAATAAAAGACTAAAAATTACTAAAATCAATGCTGTTACATTGATTAGAAAGGAGTAAGAAATGGTTGGAAAAATAAACAGAAAAATGGAAAGAGAAAGAAGACATGTGCGTGTTCGTACAAAAGTAAATGGAACACAAGAGCGTCCAAGACTATGTGTATATAGAAGCAACAAGAATCTATTTGTTCAAATAATAGATGATGTAAATGCAACAACTCTTGTTTATGCATCTACTTTAGATAAAGAAGTAAAAGAAAAGCATGCAAATGTTGCTGCAGCAAAAGAACTAGGAGCTTTAATTGCTAAAAAAGCAAAGGATAAGAAAATAACAACAGTTGTTTTCGATAGATCTGGATATTTATATCATGGAGTTGTAAAAGCTTTAGCAGAGGCTGCAAGAGAAGCAGGATTAGAATTCTAATATAAAATAAAAAATAACTAAAAGTTATAAACATCTAAGTTAGGAGGGAAAAATAGTGCAAGAAGAAAATTCTACAGAATTAAAAGAGAAAGTAGTAGCAATAAACAGAGTTGCTAAAGTTGTTAAAGGTGGAAGAAACTTTAGATTTAGTGCTGTAGTTGTTGTTGGAGACGGAGCTGGACACGTAGGTGTTGGAAATGGAAAAGCAGCAGAAGTTCCAGATGCTATAAAGAAAGCAATTCAAGACGCAAAGAAGAATTTAATTGAAGTTTCAATAGTAGACACAACTATACCACATGAAATTATAGGAAAATTTGGAAGTGCAAGTGTTATGTTAAAACCAGCTGGAGAAGGTACTGGAATTATAGCAGGTGGAAGTGTTAGACCTGTTCTAGAACTTGCTGGATATAGAGACATAAGAACAAAAATAATTGGAACAAATAATCCTAGAAATGTTGTATATGCTACAATAGAAGGCCTTAAAAATATGCAAACAGCTGAATCTGTTGCTCAAAAAAGAGGCAAAAAAGTTGAAGAAATACTATAATTATTAAGAAATAAAATTTTTTAAAATTAATTAATATATTAGGAGGTGTAGTCACGAAATGAAATTAGATGAATTAAAACCAGCACAAAAAAATACTACAAGAACTAGAGTAGGACGCGGAGTTGGTTCAGGTCTTGGAAAAACATCTGGTAGAGGACATAAAGGTCAAAAAGCAAGATCAGGTGGTGGAGTAAGACGTGGATTCGAAGGTGGTCAAACACCATTATATAGAAGATTACCAAAAAGAGGATTTACAAATATCCACGCATTAAAATACACAGAAGTAACATTAACAATGTTATCAAAATCAAAATCTGAAAACGTAACAGCACAAAGCTTAGTAGATGACGGAATAATTAAAAAAATAAATGATGGAATCGTAGTTCTTGGAACTGGAAAATTAAACAAGAAAGTTAATGTAACTGCTGTTAGATTCACAAAGTCAGCAAAAGAAGCTATTGAAGCTTTAGGTGGAAAGACAGAGGTGATGTAATTTGTTCAAAACCATAAAAAATGCGTTAAAAACCCCTGAAGTAAGAAAAAAATTACTATATACATTACTATTAATAGTAATATTCAGACTTGGTTGTTACATTACAATACCTGGAGTAGATACAATTACTATTGGTGAAGAAATGAGTGCTGCAACAAATGGTGTTACAGGATTAATTGATACAATATCTGGAGGTGCATTCTCAAGACTTTCAATATTTGCAATGTCAATAACACCATATATCACAGCATCAATCGTAATACAGCTTTTATCAATGGTAATACCTTCTTTAGAGAGATTAGTAAAAGAAGGTGGAGAAGAAGGAAAAACTAGAGTTAATAAATACACAAAAATATTAACTATAGTTTTAGCCTTAGTAGAAGGATTAGGAATATTCTTATCATATAAGGGAACAGGATTATTCCTAGATACAAGCTTTTTAGGTGGAGCAGTTACCGTTATATCATTAATGGCTGGAACTGCAATACTTATGTGGTTAGGTGAGCAAATTACAAATAAAGGAATAGGAAATGGGATTTCAATTATTATATTTGTAGGTATAGTATCAGGTTTAGCATCTGGAACTACAGAAGTTTGGGGATTAATATTTGGAACAGGAACATTTAGCACTGTTGGTCTTATAAAAGCTCTAGCACTAATAATTGGAATATTAATTTTAGTTGCAGGAGTTGTATTTATACAGCTAGCAGAAAGAAGAATACCAGTTCAATATGCAAAGCGTGTAGTTGGAAGAAAAATGGTTGGAGCACAAAATACAAATATTCCATTAAAACTTGCTATGGCAGGTGTTATGCCAATAATATTTGCTTCATCATTCATGACATTCCCTGCAATGATTATTCAAATATTTAATAGAGATATTGCCACAGCAACAGGATTTTGGGCAGAAATTTACAAATTCTCACTTGCAACATCATCTTCAAGTGTAGGAATTGGATACACAATAGCTAACGCAGCAGTTTACCTATTATTAATATTAGGATTTACATATTTCTATACATATGCAACATTCAATCCAGCAGAAATATCTGGAACAATTAAAAGAAATGGAGGCTTTATACCTGGAATAAGAGCAGGAAAGCCAACAACAGAATATTTATCTTCTGTAATTTCAAAACTTACATTAGTAGGAGGATTATTCCTAGCACTTATTGCTATAATACCTATGCTTACAAGATTTACAGGATTAAATATTGCATTTGGAGGAACATCAATACTAATTATAGTAGGTGTTGCACTAGAAACAGTACAACAATTAGAATCTCAACTTGTTACAAGACACTATAAGGGATTCCTAGAATAAAGTAATGAATAACGCTTATCTTTGAGTAGATGAGTGTTATTTTTTTAATTGCTTCGATACAAAATGAAAAAAGGGTTGCAAATAAAAACTTATTATGTTAGAATAAAAAAGTAAAATAAACGCAAAGGAGAAAAGTAAAATATGCTAAATCTTAAAACCCTTGGTACTCTAGAGAGAGAGAGAGAGAGAGAGAGAGAGCTTAACTTTAGAAAATAGATCTAAGGCTTATTTGCTATATTCAGAAAATACTTTTCGAAAAATAAATAAAAGAAAAATAAAGATAGAAATGTTATAAAAATAACACTTCTGTCTTTTTTGCGTTAAAAAAGGGAGGAAGAAGAAAATGATAGGAAAACAACAGAAAAAGAAAAACAAAATAAGCGGAATAACATTAATTGCGTTAGTGGTAACGATAGTTGTTTTGCTGATACTAGCAGGAGTAAGTATTAGTTTAGTGTTAGGTCCTAATGGGTTAATAACAAAAGCTCAAGAAGCATCTTTAAAAACAGAGCAAGCAACAAAAAATGAACTTACAGATATGGCATCCATAGATTCGTTAATAGAAGAATACACAGGCAATATTGAAATTCCACAAGTAACAGATGAAAATCCAGGAGAATTAGAACAAGAAAATGAAAATACTTTAGTAATAAATAGTATAGAAGATTTAGTATTCTTTGCACATGATGTAACCAGTGGAACTAACTATGAAGGAAAGACTGTAAAGCTAGGACTAAATCTAGATTTTAATTCGGACAAATCATATGTAAATGCAAGCAGAACGGATTATGAAGAATATGGATATGAAGGTCCATTAAAACAGGCACTGATAACAGGAACAGGATTTAAGCCAATTGGAGGATATGAAGAAGGAAATAATTTTTATGGTACATTTGATGGAAATAATAAAATAATACGTTCATTATATATAAATATAGACTCAACGGAAGATGTGCAAGCGGGATTGTTTTGTGTAAGTTATGGTGAAATTAAAAATATAGGATTGGAGAATGTAAACATAAACGTTAAAGGAAATCTTGTAAATATAGGAGGAATTGTATCAAAAACACACAATAATATTTATAATAGCCATGTATCAGGTACTATAAATGCAACAGGAAGCTCATGGATGCCAGTTGGCGGTTTATGTGGAGTCATGAAAGAAGGAAAAATTATTGAAAATTGCTATAATCTTGCCAATATTACTTGTAAAAATATAAAAGAAGAAGGTGGTGGTGCAGATATTGGTTGCGGAGGAATAGTAGGGCAAGGAACTCTTAATATTAATAAATGTTATAATAAAGGTAATATAAATGCAGATGCAGGAAATCAAGTAATGAGTGTTGGTGGAATATGTGGTCATACCGAAATTGATTCTGATTATATTAAGAATTGCTATAATATGGCAGAGGTAAAAGCTTATAGTAATGTAAATACCGAATGCTATGTTGGAGGTATTATAGGAATGTCGCAATCATCTGAAATAACAAACTGTTATAATGCTAAAACCGTAGAAGGAAACGCAGTAGGAATTATGCTAGGTGGAATTGTTGGTCGCCAAACAATGAAGGATTTATTAGTTAAAAATGTTTTTAACATTGGTACATTAAAAAGTGAACTATTAAAGAGAGCAGGAGGAATAATTGGAGTAAATGCTACAAATAATAAAACAAACTTTGAAAATGTATATAATACTGGAAATATAGTTGTAACAGATTTAGACAAAAAGATAGGTAGTATAGCAGGAGATATTTATTATGGTTCAACAGCTAAAAATTGTGCTTATCTAGCTGGTACTTTTGAAAAAGCAGTAGGGTTGGGAGATTCTACAGGAATAGAAGAATTGGACAGCGTTTCTGCATTTCCAAGTATACTAGATGTAGTAAATGGAGATAATGCTTTTAAGGCAGATGCAAATAATAAAAATGAAGGATATCCAATATTGGAATGGGAATAACACGTAATATAATAATAAATGAATTAAGATAAATATTGTAAATTATTTCTTCCAAAGTTATTATAATTAAACAATGTCAATGATTTTTGAAAATGTCCCAAAAATTTTTAAACATTAGCCCTAAAAAATTTAGTTTTTAGGGCTAAATTTTAGGAAACTTTTTCAAGTTCTTTTTGAATTTTTTCAATTTGCTTTGCAACA
>CALXEU010000065.1 GCA_944387395.1 uncultured Clostridia bacterium | reverse complement strand
CTTTTAAAACCATTACGTATTCATCTTTTTCTGTTACTAATATCATTCCTGTTTTTAAATCTTCATTTTTCATTTTTTTACCTCCATTTATAAATAATTCTTGCCATATCTGGCTATAAAATCTTCTATTGTTTTGTTGTAATATTCTTGCCATCTCTTTTGAGCCATTCTTTTTAGTTCTAAATCTAATTCTTTATTAAAATGCACACCATAATCACTTAAATTGTGCCAGTCTCCTCTTAGCCATAACCACAATCCATCTTGTTCACTTAGTTTTCTATTTGCAGTACCTTCAAAAACATGATGTTTATGTAAGTTGCAAGTACTTCCTGTTATGTAGCATTCTTTTTTGTTTTGTATTATAGATTTCATTTCTTATCCCATTCCTTCAAAAGAGAATCTATCTCTTCTTGTGGTTTTGTTTCTATTTCAAATTGCTTACATTCTTCTACAATTAAATCTATTAATCTTGTCATTTCTGCTGTATTATAAGTACTAGAGCCATAATATGTAATTACATTTGTAAATCCTTCTAGCTTACTCTTTGTTGTTTCTGTTACCCAACCTAAGCCATTTTTACTCCATGCTTGTCTAAATTTTTCTACTGCTTCGTTTTTTACTGGAACAACTTCATAGCTTCCTATATTTTTTATTAAATCCCTATAAATTTCTTCTTTAGGTATATTAAGGGTATTCTGCAATTCTCCTAATAAAACCCAAGCATAAGCATTACTATCTAAGCTTCTCTTTTTTCTATACTTCTTTAGCACCATATTAAGTTTTCCGTTGTTTTTTAGTTCTTCTAGTATATTTAGTTGTTTTGTATCTAAAAGTAAGCTTATTTTAGCTTTATTTGTTTTATAGTCTATTGCTATATCCTCTATTATTCCTGTAGTATCTAATTTAGTCATTTAACCACCTACTTTTTAGCTTTAAAGTCATTTACAATATTCATATAATCTTTTATTTTTATTTCACTTGTGCTTGTATATCCATACTGATTTAAAATTAAGTCAACTATGTCATCTGTTATTTTTGCATTATCTATTGCTTTATTTAAACTTTCTGCCATTTTCTTATCTATTACTTTTTCGCTATCTTGTTGTGTCATTGCATTTGCTACTTCTTCTGCACTTGCTACACTTGTATCTATTCCAAATCCTGCCATACCTAAAGCTCTACCTACTGCAGATGTCTCACAATTTTCTATATAACTTGTCTTATTTATAAAAGAACTATTTTCCTTTTCATACGCTGTTCCAGTTCCTAAAATAGTTGTACCAATGCTAACCACTGCTCTAAATACACAAATACCATCTTCGTCTTTTAGCATTTCTGTGTCTATACTTCCTGTTGGATAAACCATTCTAAAAGCTTTAATCCTTTGATTTACTTCCGCGTATTCTTTACCTTTTATATTTGTCGTATTTATTGTTTCATTTGCTTTTTTTATTTGTTCAAATGTGATCTCCATATCTAATCCTCCACTTCTTCTTTTATCCAATTACCGCTGAAAAACCATTCTACTGTTTCTTGGATATTCTCTATTTGTTCTAAGGTCATTTCTCCATTTTTTCCTTTTGGAGTTACTGTTATTCCTAAACGATTTAACACATACTCTTCTGCCATAAAGTCTTCTACTTCTTCTTTTGTTTTTAAATTTATATATTTATATTTCTTTTCCATTTCTCTCTCCCTCTTGATTTCTACTTTTATTTTTGCTATAATTAAGTAGAAATCGTATGTTTATATAAGATTTTTTGTGAACTAGTTTTTAGATTGATGGTCTCTAACTAGTTCTTTTATTTTGTTTAAAATTAATTCAGCATTATTGTATTTATTGCAATCTAGTAATTCTTTTATTCTTTTTATTAATTCGACCTTTTTGTTGTTTTGTTCTAATATCTTTGTGTTATTTCTAACATCTAAAAATCTTGCTCCTTCTAGTTGTTTGTTTTTTAGTTTTGTGTCTCTTAGTTCTGTAGCTAGTTCTATACATCTTGAATTTAATCTGTCAATTTCTTTTTGTTTTCTATTAAACATTCCTTTTCCTCCTTTCTAATAAATTGTGTTTTGGCAAAATGCCCATACTGTTCCTACTATTGCTGCTAAATATATTGTGCTATATACTACTGCTTGTCCTATAAACTTATATACTTTGTTTACATCTATTTTTTTCATTTGTTTCAACTCCTTCCTCTATTTTTATAATTTTTGCTAGTGTAGAACAAAAATCATCTATAAATTCTTGCATAATTCTCCTCCTTGATTTTTATCGTTTATTTGCTATAATTACCTCGAAACTTACTCAAGACTGCATTTTAATTCTTAAAAGCCTGTCTCCTCTTTTCCTTTTGTTCCACCTATGCTATAATGCTTTTGAAAGGTGGTGGTTTTTATGTCTAATTCAGATGAAATACTTAGCAATTTCAAAGAAGAAACTGAAAACATAATTAAAAATGACTGTTTTACTGATGAACAACAAGAAGCTCTTTTAGAATTAACTAAGCAAATCTATTATTGTTTAAATGCCATTAACAATAAATAATTAGATTATTTTAGTAAGTTCTGTTCCAGCAGCACTTACTATTTTTATTTCTGCTCTTACCCAGCCTTTAGAACATATGTCCTTTATTTTTTTTGCTCTTTTTAAGTTTTTTTCTGTAAGTTCAAATTCTAATGGCTTTGATAAATTCATTGAAATTATTTCATTGATTGCATCTCTTGCTTGTTCTAATTTTTTTATATCTTCTATGTTGATTTCTATTTTCATGTTCTCACCTCCTTTTTTTGATTTAACTTTTTGTTAGTTTGATAGCCAAAAAAATTTCTTCTATTGAACATTTATATAATCTTGATAACTTTTCTTTTAAGCTATCACTTGGATTTCGCATTCCTTTTTCTAACATGTAAATGTAGTTTACTGCAACTTCTGTTAATTCAGCTACCTGTTTTTGAGTGTATCCATTTTTTTCTCTTAATTGCTGTAAATTAAAACTTTTCATTTCTTAGCCTCCTTTTTTTAACAATTTGTTATCTTAACTATCACAATTATATATAACATTATGTTAGTTGTCAATACTTTTTTTAAAATATTTTTAACATTTTGTTATAAGCGTTGTCGCCCTAAGAAATATTTTTTTAATACTTTACATATCTAACATATTGTTATATAATATCTTTGTAAGAGGTGTTTATATGAATAGATTAAAACAATTGAGAGAAGAAAAAGGATTACTTCAAAATGATTTAGCAAAATATTTAGGTGTTTCTATTCCCGCAATTGGTTATTATGAAAGCGGGAAACGTGATATGAGTACAGAAACATTAATAGCTCTAGCTGAATATTTTAATGTGACAACTGACTATTTATTAGGTAAATCAAATGAAAGAAATCCAAGTAATTTAGATTCAGATAAAATAAATATAGGATTAAGCAAAAAAGACTATAACCCACCTACAAAAGAACAACAGGAAAAAATAGAAGAGTTTGCAAAATTTGTTTTAAAAGACAATTTAAAAAAGAAATAAAAATTTTATAAAAGGGGTGTTATATTATGCAATGCAAAAAATGTAGTAAAGAATGTATGGAAAGTGAGTTGACAAATGGTTTTTGTTCAGATTGTATTCAAAAATATGGATTAACATCAGAAGAAATACATTATAAAAAGAATCATTTGGCTGGAATTATAAAATCTTTAGTAATAGTAATTATTGTTTTAGGTTGCATTTTAGGTTTTGTTGGAATTGTATTAAATATAGCAATAGGTATTGCAATATTTGTTGCAACATTTATTTCTGCTTTATTGTTTAGTTCTATTGCAGAGATAATACAATTATTAGAAGATATTAAAAATAAATAACAAATATACTAATTTTTACAAAAGAATAAAAAACATGTTATATTCGGAGGAAAAAATGAATTTAGACACATTGTATGATTTAGCTGAAAAAGAAAATGTTAAAATATATGATTATTTTATAGATGAAGATATAAATGGCATCTATCTTAACTATGATAAATTAAATGCCATTGCCTTAAATCACAAAAATATAGATAATACAAATTTGGAAAAGTGCGTTCTTTCCGAAGAACTGGGACATTATTATATGGACGCTACTTATAATTATTCTAGTTCTGATAAAATACTTATTGATAAACAAGAATATCGTGCTAAGAAATGGAGTTATTATGTCCTTATTCCTTTTGAAAATTTAAAATTAGCGATTTTGAAACGGAATTAATACTCTTTATAGTCTGGCAGATTATTTTGGGGTTACAGAAGAATATATGAAGAATGCTATTGAATTTTATGAAGGAAAGTATGGTGTAATATGTTAGATCTTATTCAAGAAGAAATATTAAAGCATGATTTCGAAAGCATAAAAGAAATTGAAAAATTTATGGAAAAGCAATACTTTAATTTTTCTGATTTTTCTTTGGCTTTTGGTTATTGTCGATATTCTTCTAATCTCCAAACAGAAGCTAGTATTAAACAGCAAATAGATGAGCAATTAGAATATGCCAAGAAAAATAATATAATTATAGTTAAATTCTATTGTGATGAAGCTAAGTCTGGTAGAACATCTAGCAGAGAAGAATTTCAAAACTTAATTGCCGCTTCTTCAAAAAATAATGGAATTATTTCTTATGTTCTTGTATGGAAAACAGATAGATTCGCAAGAAATGCTTTTGATAGTTTATTTTATAGAAACAAACTTAAAAAATATGGAATAAATTTAGTTTCTATAACTCAACCACTTCTAGATGATGATACTCCAGAAGGAAAATTGGTTAATACCATGCTAGCAGGATTAGATGAATATTACTCTGGGAATCTTGCTTCTAATGTTAAAAGAGCTTTAAAAAGCAATGCGAAAGAAAGTAGATTTAACGGCGGTATTCCTCCATTAGGCTATGATATTGTTGATGGTAAATATGTAGTTAATGAAAAAGAAGCAGAAGTAGTTAGAAAAATTTTTGATATGAGATTAAAAGGATACTCTTTAATAGACATTTCTTTAGAACTAAACAAATTAGGATATAAGACAAAAAGAGGAACTGAATTTAAGAAAAATTCTTTGTATGATTTATTAAAAAATGAAAAATATATTGGTAATTATATATATGCAAAAGGTACAAAAGAAAATCATAGAGATATTAATAAAAATATGGTAAGGCATGAGGGTACTATACCAGCTATAATTAATAAAGAGGTGTTTTATATGGTCAATACTAAAACAAAAGCAAAACAAAGTACAGCAAGTAAAAATTTCTATTTGTTAACAGGTTTAATCCACTGTGCAAAATGTGACTCTGTTTATGTTGGAACTACACAAACTACAAAAAAGAAAAATGGACGCATATATAAAAATCAATATTATAGGTGCGGTTCGAACACAAAAATAGGCAAATGTGATGCTAGAATGATAAAAAAAGATATGATAGAAAATAAGGTTGTAGAATTATTAACAAAAGAACTATTAAATAATTCTACACTAGAAGAAATAGTAAACAATGTTAGTAGTGAGTACAAAAAAACACAAATTAATTATGCTAGAGATATTGAATTAATGCAAAAAAATATAAATGAGATGGAAAAAAGAGCTGACAAATTATTAGAATTATGCTGTCAAGGATTTGGAAACAAAAAAATTACTGATGAAATGAAAGAAATAGAAGAAAAACAAGAATTCTTAAGAAACGAAATTGAAAAAAGAGAGCTTATTGTTGAGCATGACTATATCACACCCGAAAAAGTACGTAAGTTATTGAAAACAGAGCTTTCTAGCCTTAATAAAAACTCCCAACAAGAAATGAAAAAGTTTGTACACAAATGGGTAAAAAAAATAGAACTCACAACCACCGAAGCCATTGTGTATCTTGACTTACGGTAATAATGAGTCTAAAAAATTGGTAGCGAAGACCCGATACCATTATAACTTACAAATTTCAGATTGCTACACATCACGAAAGGCTAATCTTTGCTAGAAATTCCTTTATCTAAAATTCCTAAAAGATAACACTTTCTACACAAAAGATAATTCTCTTTTACATCTTTTTGCTCTTCTTTTTTAAAAATACTACTTTCAATTATTCTTTTTTTAAAAACTTCATCTAATATTATATTTTTCATACATCTATTTCTCCTTCTTTTTTATTAAGAGCTCTTGATGTATAAATATCTTCTTATTCATCCTCTATGGTGGAAATTTTATGAAACTACCATTTTCTTTTACAAAAATACCATAGTTCTAAAATGTACTATGGTATTACTTTATATAATTCTTCTATTTTTATATTTAATGCTTGCGATATTCTAATAGCCATAGACAAAGACGGCTCTTTTTCGTTTTTCTCTATATAATTTAAATGCGATTTAGAAATTCCTGTTGTTCTTGCTAATCGTTCTAAACTATATCCGTTTTTTCTTTCTAATTTCTTTTAGCAATATCTCAATTCTCATATCTTTCCACCTTTTGTCTTTAGTATGTTCAAAATTTTATATAACATACATTTTGTCCTCTATGGTGGAAAAGTGCCATTTTCTTTTATGAAAATCAAAAGAAGTCTTTTAGACTTCTTCTGATAATTTTATTATTTTATTAAAATCTTCTTCCCCCGACATATATTTTAAACTAGGCAAGCTCAAAAGTAAATAGTCTCTTAAAATTTTTATATACTCTTCTTCAGTTTTTATATTTAAAATTTTTATCATTTGTAGAGATTTTAAATAAGCTTCTTTTATATTTATATTTACCACCTCTACAATTATTATACAACATTATGTTTATCTTGTCGTGCGAAATTTGTCGAAAAGAAAAAAGAACTATGATTAGTTCTTAATATGTATCAAATATTACTTAAATCGCAAAGCATTTGCAATAAATATTCTCCTGAATTTTTCTCTCTTTCATCTTTTTCAAGATTTCTTTTTCCAAAACAAACAAACCCATTGCTTTCATAAAATTCCTTTAATTTTGGTTTATCTTCACATTCCAAGAATATAAATCTACCTCCTAAAATATCCTGTGCTTCCTTTATTTTTTCACAAGCTAATTTTAATAAAATATCTCCTGATATTAATTTATTATATTCATTTTTATAATTTTTTCCTAATTGTCCTATTAAAGGAAGTGGTATATAATGACATTTATTTTCTTCGTCATATTCCGAAAATCGAGAAAATCGTTTTTTCTTTTTTCCTGTAAGAGTATTTCTCTTTACTCTTACAACTTTAGTAGCAAATGAAAAATATCCTACAATTACATCTTCTTTTTTATAAGATGTCATAACTAAAAATGTTTCTGCTATGTCTTGTTTTGAAAACTCTATTGCTTTTTCTTTTATGAAATATTCAACGTCTTTATTTAAAGCACACTCAAAATTATTAAGTGTGCTTTTTGTTTCTTTTTCTCCTATGTTACTATATATATCTTTTAGATTTATTACTTTATATCCCATTTCTATTTCCTTCTAAATATTTTTTTAATTGTTTCTGCATCTTTTATAGTTTCTACTGACTTGTCAAAATCTACATCTTTTTTCTTTTTTCCTTCTGAATTTTCTAATGCGCTCAGAAACGCGAGTGCAGATTTTTTATCTTTAATGACTATATTTTTTAAAAAACTCTTTGTCGCCATATTAATCAACTCCTAATATAACATTATATTATTATATTCTCCAAATATTATTTTGTAATACATTTTTATCATAAGTATTTTTCATTTTCAAGAATTTTTCAAAATGTTATATAACTTTAAAAATAATGTAATAAATTTGTAACATATGTTTTATTCCTTGTCAATAGTTATTTTAACATATTTTTATCAAAAAATCAAATTTTTCTTGAAATATCAATAAAAATTTGGCTTACGAGGTTCGATTTTAAAGAATTTAAATTTTAAACTAATATATTTACATTCTTTGATTTAAGGGATTTTTTAAGATTTTAAAAAAAATGAAAAAATAGCTCACGTATAATATTAATATAAAGATTTAAATTCTTATACTTTTATGAAGTCAAGGAGGTGTAAAAAATGGAAGAGCAAAATAATAATAAAATACAGAAGAAAAAATGCAGTCATAAGAATTATGAGCCAGAAATAATTTTTGGTGGAAAAACTGGAGATTATTATTGTCCTGACTGTGGACAAACTTTTACAGAAAAACCTAAAAGAGGTTAAAAGTAAAAAGTAGCTAGACTAGAAATTAATCTAATCTAGCTCTTCTATCTTATAACTTTTGATTTACTATTTTTTGAATTGCATTATAATCATATCCTGCCTTTGTTAGTTTATCTTTTCTTTCTTGTCCGTTTCCCCATAATCCTTTTATTACTTCATTAGCTATTGTTTCATTTGATTTTCTATTTGGACTTGTAGATTTTCCAGATAATTTATTATTAACTGCCGCTTGAACTTCATTATAATCATATCCTGCATTTTGCAAAGCTTTTTTTCTAGCATCACCATTTCCCCATTTTCCTGCGATTACTTCATCTACAATTGTACTAATAGATTTTTTACTTGTACTGTTTGAAGTTTTACCAGTTAATTTTTGATTTACTAATGCTTGTACTTCACTGTAGTTATATCCTGCTTTTTCTAAGTTAGCTTTTCTGTCTGCTCCATTACCCCATTTCCCTGCTATTACTTCATTAACTATTGTGTTTAAGTCTTTTGTAGGATTATTAGGTGTATTATCTACTGCTTCTTCTCCTAAATACTTTCTTATTTTATTTAAAAATCTATCCCAGCCATAATCTAATGTTCTGTGAGGACAATACTTATTAGCAAAATCTTGATGTTTTTTTACCTTATCTATTCCCCAACCTTTTTCTTTTAATTTAGAAGCTATAAATTCGGCTGCATTTTCTTCTGCCTTATCAAATCTTTCTCCACCTGACTTTGAATAACATATTTCTATTGATAGACCTTTTCTATTACCTTTACCACTTCCGCCATCTCCTGCATGCCAAGCATTGCGGTTTTCTGGAATGCCTTGTACTATTTCTTTATCATCTACGGCATAATGAAAAGATACTTTATTGTTGTTACTTTTCATATATGCTATTTCATTATTAGCACTCGCATCGTTTGCTGTATTATGTACTACTATAAACTCTGCATTCATCTCGTATGGACACTTTATATTATATTTACTAGAATCTACTAAATTTTTTCTTATATTTACCATTTTAAATCTCCTCCTTTTAATTATTTAGTTACTTTTTTTAGATCTGCTATACCACCCGCAGACATTGTTCCGAATACACATGTTACTATTGTTTCTAAAACTGACATATCTTCTACTTTAAAAGCTATACATACTATGCTAGCTACTATTGCAATTATTATATTTTGCAGAGGTATGTATTTATTATCTAAAGCTGTTAATTTAGTAATTTCTCCTGCTATTAAAGTAAGAGCAGTAATTATTATTGCTACTGTTATCTCCACATTTATTCCCCCTTTCTACAAAAACTTTGATACACCTAATACACCAGCAATTATTGCTAAAATTGCTGTTATTACCCAAGAAATTATTTTACTTTTTGAATTTCTCCAATTTTCAGCATCTTTGCCTATAGTTTCTTGTTCGATTTTACTATCTAATTTTTCATATTTCTTTTCTAGATCATTACATTTTTCCTTTAACAATGCCGTTTCTTTACTATTTGCTGTATTACTTCTCATCATAGCTTCTTTAAAATTAATGCTTGTTTGTTTTAAATCTTCTGCTATATTTTTTATTTGTTCTACTGTTACTGAAAGTGATTTGTCTACATTATTCAAGACCTTTTCAACTTCATTCAGTCTAGTTTCTGATTCATTTATCCTTTTGGTATTTGACTTGCTTCTTTCTTCTACTGCTACAAGTCTTTCTAAAAATTCATTTTCTTGCATTTTAATTCTCCTAAAAAATACTCAAAAAATAAATAGTCCTCTATGCAGTACTACCTATTTTATTCCCACGATTTTTTTGCAAAACCTTTCTATACTTTCTGCATTATTACTGTTGCTGTTATGAACCATAGAAAGAAAACCATTAATCGTTAATGTTTTTCCGCTATTGCTGATATCCCCTGTTATTGCTGTAGTTCCCAAGTTAGGAGAACTTGTACCTGACCAGCCACCAGTTCCTCTAAAACTCTTTTGCGTTTTTGAGTAGATAGGAACTATGGCATAAATTATATCTTGGTCTCCTTCTATATATAAGTAGCTGTAATTATATGCAGAGTCCTTTAGATTTATTGTTTTATTTATATTGTCTGCATTATTAAATAGTTGTATTCTTCTTTTAGTTTGAGGTATCATATACAACACCTCTTTTCTTTAAAGTATTCAATATATCTACATTTTCTTTTGGCTCTTTGTTGCTACTTGCTATTTTTAAATTAGATTGCATTATATTCCCCCCTTACTACTAGTTCTAAAGTATCTCCTTGTGATAAACTCCAATCCGTTGTACTCTTAATTTTATTACTTATACTTCCTGCATCGCCTACTTCTCGATAATGTCCGTCTGTCCCTGAGTCATCAGAACTTTTTAAAAGTCTTTCTCCATTCAAATAGACATCTAATACATCCGTTCCTACTTTATAGTAGCAAGGAATAGTTATCTCACTTCCTGGATCAGTATTTTCGCCAATTTTCAATTTGTACCTATTATTAAAAAAGGTTTTGGCTTCTACTTGTTTATTTTCATTATTTTGTAATATCATTATAATATCTTCATCTTTTACTTCTGTTGCTTTTGTTAGTTCACTTATCTTTTTATTCATAGTAATCTCCTTCCGTAATAAAATTATCTTCACTTTCTGTTACTAGATTACTGTTATCCTCTGTTATTAAATTATAGCTCTCTATAAAATCAACCTTTATCTTTAATAAAAAAGTAGAATCTGTATAAATTATTGAAGGTTCCAATATTTTTTCTGTTATTTTGTTCTTTATTCTCTCTTCTTCCATAATTCTCCTTAAAATTAATTAAATTTTATGATGTTCTTTTCCACATATAACAAGTTATATACGGTTGCAATAAGCTCATAGCTGTACCACTTCCTTTGTTTCCTGTGTTGCTTGCGTTTGTAGAAACACTATGAGTATGTGTCCCTGCGTAAGTTGTGCTAGGGGATAAAGTATCCCAAATATAATTTCCAGCTTGTTGAATTGGTTCATGACCTTTTGCTCTGTTTGTAAATTGACCCATTAAAGAAAAATCAGTTTGTTCAGAACTTCTTTGTAATCTATGTCTGTGACCACCTGCACTTGCAGCAGTACCGCTTAGTTTTGGAATGCTATGATTGTGTGCAGGCATTTCAGATGATGTAATAGCATGTGTTTTGCTTCCTCCCTTTTTTTCTGCTGTATTAAAGCTAGAATCAGATGTATTTACTCCAACAGGCACTCTTCCTTGTCCCCATAAAACCCAAGTACCAAATCCTAAATAAGTTCTTGGGTTTACATTCTTTGTATCTAATATGATTTTTCCTACATAATATTTCTTTTTGTTATCTTCTAAAATTACATTTTTAATAATAGTTTCCAATTGATCTTTATTTTGAACTAAAACTATATCTTCTACCATTTCATCTAGATTTTCTTGTACATCTGTTAACTCTTGTTGTAATTCTGCTAATACTTCGTGATATTCCTCTGAAATTTCAGTATAAATACTTTTATAATCTAAAAAGTTTCTCATGTCTTGAAAATTTGTTATCCCTGATGGGGTATTTTTAAATCGTGCTAATTCATACTGATAAACACCTGCATCATTTTTCACAATGTTATCTTGTGTTAATTTTGGATAATCACTTGAAGACTTTATTATTTTGTATGCTCCCTGTAAAAAAGAACCTTCTGTATTTTCTTGATCCAAGTTAATTTCTATAACAAGTTTACAAAACATATTCTCTGTTCCTGCAGGAATTGTACTTGTTGCATCTTCTTCTAAAAATCTACCTTGTATGCATACAGCTCCACTTGCAACAGTTACATTTGAACCACTAAAGCTTACAGCCATTGAATTTTTAAAATTGTTCGAAACTCCATTAAGCCCATTTAAAAAAGTATTAATAAATAATGCGAAAATGGGATTTCCAAATAGTTGTTTACTAAAAACATGTCCTTTTAACATATTATTTCTTCCTTTCTTTCAATAATTTATCTATAAAATTAATACGGATATTTCCACAAGTATACTCATAAAATTTATTTTGCTTTATTTTTACTGCAGAAATATATGTGTTGAATATTAAAGACTCTTTTGTCTTTATCGCTATTGGTGTTCCGACAGGAATAAATCGATTAAAATATGAAAATGTAATATTATGATTATAAGAATTAGCTTTTATTTCATCTAATGCTGCTTGCGGTGCATCTTCATATTCTTCTGTATAAATTGTCTCGATTCTTCCCTCAGCCCTATTTACATTGGTCTTATCGGTCGTTGTAGTTCTATCGTTTAACAAATAAAGTGTATATGTATTTGTTTTTGTAAGTACTACAACCTTACTCACTATATCTGTTTCAAACACTTCCACATAATTTGATATAGGCTGTGCCAATACATCTATTAATTGCTTTTTCATTTCTTTACTTTCAATTGTTACAACTAGTTTTTTGTTAACAATTGAAAAACTGTACACAATGTCATAACTCTGCGTACAGTTTGTAATCCAAGTATGCAAATTATAGATATCATTTTCTACATTTGTTACTTTTGTTTGCTTTTTTGTATGTGTCTTTATATTTAATTGTAAATATTTTAAATTTACAAAAGTATCTGAGTTGCTTATAAAATTATTTGTTATTGCATCTGCAATAAAATCTTCTACTCCTGTTGTTTTTATCAAATCTTCATTTTGTAATATAATATCCTGATTAAATAAATTAGTTATATATTTTAAAGTGTACTCATATAAGGCCTCTCCATCTGTGTTTTGGATATTTTCTATTATTCCCCAATAAACAACTATGTTGTTCTTTTTTATTGCTACTATATCTCTTGATTTTGCTGTTGTCCTTTTTAAAACATTTATTATTGTATTGGCATTTGTTTCTTCATCTATATTTATTTCATAGTCCACAATTTCTACTATATCTTTTACTGTAAAATCTTTATGATCAAATATCCAAGCAAAATTTTTGTTTATATCTATTTTTATTGGTTCTCTTACTAAAACTTGTATGTTTGCGGTATCCCTGAATTCTTGCTCATATAAATCTGTAAAGGTTATATCTGCTGCATATACCCCTCCTGATTTTGGTGCTTCTAGCGTAGCTTCATAGTAACCAGTTTGTTCATTGTATTTTGCGATATAATCTTTATTATTAAAATTTACTGTTACTTGATTTTGCATATAAGCCTCCTAAACCGCTTTATATCGAGGATATATAGTCAATTGTGCATTTAATACTTCGTTGTCAGCTGCTAGATTTATTGCGCAAGATTTATTTTTAGGTATTCTGATGACATTATCATTTTCAAAATTTATATAATCTAGACTAAATAAACTTGTCTTTGTTCCATCAGAATTGATTTTTGATATTTCAAATTGATTCTCTCTAGAGTCATATACTAATTTTTCATATTCCTCTATTTCTATATTTATTTTTACTGTTTGATATAGCTCTCCATTTATATATAATTCTAGTTTTGGATTTACTAGAGGTCCTTTTATTTCAGCATAAATTGGAGCTTCTATGTGTCCATTATTTACATAATTTATTCCTCTTGAAGTGTAATCAGAAAATCTACTATCCCAACGAAAATCCCATCTTATTTCATTACTCACAGGCTCTACTGAATAAATTACAGTATTTTCTTCATACCATAAAGAAAGACAATCAATTTTGATTGTCTCTGATATTATTCCATTCGTCTGCTTTTCAGTTTTTGTTATTTCTTGTATTTGTATATCTTTAAAATATTCTCTTTTTCCATCAGAATAAGGCACTTTATATACAAATCTTAAATTTTCTGAAGATTCTATAAAATTGATTAAGTTTCTATAATTATCATAGCTTTTAAAATTTAATTGTCCTGAGATTTGCTTTTGTTCCGTTTTTATCAAATTAGTAATAAATGTACTTCCTATCTGTTCGTATTGAGTTTCATAAGAATATCCTAATCCTTCTGGCTCTGTTAAAAGGCAATGATTTTCTATATCCATCAAAGAATATTCTTGTCCTTTTTCATTTATTAGCTTAAATTCTCTAACCATTACTTCCTCCATAACAAAAAGCATCAGAATTAATCTGATGCTTTTTTTATAAACCCACATTTTCTTTTTTTATTACTATAACATCATTATAATAATAACCATTTGAATAATCAGCTTGCAATGTTATAATTGCATATCCTTTTTCTTCTCCATAATATTTATAAATATATGTGTATTTATGGTCTTCTTTTTCCTCTCTTATTTTTTCTACACATCTTTCATATATTTCATCATTATCCCATTCATTGTTTTGGTCAATAATATTATTTAATTCAAAGTTTGTAGTTTCTCCAATTTCTATCTTGTCAAACTCTTCTTTGCTTATTCCTGCTGTTCCTACTCCTGTTAATTTGTTATTCATATAAATAGAAATAGAAACGATTATTGATAATATTATCACTATTAATGTCCAAAACCACCATTTTTTGTAGAATATATTTTCCCTTTCTTTTTTCATGAGCATATTCCTCCTTTTATTTTTATAAAAAGAGTATATACTATGTTTTCTCTTTTTTCAATATCTTTATTTATTAGTATTGACTTCCGAATTTCTTATTTATATAATTGAAACATTCTTGAAGTCTTGCTTCATCTAACTCCTGTACATTGAAAACTATTTGAGGAGTTGTAAAAATTGTTCGGGATTGCTGTTTTATTTTTCCGCTAATTTCATTAAAATTAGGCAAAGTAAATTCTCGTGCTTCTTTGTTAATGTTTTTTGCAAAGTCTATTTTGTTTAATCTTTTGTTAATTCCTTTTCCTATTTCTGAAGTTTGTTTAAATAATATGTCCTTACCTTTTTCCATTTCTTCTTCCATCGGTTCCATAGCATATCTCATTATTTTTCTCGTTAGCTTAGAAGGAGAATGTTCTTGAAATGCAGATTTAAGTCTTGAAACTATTCCGTTAGCAATGCTACTGGCTTTAGCAAATAGCGACGGTTCTTTTTTTTCCATTTCATCTAGCATAGGATTCATAGCATTTTTCATTGCTTCTTGAGTTTCTTTTGGCATGCTATCATAACTTTTTATTATATTATCTACCATCTCGGAAGTTTCATTATCTATTTTTCCTCCATAAAGTTCTGTTTGTGCAACTTGTGCTAACCATACTCCAAGCTCTTTTTGTTGCTCTTCAGACATATTTTTATACATGTCGTTCCAGATTTTTTTTAAATTTTCATTATGTTTTAAGTGTTCTTTCGACTCTAAATCCATTTGGATATATTCGCCTTTCCAATCATCTTGTTCAATTTCTTGTAATTTATCTCCATGTCTCTGATTTTCTGATTCTACTTTTGCATTGTATTCTTGCAATTTAGAATAGAATCCATCGTTTTGGCTTTCTCTTTGTAAATATCCATTGGCATAAGCTTCTGTTACTTTTGCTACTTCTTGATTAGCCGCATCTATCTTTTGTTGTTGTTGTGTCATAATATTGTTGTATTCTGTAGCATAAGCTTCGTTTTGCATAGTAGCTTGATTTCCATATTTTTGATTTAGTAACGCAATTTCTTGTGTTGTTCCATCTTGAATCAATTGTAATGTCGCATCTCTTTGTTGAACTGCTGTATTTATCCATTCTTGAGATTGAACTTTATACTCTTCTAATGACCCTTGAAAACTTTGTGCAGTAGTCGTTGCTTGTTGTGTTATTGCTGTCGCAATTGAACTTTGAATTGCGATTTCTTGATTTTTTAAATCTCTCAGCTTTGTAAAATATTCTTCTAATTGCACAATCTCTTCTTGAGTATAATCTCTTCTTTCTTCAGAAGCCGTCTTGCAAATTTGTGTTATTCCGTCTTGAATATTTTGCATTTCTTCTTTTAGTTTTTGTTGCTCAGATGAACTAGCAAATAATGTGCTGTTGAATGACGCTAAATGAGACTCTGCTGTATTTATTCCAGTAACAAAATCTGTAGCTCCTTCTCCTATATTTGTAAGAGAATTTTTAGTCTCCTCTTCGGCTTTCTTAATCTGACTTATTATTATTCCTATTGATGTTGTAATTACTGTGGCAGCTATTGTAGCTGGATTGGTTATTAAACTAAATCCACTTGCTAATTTATTTGCTGATTCATTCGCTGATTTTGCTCCTGTCTTGAAAACTCCAATAGCTTGTGAAAAAGTTCCTAATGCTTTTATAGTACTTCCTATTCCATTCCCTAGTTTTCCTAATATGCTTATTGCTGGTCCAATTGCTGCAACCAACAATCCTGTTTGTACGATATTTTGTTTTTCTTCTTCAGATAAATTGTTAAAATCATCAACTAGACCTTGTATCCATTTAGCTAAATCTTTTATTTTAGGAGATAATGCTTGCTGTATTGCAATTCCAGCACTTTCTAAAGAACCACTTAAGCTCTCTAGAGCTCCTTTTGCATTGTCTAACATTGTATTAGCCATATCTTCAGCTGCTCCATCACAATTTTCAAATGATTTTGTCATATCTTCTAGTTCGTCTGGTCCTCTATCTATTAATGAAAGCATTCCTGATAAAGACTCTGTTCCAAACAATGTAGTTAATGCGTATTGTTCTTCTTCATCTGTTAATCCTTTAGTTGCTTTTTCCAACATAGCAATCATGTCTTTTAACGATTTCATTTTTCCTTCGTTATCATAGAAGCTTATTCCTAAATCATTCATTACATCAACCATTTTGTCAGTTGGTTTTGTTAATCTTGTCAAAGCTCCTCTTAAGCTTGTACCTGCTTGACTACCTTTAATTCCAGCATCTGACATAATACCAATTGCCGCCGAAACTTCTTCTATTTTTAATCCCATCGTGTTAGCAACAGGGGCAATATATTTCATTGCCTCACCCATATCTTCAACTTGAGCATTAGTTCTAGCAGAAGCTTCTGCAAAAACATCTGCAACATGTCCAGATTGGCTTGCTTCTAATCCAAAACCTCTGATAGCACTCGCTGCTATTTCTGATGCTGTTGCTAATTCTGCACCACTAGAAGCTGCTAAATCTAACAGACCTGGCATAGCTTCCATAATTTCACTTGTTGTGAAACCAGCACTTGCTAGGTTCTCCATTCCCGCTGCTGCTTCACTTGCACTAAAACTAGTTTCCGCTCCTAACTTAACGGCTTGGTCTGTTAGAGCTTTTAGTTCTTCTTCTGTTGCTCCAGCAATAGCTTGCACCCTAGACATTTGAGCCTCAAAATCATTTCCTGATGTTATTGCTGCAGTTCCTATTGCTAAAACAGGTAATGTTAGTTTCGTTGTAAATGTATTTCCTAAATTATCTATTTTACTTGAGATGTTCGTTACTTTGTTTCCGAACTCCTCTATTTTTACTCCAGCTTTTGTCCAATTACTCGCTTCTAATTGTAATGTTTTGAGTTTGTTTTCTGTGTTTATTATCTCTCTTTGTAAATTTCTATAATTTTCTTCAGATATTTTTGTTCCTTGGGATATTTTTCTATCGGCTTCCTCTTGTGCACTTTTTAATAAGTCTAGCTTATCTGCTGTCTCTTTAATATTTTTAGCTAAAATTGTTTGCTTTTGTGATAATAATTCTGTATTAGAAGGATCTAGCTTGAGTAAAGAGTTCACTCCTCTAAGCTCCTTGCTCAAGCTAGAAGTAGCAGAATTTACATTTTTTAAAGCTTTTTGTAGTCCTGATGTATCTCCCCCTATTTCTACTATTATACCTTTTATTGTACCAGCCATGTTTTCCTCCTACATTCTTGCAACTAAAGCATCTATATCTTTTTGTGTTGCTTTTCTTTCACTATTTTTTTCATAGTTTTCATCTTTATCACAAAAAGAAATAAAGATTTTTAAAATGTCTACATAAGTTAAAATTTTCAAATCTTCTAACTTTAAGCCTATTCTTAAACATGAAACTAAAAATTCATGTTCTGGAAATAAACTTTCTTTTTTATTCTTGTTTTCTTTGTTTATTTCTTCTAGTTTTTCATATACCTTCTCGTCCACAAAAGCAGTTTACGGCAAGTTCCGTTACCTCAACAATCCACATATCGTTTGTATTTATTCTAGTTAGATTTTTCAACCAATTTTCATATTCGCCAATATTTTGATTGGCTGTATAACAACATATATATCCAATTCTAGTTACTGCTTCTATGTAGTCATCCATATATCTCATCATGTGACTAGATATTTCTTTTATTAATTCTGCTTCTGTGATTTCTGGTTTTTTAGATTTTAATTCTGCAGCTAATAAAACTTGCATAGTCGTAAAATTGCTGATTATTTCAAAATCTTTAAATATTCCATTATCTTTAAACTTTTTTCTATACTCTATATAAGTAAAAGCATTGCAATCTATATCAAATTCTTTTCCACAAATATCGATTTTTTTCATTGTTTCTTCCTTTCTTTTTGAGCATCGTTTTGTATTCATAAAAAAATAAAGAGCCTTATTTTTGATTTATAAGGCTCAATTTTTATTAAATAGATACTTCATCTTTTGGTTCTGGAACTTCATCAAAGAATGAATCGTATTCTTCTTTATTTGTATCACTTAAAGGTAATTTATATCTTACTTGTCCATCAGTTTCTCTTGCTGAAGTTGTTATTGATAGAGTATCCGTGTTTGGTGTTTTAGTATCTTCAGTTGTTGCGGCTTCTGTTGAAGGTCTAGATACTGTAGTATTATAATAACAAAATCTAGTTCCTGATTGGTCTCCTTCAATTTGATACATGAATGCAAATGGAGAAATTATATCGTTTACATTTTCTACAATTCCTCCTATACTATCAACTTTTTGTCCTAAAATTTGTGTTAGAAACTCGTCAGGAAGTTTTGCTATTTCTATTTCTCCTGAGTATCCATTATTAGCATAAGATTCAAAATATTTTATATTATCTGCATAAAATGGCTCATTGTCTCCTTCTGCGTCCAAACTTAAGTTTACTGCTCCTGGAATCTTGAATGGTGTCCCATAAGTTATGCCACCCTCATCGTTTTTAGTGATTTTTGCCACATGAACATTACTAAGACCAAATTTAACTTTATTTTTGTCTGACATTTTTATTTCCTCTCTTTCTTTTTAAATTTCAAAAAAATAACTTACTTGCCAGATTTTTTCATCTTGCAAATAAGTTTCTTCTGTTTTATTCCAAGCAACATCGCTTAAAATAATATCTTCAATTTTGTTTTGTTCTTCTAAATCCTTATAGATATATGTATAATCAAGTTTAATAGGTGTTTTTTTATAATACACTTTGTTATCAGCTATAAAATTATCTGTATCTGTAGTAATTGCTACCAAGTGTGGAGGTTCTGTCGCTTTTTCAAAACCACCATAAGAATATTTAAATCCTGCATTTTCACATCTTCTTTTTAATTCCTCTAATGTCATTTTAACCTCCTATTTTTTTCTTAAGTTCTTTTTCAAACTTTTCAGAATATTTTTCTTCAATTGGCCTTATATGAGGTTGTTTTTTTGTGTATTTTCCGTTTCTAGTAGCATGACCAAATTCAAGTAGATGAGTAAGCTGATAATCTGTTTTGTTATGAATTTTTACTGTATATATATTTTTGCCTTTTTTTTCTTTTTTGAGTCTCCAACCTTTTGAATAACTTTTTCTTGTCCCTTTTGGAGAAGTCTGTTTTAGTTCACTAACAGCTTCTTTTCCTATTTTATTGGCTTCTATTTCAACTTCTTCAGAAATATCGTCTGCATAATTCTCAAGAGCTTTCATAATTTCTTTTCCTATCATATTAGGTTTTATTGCTTTGGACATTTTTTATTTTCCTTTCACAAATTAGAGTAATTTCATCAGGATATGTTTCATCAATTCTGATAATCGTATAAGTTATTCCTTGATATCTTAATTCCGATTCATTGTTATAATTTAAAGCACTTATTTTAAGTCTTAAAGTTGGTTGATATCCTGCTTGGTTCGCTTCATAAAACTCATTAGCATAGATACTCTCTATTTTTATTATTGGTATTTCAATTTCTTCAATTTTACTAGGTTTTAACACCCCTATTTCATCTACTTGTTCTTTTTTATTTAACAGAATACAGCTAACATCATGCATTTTTATTCTCCTTATACTCTTCACTTAAACTTAAATTATTACAAAGAAGACTATATGTTCTTTGTGCTAATTCTTTTTCTTTTATATCTACATTTCCAAAATTGGATTTTACAAACATAACAATAGCAGATTGTACTAGACTATCTTCTGTGTCTTCAGAAGCATTTATTCCTTGTCTTTGTAAATCTGCTATTCCTGCTTGTATCCACATTTTTATTTCTTCATCTTTTAGTGTTGCTGTACTTACAATGCTTAAACTTTGTTTAGCTAATGCTAATAACTTCCCCATATAGTCTTCCTCCTTATTTTATTAAACTGATGCTGCTGGATTTCTGTGACCATAAACAAATGAATTTGGAACTGGTGCTCCACCTACTACGCAATATCCTGTGTAGTCATTTACTCTTGAGCGCCCAATTATATCTTTTGTTATAGATATTCCTTCATTAAAGTTTAATTTGTACCAAATTGGATTTCCAATTACATAATCTCCATCTTTTAAGAATGGATCTACTTCTACTCTATATTTTGCTATTGATTCTAGTCCAACACCATTAACTGGATTGTTTATATACATTCCGTTATCATCTTTTAGGAAAGCTATATCTAGTGCTAAATCTTCAGCAATATAGATTTTAGCTCCTGCTTTTTTTCTTTTAGGTAATAAAGCAAGTCCTGCTTTTATAGCTTCTAATGAAGTTGTACTAGCTTCATATTCAGCATCTATGTTGTTTCCTTCAAGAGAAATTCCTGCAATTTCTTTAACTCCTGTTCCATAGAATGGTTTGTCAGCTAATTCTTCTCTCATTTCTCTTGCAACTTCACTTGTTATGTAATTAACAAATTCTTCAACTGCCATAGATTCTAACTTCCATGTGATTCTTATAGTTTTAGATAATTCCATTTGTGCAAAAGTTAACTCAGCCCATTCATCGCTTTCTAGATTGTTGTCTTTTCCTTCTTCAGCCCATTCAGCTCCAGAGCTTTGTTTTTTGTATGGAAATGTTATTAATCCTTTAATATATGTTTTAGCAACATCTCTTAAGAATGGAGACTCTAGTTCGATTTCTTTTAAAATTTCCATTGATACTGTTTCTGGTATGAATAACCCACCATTGTTTACACCATCACTTCCGCTTGCAGGTGCTGTATAAGTTGTAGCTGTTGTTGTTAAAGCTACTCCTAATGCTCTTTTTTCATCTTCTGTGAAGTCATTTCTGCACATTAAACTTTTAGCCCATGCGCTTCTATACTCTTCACTTTTTAATACATTATTTCTAGTAAATTCTTTTTCCACTTTTCTTTCCTCCTTGTTTTCTATAACTTTTGTAATTTCTACCTTTCTTTGCTCTAAGTTATCTACATCAGCAAGTAGATTTCTTTCTTCTTCGTGTGTTATAGTTCCATCTTTCTTTTCTTCTTTCTTATCTTCGTCTGGAACTTCTTTCTTTAAATCCTCAGCTTCTTTTCTTAATTCAGCTAATTCTTCTTCAGTCTTAGCTTCAGTTATTTTGTTTAAAAGCTCAGTTTTTCTAGTTTCAATCTCTTTTAAAGTCATTTTGATTTCCTCCTAAAACTTAATTTTTGCAGTTCTACCACCGCTTTATAAAAATCTCTATTTTGTTTCTACCAACAAAAAAAGAAGCAGTTCTACCACCACTTCTTTTATCGAGAATTATAAACTTAACATTAGTTTGATTTTTTCCTTTTCAAGTTGTAAATCTTTTGCTCGCTTTTCTTTTAGATAATCTTCTTTGCTTCTAGCATATATTTCTGTTGTTGAATAAAATGGTACATCTACAACAGATACATCATAAAGTTTATCTATATGCAATATTCTTCTTGTATTTGTATCATAGTCATACTCTTCTTTATCTACAGTAAATGCAAAACTCATTTTGTCTAATAATTTAGCTTTTATCATTTTATAGATATCTCTATTGTTTGTTGTGTCTATTAATTCAGCTCTAATTTTTAACCCTTTATCATCTACAATCAGTTGTAAACTATTATTTCTTGTTCTTGCTAAAATCAGAAAATTGTCTTCATGATTGTATTTAAAACATACATCGCTCATGTCACAACCATTAAAAGCATTTCTGTCTACGATTTCTGTATAGTCATAATGTGTAGCAGGGCTATCAAAAACTACCGCATATCCTTCTACAACCATTTTATCGTCTTCTAAAGCTCTTAATTCTGTTAACCTTACCTCTTTAATTGCTTTCTCCACTATTATTACCTCCTACTTGATACTCGTTTGCTATTGAACTGTCTATATTATTTAAGCTTTGTAATATTCTATTTCCTTCTTCTCCTCCTATTGGAGGTAAATCTAAAATTTCTCTTCCTTCGTCAACTTTAAGCATTGCCCAAGGTGCTACTACTTTTAATAAGTTCGTTTTTGTATTTAAGCTTGCATATTGAAGTCTATTTGCTGTAAATACAATTCTATGTCCATCTTTTATAGACTGTCTTTTAAAGATTTTATTTGTAAAAGCATATCCCATTTGAATAGCACGGGGTTCAACAACGCCTTCATAAAAAGCATTCCATTCTTCTTCTGTAAAGCTATTATTTATAATCTTTTCACTTATTCCAAAATAATCAAAAATATTATAATTAACTTGTTTCAATTGTTCATTGTCTAAAGTAATTGGTTTTAAATTTACTTCTTGGAACTTCGCCTTTGCATCTAATGCTGCAATTCCTCCTTCATTGTCCATGTTTAAAAAGTCTTTTACGAAATCGTCTTTTGTTTTTACTAAATCTTTATTTTTAAGCATTGAGTTTTCATATTGCAAAATACCTTTCAAATTGCTTGTTGTTTTTATCGCTTTATCAATTCCTTCAGAAACTGTATGAGATGTATTTAAGTCTGTCTGTAAAACTTTATTACTCATGCCAAAAATATCGTTTCTGTTGTAAAATAATCTTAAATGTATAAGCTCTAAATAAGGAATTGTATATGTTTGCCCATTTATAAAATCAAATTGTAAATACATTGTTCCATCTATTCCTTGCAAAAGTTCATAATTTGTTGCAAGAACTGGATAGAAGCCTGTTATAAATCCTTCTCTATCTTTCGCAATGAAAACAAAAGCGTTACAATCTGTATATAATAAAGATATTATTCTATATATAAAATCAAAGGTATTCATTAAAGGATTTGGCTGATTGCTTAATAAAAAGTTGATTTCTCCTTTAATATTATTTGTAATGTCTGTTTGTATATGTTTAGGGATTAGTTTTGCACAATGTGTTGCAATCCTATCAATTGCTTGTCTTGCAACTTTACTATTGTATGTTCCTTCTGGCAATGTACTAAATTGTGTATTCCAGCCACTTAAAAGTTGAAATTGAGTTTGAGTTACATTACTATTTTGTTGTTTATTGCTTTTTTTTCCAAAAATCGTATTGAACAAACTTCGTTTTTCTTTCTTCATTTTATTCCTCCTGCAATGCTAAATAATCTTGCATTCTTTCAAATAAAACACAGTAAGCTATTATCAAACTTACTGTGCCATCTATTCTCGCTCTTTGTTTTTGCCCTTTTACTGGTCTTATATTATCATTTTCATCTCTTTTAACAGATGTATTACATAAGCACCATTTTAAAATTGGATTATTATTATAATTTACATTCTTTTCTATTAAATCAGCTTCTAGCTGTTTCATAGGATTAGACATTGTTCTTGCTCCTTGTCTTACCTCAACCATTTCAAAGCCATATTCTTTCATTTCTTCTACCCAGTATTGAGTATTCCAGGGGTCATATCCAATCCATAGGGCTGATATTTTATATTCTTGGTTCATTCGTAAAAACCATTGTGTCACATCAGTATAGTTTACTTTTGCTCCTTCACAAATTGTTACTAGACCTCGTTTTTCCCATTTATCATACGGAATTTTATCATCTTTTATCTTGAATTCTAGCCTTTCGCCAGCTATAAAATATTGTTGTAATACATATTTTTTATTATTTTTGTAAATTAGCAATGTTGCACAAGTTAAATCAGTCGTACTAGACAAATCAACTCCTCCGACAGCATAAGTATCATAGATTTCGCTCATTTCAAAAGTCTCTTCATTGTTTGCTATATCAAAAGTTAGCCATTTGTCTTGATCGTTTTGTCTGATATTAAAATCTTTGCAAAGTAAATTTGTTAATTCGCTGGGATTATTCTTTGCCCTATTTACTTTATCTCTTAAATCTTTAATGTTCTTTATAATACCTAGTCCGCGGATTAGCCTTGTACCATTTTTTTTCATCTTGCCATTCATTCGGATTATCTAATTCATAAATTATTGGTAGTACAGTTTCATCTATTATTCCGCCTTCTTTTCCTTCATATCCATCTATTATAGCACTCGCATATTCATATTCGTTATCAAATACTGACTCTCTTACTGTTCCCATTGTTGAAGATTCAATTAATAAAGGTTCTTCTCTAGCACTCATTGAGTCGTAGATGACATCTAACAAATTCTTGTCTTTCCAAGCATGGATTTCATCTGCTAATGCACAAAATGTATTCAAACCATCTAAAGAATTACTATCACTCGCTAAAGCTTTAAAATAACTTTCTGTTTTATCATAAAATAGACCATTAACTAAACATTTTACTCTTTTGGAAAGGCTTGGACTTTTCTTTATCATTCGTTTTGCTTCTTCCCACACTATTTTTGCTTGGTCTTTTTTAGTGGCTACAGAATAAACTTCTGCTCCGCCTTCTCCTGCAGATGTCAACATATAGTTTCCTATCCCTGCATCTTCAGTAGATTTTCCATTTTTTCTGGCTTCGAACCAAATTGCCTTTTTATACTTTCTCAGCTGTGTTTCTTTGTCCACAAATCCAAATAGAGCCTGAATTTTAGCTTTTTGAAATAATTCTAGTTTAACGGGTTGCCCTGCCCATTTTCCTTTAGAATGTTTGCAAAATTTTTCAATAAAGTAGATTGGTCTATTTCCTTTTTCTAAATCAAATATGTAAGTATGTATCTCGTTTTCCTCAGTTATTTCATTAAAAAAAGAAACCTGTTTAGGATTATATAAATCTTGAACAAGTTTCTTATATGTAATCAAAACTTTTCGACAAGCTTTATCTGGATTTTTTAATAAAAATTGATAATACTCTTCTATATATGTCATGATAAACCATTGAATTTGTTAAATTCATCATCCTCATTTATCTTTTTTTGTTCTGGCATCATATCATTCAATTGTTTTATTATATTCATATAGTTTTTAATCATCGTATTATATGTTTTGCTTTCAATTGATTCTTTAAATCCATATTGGTCTTTACCATTTACATATGTTTCTTTTACTCCATATTTAACTATGTCTTTTTTTAAGTCTTCTAAGGTTATAGACATAAAGGCTGCATTTTCAATTAGACTTTTTGCTAGCTTCTTTTTATTGTCCGCTATATCTTTGAATAACTTTTTTAGTCTGTTTACTTCTTTTCTTATTGTTTTGTTTTTTTCTATTAGTGCCTGTCCACTTAATCCTTCGTTGTTTTTATCTTCTTCCACTTTATATCTACACCTCCTCTTGACTACACCCCTCATGTAAAACAACTTGTGTATTTTTCGAAGG
>CALXEU010000064.1 GCA_944387395.1 uncultured Clostridia bacterium | reverse complement strand
CATAGCTTTCGTCTGTTCCACCTGATATTATTTTTCTTAAAAAGATTATGTCTTCGCCTTTTTCTTTTACTGCTATAGAGTAATTTTTTACTCCTTCTAATTTATCTTCTAATTGTGTAAGTTCATGGTAGTGTGTTGCAAATAGTGTTTTTGCTCCGCATTTTTCTTTATCTGCTATATACTCTGCAACTGCCCATGCTATTGAAAGTCCATCGTAGGTTGATGTTCCTCTTCCAATTTCATCAAGTACTACTAGGCTATTTGATGTTGCTTCTTTTAAAATATTTGCTACTTCCATCATTTCTACCATAAATGTACTTTGTCCCATACTTAAATCATCAGAAGCCCCAACTCTTGTAAAGATTTTATCAACTACTCCTACGTGTGCAAAGGTTGCTGGTACAAAAGATCCTATTTGAGCCATTAATGTAATTAATGCAACTTGTCTCATATATGTAGATTTTCCAGCCATGTTTGGACCGGTTATTATGGCTAACCTGTTTTTTTCTTTATCCATATATGTATCATTTGCAACAAAACTTCCTGATGGTAGCATTTTTTCTATTACAGGGTGTCTTCCTTCTTTTATCTCAATTATTCCAGAATTATCCACTTGTGGCTTGCAATAGTTTAAGTCTTCTGCAACTTGTGCAAATGAACATAATACATCTATTTTTGATATTATAGTTGCAGTTTTTTGTAGTCTTTGTATTTGAGATTTTATTGATTCTCTTATTTGTGTAAATGCTTTATATTCTAAGTCTACTACTTTTTCTTCTGCACCTAAAACTTTTGTTTCTAGCTCTTTTAGTTCTTCTGTTATATATCTTTCTCCATTTGTTAAAGTTTGCTTTCTTATGTATGTATCTGGTACTAAAGATAAATTTGATTTTGTTACTTCTATATAGTAACCAAATACCTTATTGTAACTTACTTTTAGATTTTTTATTCCAGTTTTTTCTCTTTCCTTTGCCTCTAGTTCTATTAGCCAATTTTTTCCTTGTGTCATGGCATTTTTTAGTTCATCTATTTCTGGAGAAAATCCTAATTTTATTATTCCTCCATCTGTTATGGTAATTGGAGGATCTTCTATAATTGATTTATCTATTAATTCGTAAATATCATCTAATGTATCTAGTTCGTTATATAGATTTTGTAACATATTTGATTTTGAATTTGAAATTAGATTTTTAATCGCTGGTAGTTTTGAACTTGATTCTTTAAGTGAGTTTAATTCTCTTGCATTTACATTTCCATAAGCAATTTTTCCAGCAAGTCTTTCTATATCGTATACACCTTTTAGTGTATTTTCTAATTCTCCTCTTAAAATTACATCATTTTTTATTTCTTCTACCGCTTCTAATCTATCGTTTATTTCTTGTACATCTATCAAAGGATCCGAAATCCATCTTCTAAGAAGTCTTCCTCCCATAGATGTCTCTGTTTTATCTAATACCCATAGCAAAGTTCCTTTTTTTGATTTATCTCTTAATTTTTCTGTTAATTCTAAGTTTCTTCTTGCATTTATATCTAATGACATATATTTTGTTATCGTATACATTACAATTTTGTTTATATGTTCTAATTTTGTTTTCTGTGTATCCTCTATGTATTTTAATAAACCATTTATTGCTGGTATTCCTAGATTGTAGTTCTTAAGATTATCTATTTTATAACCTCTATCATCAGAAATTGAATATTCACTTTCTATCTTTTTTGTATCTTGGCCAAATTTTTCTTCTTCCTCAGTCGAAATATATACATCAAATCTTTCTTTAATTTTATTTATTTCTTCACTGCAATTATATATCATTTCATTTACAATGATTTCTGATGGACAATATCTTGAAATTTCATCTAATAATCTTTCAAAATTATTTTCATCTTTTATTTCTGATGCGTAAAAATCACCTGTAGAAATATCACAAACAGCAATTCCAAAAAACATTCCTTTTTGAAATATACTCATTATAAAGTTATTTCTTTTCTCCTCTAATAAACTGCTTTCTGTAACAGTTCCTGGCGTAATTACTCTTATAACATCTCTTTTTACTATACCTTTTGCTTGTTTTGGATCTTCTAATTGTTCACAAATTGCAACTTTGTGTCCATTTCCTACAAGTTTTGCTATGTAACTATCTGCTGCATGATATGGAATTCCACACATTGGTGCTCTTTCTTCTTGTCCACATTCTTTTCCTGTTAGAGTCAATTCTAGTTCTCTAGAAACATTTACAGCATCGTCAAAAAACATTTCATAGAAATCTCCAAGTCTATAAAATAGTATACAATCCTTATATTTTTCTTTTGTTTCAAGATAATGTTGCATCATTGGTGAAAATTCAGCCATTTTATTTTACTTCCCTTCTTTTTTACTTAGCTATTCCTTCCAAATACCAAATGTGGTCTTTTATTATTTTTACATTTATTATTTTTCCTATTAAATCACTTGTTCCTTCAAAGTTTACTACTTTATTTGTGTCTGTTCTTCCTGTTAGCATATTTTCATTGGTTTTGCTTTTTCCTTCTACTAATATTTTTTGTTCTGTGTTTATATATTTTTTATTATTTTGTTCTACTTGACTGTCTGCTAATTCTTTTAGTCTATTAAAACGTTCATGTTTTATTTCTTCTGGAATTTGATTTTCCATTTTATCTGCTGGAGTTCCAACTCTTCTTGAATATATAAACATAAATATTTGTTCAAAATTTACTTTTTTTACTACATCTAAAGTATCTACAAAGTCTTGTTCTGTTTCACCTGGAAAACCTACTATAATGTCTGTAGAAAATACTACGTTTGGAATATTTTCTTTTATTTTACTTACTAATTCTAAGTATTGTTCTTTTGTGTATTTTCTGTTCATAGCTTTTAGTATATTACTAGATCCCGATTGTAGTGGTAAGTGTATTATTTTGCATATTTTTTCACTTTCTTTTATTGCCTGTATTACATCATCTGTAAAGTCCTTTGGATGTGGTGATATAAATCTTATTCTTTCTATTCCTTCTATTTTGTTTATTTCTTTTAATAATTTTGCAAATGAGTTTATTTCTCCTGTTTCTTTTCCATTTTCACGTTCAGATCTCATATATGAATTAACATTTTGTCCAAGCAAAGTTATTTCTTTGTATCCTTTATTTGCTAAACATTTTATTTCTGCTATTATATCTTCTGCTTTTCTACTTCTTTCTCTTCCTCTAACATATGGTACTATGCAATATGTGCAAAAATTGTTGCATCCATTCATTATGGCAACAGATGCTTTGTATTTGTCTTCTCTTTTTATTGGCAGACCTTCTATTACTTCTCCATCTATATCTAAAATGTCTTCTATTCTTTGCTTATTTATTATAGCTTTATAAATATCTTCTGGTAACTTGTGTAGTGTATGTGGTCCAAATACAACATCAAAATATGGATAGCTTTTTTTCAATTTTTCTACAATGTGTTTTTCTTGCATCATACAACCACCTATTGCAATTATGGTTCCTTTTGATTCTTTGTATTTTTTTACTTCGCCTAATTTTCCAAATAGTTTGTCTTCTGCATTTTCACGAACACAACATGTGTTAAATGCAATTATATTTGCTTCTTCTATTTTTTCTGTTTTGCTGTAACCCATTTGTTCTAGCATTCCTGATATTTTTTCAGAGTCATTTTCATTTAGCTGGCATCCCATTGTATATACAATATATTTTAAGTTTTTTCCTTCATTTATTTTTTGAACTTTGTTTATATATTCTTTTTGTATTTTAATATCTTCTTGCATATTATTTCCTCCGCTTCTCCACATTTTATTACATTTTTCGACTTTTTGCAATAAAAAATAAAATAATTACCAAAACAATGTGTTATGCTTTGGTAATCATTTATTTTTAAATTATTGTATTCCATATTTCTTTTTAAATTTGTCTGCTCTACCACCAGTTGTTTCTCTTTTTAAGTTTCCTGTCCAGAATGGATGGCATTTTGAACAAACGTCTACTTTAATGTCCTTTTTTGTTGATCCTACTTTTATAACATTACCACATGCACATGTGATAGTTGTTTCTTCATAATTTGGATGTATTCCTTCTTTCATTGTTTAATTCACCTCTCCCTTATTTTTTAAAACTGCTAAACATTATAATAACATAAATTATATAGGTTTGCAAGTATTATTTTTATTTTTTTAATTTATTGTCTTATTTTGCTTGTTTTCCTCTAAGTATTGTGCTGCACTTTCTAGTTCTGTTTTTAGAGGGTATCTCTTTACAAGTTTGCTTACTACGTTAAATAAGCATGCTAAAATTAAGATTGCTAGTAATAATTTTTTCCATATTTTAGACATATTTTATTTTTCCTTTCTTACTTTGTAAAAAGATTTTACAAGTATTTGTTACTTGTTTAACATATACTATTATAAATGTATTTTAAGGTTTTGTCAATTATTTATCGAGGAAAAAAATTTGCTTATCTTCATTAATTAAATTTTTTAGTATATTATTCAAAAAAATATTAATAATATTATTAAATATTTTTAGGAGTTTATGTAATGTCAAAGTCTAATAATAAATCATCTTTCGTTTTTATTATTGTAATTTTTTTAATTGTTATTGCATTTTTAGTATTCTTTTATTTTCGTGGTAGTAATAATTCATTAGATTTTTCAAATAATACATTAATTCAAAATAATACACTTGCAAATGCTGAAAAGCTATCTACTACAAATAATCAGTTAAACGAGCTTAATAATAGAATAAACAATATTATGTCAGAGCCATCCGAAGTTGAGCTTGCCACATATACTACAAACCTTGGTAACAGTTCAGAAGGTAGACTTACCAACATTCAAATTACATGCAGAAAGCTAGATGGTATAATTGTAGAACCTGGCGAAACTTTTTCATTTAATGATTCTACAGGACCTTCTCTTACAGAAGAAGGATACCAAAATGCTCCTGTAATAGTAGATGGAGAAACTGTTCAAGATTTAGGAGGCGGTAATTGTCAGGTTAGTTCTACACTATATAATGCTGTGCTTGCTGTTTCAGGCTTAGAAGTTACTGAAAGACATGAACACGGAAAAGATGTTTCTTATGTTCCTGATGGTAAGGATGCTGCTGTTTCTTATGGTGGTTACGATTTTAGTTTTAAAAATAATACAGAAAATCGCTTGAAACTATATTTTAGTTCTAATGACGAAACAATCTCTGTAAAAATTTCAAAAGTATCTGAATAAAACAGATACTTTTGCTTGTTTTTTATATTCAAATTTTAATATTAACAAATATATACTGTATAGTTTTCTACATTACATATAGCAAAATACAGAAAAATTGTAGTATGCTTCCTAGTAGTATAAACAAATGAAATATTGAATGCATATATCTCTTTTTCTTCCCCATTCCATATAACACTGCTCCTATTGTATATGCAATTCCTCCAGATAATAAAAGTGAAAAACCTACTACTCCTAATAATTCAAATATTAACTTTACAGAGAATATTATACACCAACCCATTCCTAAGTAACATGTCATAGAAAAGACTTTAAATTTTTTTATATCTATTGCATTTAGTACAATGCCTATTATTGCCATTCCCCATATTATTCCAAATATTAGCCATCCAAGTAGTCCATTGTATTCTCTTAATGTTACCAAACAAAATGGTGTATATGATCCTGCTATTAGCAAAAATATAGAACAATGATCCAGTATTTGAAATACTTTTTTTGCTTTTAGTTTTGGTTTTAATCCATGATATATACTTGACATTGTGTAAAGAATAATCATATTTACTCCGTAAACTACTGCACTTACTATAGCATATACATTATGATGTATACTTGCAAAAACAACGCATAACACTAATGCTATAATCCCAAATGTTCCTCCAACTATATGAGATACCATGTTAAAAATTTCTTCGCCTTTTGTATAATCTGGTAATATTCTATCATCTAATTTTGTTCTATTCAAAATTATCTCCTTTCGCTTTTTAATATTATCATATTTACAAATATTATTCTATACTAATGGAAAAATGTCAAGAATTTAAATTTAGATATACTATAATACATAGTCTGACCCACAAAAAATTTAGTCCACTCTCAAACTTAAAAAAGCCTGAAACAGGCTTTTTTCTAATTGGTGCCAACGAAGTAGATATTTACAACTTTGAGCTCTCATAACGATTTATACAAATATCAATCAAACTATAATTATATTAGCAAATTATTAAATAAACATCAAGTAGTTTTATTTAATAATATTATAAAACACAAAAACTGTTTGTTAGTTTTTCAGCAACAAACAGTTTTTGTGTTTTAATTATCTGCCAAAATAAAGTATCCACCTAATCTTGGTAAGCTCAATTTTTTCTTCCCTCAAAGCTTTTATCTTGGCATTGTTAGCAACACAAATTTCTAATTGCTGTTGCACAAGAGTATCAGATTTGAGTTCTGGAAAAAGCGTAACTAAAGTGATTGAGCTTTCTTCTGTTTTTATGTCAGCAAATGTGTCGTGTTCATGTTCCAGATATTCTTGGACGATTTTGTCAATGTCTTGTTCAATATTTGCATTTTCTTCCTGATACATTACAATTTTGCTGTCAATAACACTTTCGGTTGCTACCTTTGTTGCACAATAACAAATTGCAATAATAAAGCCAAGAGAAACAATTCCAGAAAACCAAGACATTACCGTAAAGAAAGTATGTACATCGCATTCATCAGAACATGTGCTAGGATATTTCACCCGCAATACCAAGAACGCAACAAAAGCAATCAGTATCAGTCCCAAAATTAGAATTAACATATGAACTCCTCCTAACAATCGTTTTTCGAGAATTACTGCTTTGCTATTCTTATTATATTTCGTATAGCTACGAATAATATAAATAGGATATCATTTTTTTATGTTAATGTCAATAATTTAAGCAAAATTCATGGGTTTAGGTATGTGACAAGTAAATGTAGGCAATTTCTTTATCTTTTTTTCTAATCCTATAATGTTAACTGTTAATCTGACTTTAATTTAGAACGTGGCATTAAAGGATGAAATAAACATATACCAATAGAAAAGTCAAAGAAGATTACAAGTTATAAAACCCAAGAAATGTTTAAAGAAACAAAACACTATGAACAAGAAAATGTTACAAATAATATTGAAATTATGCGAAATGATATAGACGTGTTATTAAGAAATTTAATACAATTGCTAAAAGATATACTAAAATAAAAAGTATTGTAAAAGAAACTATGTATAAGGCTGAACAAGTACAACTTGAAAACTATAATTTAAAACAGGAAAATCAAAATTTAAGACATGAAGTTCTACGACTTAAAGATTATATTAACAAAACTTTTGAATATGTTAGTTTACTATTTGATTTTCAAAAGATAGGTTAAAGAGATTAGTAAATTCATTCATAAATGATATTAGATTTAAAGATAAATAGGACTGTATTTTTTAAAGTTTGTGCAAATTGTGCAAAAATCACACTAAATAAATCCGTGTATTGACTGGTACAACTGAATTATAAAGGTTATTTTTTCGTGCAATTTCCGTGCAGAAACAAGAAAACAACAAAAAATGACAAATAATTTTGAAAGTCGTTTGAATAATGAAAATGGATAAAATGTAGTAGTATCAATACTTACAAATAATTTTAGATAAAAATAAAAAAAGCCGAAATCGGTTAAAATTTCAACTTTTGGTGCCTCGAACGGGAATCGAACCAGTGACACGGGGATTTTCAGTCCCCTGCTCTACCAACTGAGCTATCGAGGCAAATATGTTATATTATGCTCTAATATAAAAATGGCGACCTGGAACGGGCTCGAACCGTCGACCTCTAGCGTGACAGGCTAGCGTTCTAACCAACTGAACTACCAGGCCGTAAAAAAGTGGTGGTCGCTATAGGGCTCGAACCTATGACCCCCTGCTTGTAAGGCAGATGCTCTCCCAGCTGAGCTAAGCGACCATTTCTTCTTTCGACTTCCTAAGTATACTAAACTTTTTGTTTTTTGTCAATAGTAATTTTAAAATTTTTTTAAAAAATTTTTTTATAACACATTTTGCTTATTTTTACTGGTTAATATTTAAACAATCTCTTTATTTTATACTAATACTATGATATAATGTAATTGTTATTTTATTATATTTAAAAAAATAATCATAATTCAGTAATATAATTATATTTATTTTGTAAAGGAGGTATTTATATGCTTGCTTGGCAAATTTGGTTAATTATTGCAGGACTATGTCTTATAATTGAAATTGCAACTGTTGGTTTCTTAGTCTTTTGGCTTTCTGTAGCTGCCTTAATTACAAGTTTATTAAGTCTTTTCATAGATAGTATAGTAATTCAGACAGCCATATTTGTTATACTTTCAGCAATACTTGTATTTCTTACAAGACCTTTTGCAAAAAAGATTTCTAGCAAAGACACTTTAGTTACAAATGCAAATAGCATTGTTGGTAAAGAAGCTATTGTAATAAAAGAAATTAACAAAGATGTTTCTAATATTGGACAGGTAAAAGTATCTGGTGATGTTTGGTCTGCAATATGCAATTCTTCTTCTGATCCAATTCCAGTTGGTAGCAAAGTTAAAGTTTCTAAGATAGACGGCGTAAAACTTATAGTTGAGCCTATAGAAATTAAGACCGAAGTACTAACTAAATAATTTATTTAATTTGTTTTCAATATTTTAATAAACCCAAATATAAAATTTAAGGAGGAAAATTATGTGGTTTTTAATTTTATTATTAGTTATAATACTTATTATAGCATTAAAATCTATTAAAGTAGTAAGACAATCAGAGGTTTACATTATAGAAAGACTTGGTAAATTTCATAAAGTAGCAGATGCTGGTCTTACAATTATCGTTCCTTTTGTTGATCGTGTTAGAAGTGTTGTTAGTTTAAAACAACAAACTATGGACGTACCACCACAAGGAGTTATTACTAAAGATAACGTAACAATTACAATAGATACAGTTGTATTCTATAAAGTTACAGATCCTGCAAAAGCAGTTTATGAAATTCAAAGTTTAAAGAAGGGTATTGAATATTTAGCTATAACTACAATTCGTGATATAGTTGGTAAAATGGATTTAGATGCAACATTTAGTTCAAGAGATTCTATAAACGAACAATTAAGAGCAATTCTTGACGAAGCAACAGATCCATGGGGATGTAAGATAGATAGAGTTGAAATAAAAGATATTACACCACCAGCAGATATTAGAGATGCAATGGAAAAGCAAATGAATGCTGAGAGAAATAAGAGAGCTCAAATTTTACAAGCTGAAGGTGAAAGACAGGCTGCAATTACTTTAGCAGAAGGTAAAAAAGAAGCTGCAATCTTAGAGGCAGATGCTGAAAGAGAATCTAAAATAAGAAGAGCTACTGGTGAGGCAGAAGCTATTAAGAAAGTTGCCGAAGCTAAGGCAGATGAAGTTAGACTTGTTTATGAAGCTATGATGAAAGCAAAACCAAACGACACATTAGTTCAATTAAAATCTTTAGAGGCATTAAAAGATATTGCAAATGGAGAAGCAAATAAAGTATTTATTCCATTTGAAGCAACTAATACATTAGCAAGTCTAGGAGCTGTAAAAGAGGTTTTTACAGATAATAAAAAATCAGAATAATATATAAAAAAGATTTAAATGAAAAAATCATTTAAATCTTTTTTATGCATTATTAATCAATAGATTTCAATCTTTAATGTTCTCATCCTTTATATAGTACTTAGTTCCAACCATTACATCGGGTAAATACTGTTGTTCTACCCAATGTCCTGGATAATCGTGTGGATATTTGTATCCAACATGATACCCTTCTTTCTCCATTCCTTCTGCTGGTGCATTTCTGATATGCATTGGAATCTCTCCAGTATCTTTAGAAGCAACATCTTCTAGAGCTTTATTTATCGCCAAGTAACTTGCATTTGATTTTTTCGAAGTAGCAACATAAACTGCCGCTTCTGCTAAAATTATTCTAGCCTCAGGCATTCCAACCATATGAACAGCCTGCATAGCATTTGTTGCCACAACTAATGCGTTAGGATTTGCCATTCCAACATCTTCAGAAGCTGCAATTACAATTCTCCTTGCTAAAAACATTGGATCTTCTCCTCCATTTATAGCCCTTGCAAGATAAAATATAGTAGCATCTGGATCACTTCCCCTCATAGACTTTATAAATGCACTTATATTGTCATAATGACTATCTCCGTTCTTATCAAAAATTGCCTTTCTATTTTGGACACTATCCTTTGCAATTTCATTTGTAATAGTTATAAAACCATCTTCTCCGATTTTTGTCGTAAGTACAGCTACTTCCAAACCATTTAGTGCGGTTCTAACATCTCCATTTGAAGTCTCTGCAATTTTACGTAGTGTATCATCTTCTATTTTAATATTATAAGAACCTAATCCCTCTTGACTAGATAAAGCCCTTTTTAAAATTTCATATATGTTATCTTCAGTTAGAGGTAGCAACCTAAAAACCATTGACCTTGAAATTAGAGCTTTATTTACCTCAAAATAAGGATTCTCCGTTGTTGCTCCGATTAAAATTACAGTTCCATTTTCAACAAAAGGAAGTAATGCATCCTGTTGCATCTTATTAAATCTGTGAATCTCATCTATGAATAAAATGCATTTGCCAGACGGATTCATAAATGGATTTTTTGCCTCCTCTATTGCATTTTTTATATCTCCTACTCCTGAAGTTACTGCATTTAATTTTGTAAATTTATATTTTGTAGTATTACTAATAACTCTTGCAAGTGAAGTTTTTCCACACCCAGGTGGCCCCCACAATATTATTGAAGAAAGTCTATCTGCTTTTATAGTTCTATATAAAATTTTATCTTTTCCCAATATATGCTCTTGTCCAACATAATCGTCCAATGTCTTTGGACTCATTCTATAAGCCAAAGGTTCATTTGCATTCATATTTGCATGGCCTCCTTGCCTTTTTAATGGACAGTTCATAAACTGTCCTTAAAAAATATTAAATTATTTGTTAAATCTATTTTGCCAGATATTTTAATGCTTCTCTTATTTGATTTTCTATTTCTTTTGATTTTATTTTAGGCAAAACTCTATTTATTTCATATCTTCTGTAACCTAAAACTTGTAATGCCTGTATTAATTCTTCTACATTTTCTTCGTTTTGTATTTCTTCTTGTACTTCTCCTTGTGGCATTTGAATTGCTTCTTCTGTTTTTATCTTATCTTTTAACTCTAAAATTATTCTTTGTGCTGTTTTTGGTCCTATACCTTGTAATTTTTTTAAGGTTGCTATATCGTTCGTAATAACTGCTAAAGCAAATTTAGAAGGTTCTATATTAGATAGAATTGTTATTGCTGATTTTGCACCTATTCCTCCTACTGATATTAGAAGTTCAAACATATGTAATTCCTCATTTGTATTGAATCCAAACAAACTCATGTCATCTTCTAATACTCTTAAGTATGTAAATACCTTTACTTCTTTTTTATCTTGAATTTTTTCTATGGCTATTTTTGACATAAATACCTTATAGCCAACTCCACCTACATCTATTATTATATATTCATTTGTTGTATATGCCAACTTTCCACTTAAATATGCTATCATATGTAACTCCTTTGTTTTTTGAATAAATTAATTTTACTATAATATATTTAAAAACGCAATAATATTTTTGATTTTAGTATCATTCCAAGCTTTTTGGCATAAAATATGTACTAGGATTGTTGACAATTTCAATTATTATATAGTATAATAATTATAACTCAACTACCAAGCTGTAGTAGGAGATTCTGGAGACGTTATTGATAATCTAAATCAATGGCGTCTTCTGCTTTTTATATTTTTCATATTTTTTTAAGTATTTATGCAATGCATTATCATATTCAATATAATATCCAGTAATTAATAAATTATATTTTTCTCTTTTTTCTATTATTACTAAAAATCTGACATCTTTAAATAATAAATATGCTTTTATATTTTTCTTATAATATTCTTCAAAATATAATATTTTATCACAATTTTTACATGTTTCTTTACAAGGATAATGTTCTATTATTTGTTTATTCCACCCAATCCTTTCTGCTCTTCTAGGATCTGGTATTCTATCATTAGGATTACTTGAAGTATGAAACTCATCTTTATGTGTTAAATGAATAAAAGCATGTTCATACTTGCCATCCATTGGTGCTTTTCTATAATAAACATTTTTTCCTTCAAATATTACTCTATTTTCAATAAAATCTTTTTTAAATATTTTATATAATTCTTCTAAATATTCATTCCATTTAGAAAAATCTTTACATTCAATTATTTCAGGTAGCCACTGGCATTTATTCAATTTTACCACCTACCTCTAGATTTATATGAAATAAATTAAATTTTTTTTCAGATAGCCATGTACTTTTTATCAACGAATATCCACTTCTTTCTATTATATAATTCATTAGTTCTGTTTTTGCACTACTCGCTAATTCTTTATTAAACATTTCCCTATTTTTGTATCCTATTGCTCCTATGAATAAATCTGCTAGTTGCATTATAGAACTTTCTTGGGAATTGATAGATTGAATATGCTTTACAGGCTCATAATCATATTCTCTCATTTTCAAATTTAAATATTTCTTAACTCCTTCTACTTTTCTTGCACTTTTTGTATCTTTTATATCTAAGTAAATATAATTATTTTCTTTTGGTTCTACAAGATTTTTTAATAATTCATAATACATTTTATAATACCATTCATCATGAGTTTGATTAAATTTCTTATGATTAATTTGGGTTTTTTCTATAATCATTGCTCTAAATCTTAACATATCATTTTCAAAAAAATAATCTACTAAATTTTTATAGTATTCTAATTTAGATGGCGATACTTTATTCCACTTTATTTCTGCTGTTTCTTTTAAATTATTTTTTCTTTTTATTTCAATAATATCATTTTTTATAATTTTTCTGTTGTTTTTTTCACATATTATTCCTCCTAAAATCATATATTTTTCACCATCATGTTCTAGATGACAACTTTCGTCACAATATATATTATAGTCCATACTGTTCACCTTTCTTTATTAATGTTCTAAATATCCCTATTTGTTTTTTCATATAATACAATTTTATAAATTGCATGTCAATAATTTTTATAGTTTATTTCAATAATTACATAAATAAAAGACAAGGTAGACATCTCTTCCTCGTCTTAAAAATATAAATAAAAACAAACCCTACGCAACTCTAAACAAACTAAACCAATTAAACATTACATCCTTTAAAACAGTAGTAAAATTTATTTTATCCACAGCATTTTTTGAAACTAAATTTACACTTGCCACAATTTTGCCATCTAATTCATAATTAATTTCTCCAATTTTTTGTTTCTCCAAGATAGGTGCATTTATATTTTCTTCCAAATTTATTGTTTGAGTAATTTCTCCGGTTTGCCCTTTTGAAATTAGCGCCCCAACATTTTCTTCTAATACTACTTCTACATTCTTTTGAGTTCCTTTATTAACAGTTATCTCCTGTACTACATCTCCTTTACTTCCGAATGATTTCATTTGATAATTATTAAATCCATAGTCCAATAATTTTTGTGCACTTGAGAATCTAATTGCGGGAGTTGGAGCTTTCATTACTACAGCAATTAGAGAAAGTCCATCTCTTGTAGCAGATGCTGATAAGTTATATAAAGCAAGCGAAGTAGAACCAGTTTTAAGACCCGTACATCCAGAATAATTTCTAACAAGTTTGTTTGTATTTACTAAGCTTGATTTTCCATCTCTTAATGTATCCATATAAATTGTTGTATATTTTGTTATATCTGGATGTTTTTCTAGAAGTTCTCTTGACATTATTGCAATATCATAACTAGATGTTACATGACCATCTTCATCTATTCCATGACAATTTTTAAATACAGTATCATTCATTCCTAATTCTTTTGCTTTTTCATTCATCTTTTTTACAAATGCTTCCTGACTTCCTTCTAGGTAATCTGCCATTGCAACTGTACAGTCATTTGCAGATACAACGCAAATTGCCTTTATCATTTCATCAACTGTTAATGTTTCTCTTACATCTAGCCAAATTTGTGAACCTCCCATTGCTGCAGCATCTTCCGTGCAAGGTACTTTATCTGTAAGTGATATTCTTCCTGAATCTAGTGCTTCCATTATTAATAGTAAACTCATTACCTTTGTAACACTTGCAGGACGTAATTGTTCATGCATATTGTAATCGTAAATTACTCTTCCTGTTGACTGTTCTATTAAACACGCACTCCCACATTCTAATCCTAATGAATTATCAGTTATTGTACTTTCATTAGATTCTAATGGAGTTGTACTTGTTTGCATAGTTTTTACACTCTCTGCTTGATTTGACCATACAAAAGCAGTTTCTTCATCAGCAAATGAAGAATTAATAAATATAAACATTAAAATAAGACATAAAATTATACTTATAAAATAATATGTCTTTTTTAAACCAGATTTTTTTTCCATTCTATTCAATCCCCTCTCACCAGTCAATATCATTATAATTTTATTTCATAAAATTTTCTTTTTATTATGTTACATTAAATTATTTACTTGCGAAATAAAATTACTAGATTATATTCAATAAATACATAATTATAACTGAATAGAATGTACATTATTTCTTAATATCAAAAAAATAATGCAATTGTTTTTTCATTTACAACTGCATTACTTTTATGCCTTTTAATTAATATCCAAAATATCCATTTGTAACATATAGATTATACCTTACTCTAGCAAGTGCAATTAAAAATGGATTACTAAGTTTGCTACTATCTAAATTTTTTCCATCCGATGTTTTTATTGTATTTGCAATAATATCATCAGTACTATACCCATTTGATGCCGTAACAATACAATTATAGCATGATGTTGCCATTTTAGGATAAAAATATACATAGGTACCTTGATTGCTTCCAGTAAGTTGTCCATGTGCATTAGAATCCGATCCAGTTATAGAAATAGATTTTCTTTGAAAATCTGAACTTAGATATATTCCTTCTATTGTAGTTCCATTATACAAGCTATCTATTAATTCTTGACAACCTGGTAAATGATATTTTCCATTACCATCTATTACATAAAGAGAATTCGTTCCTACCATCTCTTGATTAGTATTATTAGAAATTGCACAATAGTTATTATATACTTTTGCACTTATTGGAAGTCCTTGCAAGAATGTAACTATTGATATATTGTTTTCTATTTTATACCAATCATCTTCTGTTAAATTAGGCATTACAAACTCATATTGTGTTTTAGAATGATCACTAAAATTATCTATTGCAACAATTAAATTTGTTTCTATAGATTTTCTAATAACTGATAGTCTATTTTCATTAAATACTGAATTTGATTTCAACGGATTATTATCTTTGCTAGTTACAAAAATATCAGCCTCTCCAGTATCTGACGCAAAAGTAATTTTATTTCCCTCATTATCAACTGCATGACTTTGTTTTATTCCATTTAAATTACTATTCACCCATTTTGTAAATTCTTGAGCGTCATAATAGTATTGTATTGCACTATAACTATAAAAATGATTACCTTCTCCTATATGCTTATCTAACAACTCAATCATATCATCACTATTTACAAAATTCTTTGTATTACCAGTTGAATAATAAAAATATTTTTCATTATTAGCGCTCGCATTATTATTTTTATAAACTTTTTGGCTGTTATATACTATATACTCAAATGTTTCTGTTTTTTGATTTGTTCCATTAGCAGAATCAAATATAATTAAATCTTCCGTTAGAACTTCCTTATATTTATTTAAATTAGCGTTAGAATTGCTGTTTAAAACTGCCTCTAATACTTCCCAACTGCTGTAACTACTTAAATTCATACTTTCAAGTACTTCATCATCTAGACTTATTAAATGTCCTGTTTTAGACACATATTCTCCATTGACCATTCCTATTATTGTAATAGTATTATCTAAAGTATAGTTTACCACAAAATCATTGTTTGTTCCATATTTATATCTACAAGAATAATACATAAATGGTTTTAATCCAAAGGTATAATCATTAAGCTCTGTGTCAAAATATTTTGAGTATATATAATATCCATCATATAAGTTAAATAATATTGCAGGAGTATGCTCTTTTATATCATTTGCAGTATAATTATTAAAATTTGTTGATATAGAATCAAAATATGTGTTTATAGATGCCTCTATATCTCTTATTTTAGAGTTACCCAAAGTAGAAAATCTGTTATTATAAGTATTTAATTGAAATGCTTTTATTGCATCATAAGTAGCATCTATTAAATACGAATCATATCTACTTTGATAACCTATTGACTTAATTTGATTATTTATGTATAACGATAAAACCAAAGATATTGGTACCACTATTATTATAAAAATTATAGCTAAATGTTGTAATTTCATATTTGTTCTCCTATGTAATAAAATTAGGACAGAATATGGTGGCAAAATTTGTAGCCGCCATAACTGCCCTTAATTTCTATGTCTAATTCGTACCGTTAACAGTTACAATTCCTCCATGTTGTGCCGCTATTTGATATGTGTCATTTCCAGAAAGTTTATAAAAGAAGTTTCTTAGAGTTTGAGCAATTGTAGTATTTGTATTTTTTACAGTTACCATGAATCTATCTCCCTCTTTTAAAGTTAAGGTATCGTTTTTACTGTTTGCTATTCTTTCTTCTATTTGAGTTGTATATAATATATAATAAACATTTTCACCTATTTTTGTAGTCTCAGCTTGAGTAGTCTTAACACCTGGATTTTCATCTAGAATTTGTGCTTGCATTTGTACGTCATATGTATTTCCTGTTGAATATATTGTAGAAATGAATTTTTCATAATCTTCAAGAGTTAACTTTCCAGTAGTCCTTACATTATTTGTAAATTCAGTTGTTGCTGTCTGTACTGCAATTTGCGATACGTCATCTGTTCTTTCTGACATAGCCATTAATGGAAATATAAACATTAATATGGCAGCCAAAAATATTGCAATTATTGTAATTAAACTATCTCCCATTAATTAGTTCCTTTCTGTTACTAAAATTTAATAATGTAGTAATATATATTGTATTATTGTTTTTGTTGTGGTTTTATTTCCTATTATTTCGTCCTCTTCGACTTCAGTAATTCTACCAATTTTTTCAATAAATTTCATATTACTTATATTTTTCATTTGTAAATTATTGTTTTGATAACTTATGAAAACATTTCCAAGATACTGTGGTAAATAATAATTACTACCGTTAAAAATGCTGTCTAGATGTTTTTTTATCTCTGTAGTACTCGCAACCCACGGTTCCGATCTTTCCATCTCTATTGCAATATCAAAATAGTATACATTTATTTTTTCTGTGTCTAAAATACTAGAATTATTATATACAGCTTTTCCAGAATTTTTATTTAATCTTGTTGTATATATTATTAATTCTTTTGGCGTAGAATAAGTACCTTCTTCCTCATTATAATTAGCCTCATAAAATTCAACTCTATCTCTTTCTTTTGAATATTTATATACAGTTGGTATTATTGTCTCAAGTCCTACTATTCTATTTCCTTGTGAATCATATGTATAAGTAGAACCATCTGGAAAGGTATACCCTACGCCCTCAGTATAATCAATATAATTATAATATGCAGTTTCATCTGAATGTTGTATTACAAAATCCGATGTTCTTTTTGCAGTAGAGAATGAGGTTATGGTTACCGTTAAGGCTATTACAAATATCAATACGGCAAACGCCATTTCTAGTGCCCTTACTGCATTTTCCATATTTCATTCCTTCTATTTATTTTGTATTTTCAGTAATTGTTATCTCACTTATGTAGCCAGCTGTTGTGTATCCGCTCATTGTTACAGTATAACTTGAACCTGCTTTTATATCAGTTTTTGCATTTGCACCTTTTATTGTTATT
>CALXEU010000063.1 GCA_944387395.1 uncultured Clostridia bacterium | reverse complement strand
GCTCTCGCAGGAGCAAAACTACCAGGAGAAGAAATAAAAAGAGGAACAATACGTGGCGAAGAATCGAATGGAATGTTATGCTCAATAAAAGAATTAGGACTAGAACAAAAATTCTTAAAACCAGAAGATATAGAAGGAATACATGAACTTCCAAAAGATGCACCGGTTGGAGAAGATCCAATTAAATATATGCAAATGGATGATGAGGTTATAGATTTTGATCTAACAGCAAACAGAGGAGATTTATTAAGTATTCTAGGAATGGCATATGAAGTAGGAGCAATCTACAATAAAAATGTAAAAGAAGTAGATTTATCGCTTAAAGAAAACAATGAAGATATAAATGATTCTTTTAAGATAAATGTAAAAACAGATAATTGTACAATATTTTTAGCAAAAAAAGTAAAAAATGTGCAAATTAAGGAAAGCCCAACATTTATAAAAAATAGATTAATTGCCTCAGGAATAAGGCCAATAAATAATGTAGTAGACATAAGCAATTATGTAATGTTGGAACTTGGTCAACCATTACACTTCTACGATGCAGATAAATTAAAAAATTGTATAGAAGTAAGAATGGCAGAAGAAGGAGAAGAGTTAACAACACTAGATAATATAAAAAGAGTATTAAGTAGTGATGATATTGTAATATCTGATGGAGAAAAAGCAATAGGATTAGCAGGAGTTATGGGTGGACTAGATACAGAAATTACAGATAGTACAAAGAATGTAATAATAGAATCTGCTATATTTAATTCTGTAAAGGTAAGAAAAACATCACAAAAAATAGTAAGAAGCGAAGCAAGTAACAGATTTGAAAAAGGACTAGATCCAAATAGAACATATATGGCAGTAAAAAGAGCTGCAAAGTTACTTTCAGAATATGCAGAAGGAACAGTTGTAGGTGGAATTTCAGAATTTAATACAGAAGATTTATCAGATAGAAAAATAGAAATTACATACAAAAAAATAAATGATGTTTTAGGAACAAACATAGCAAAAGACTCGGTTTTAGATGTATTTAGAAGATTGGGATTTAAATATGAAGACAAAGGCGAAAGTGCAGAGGTATCAGTTCCTAGAAGAAGATTAGATATTTCTATAAAAGAGGATCTAATAGAAGAAGTAGGTAGAATTTATGGTGTAGACAATATAGAAGGAAAAGTTCCAGTAATGCCTATAAAATCTGGAAACTTCGATAAAACTACAAGAGAAATAAGACACAAAATGATGAACTTAGGACTTAATGAAACATTATCATACGTTTTAGTCAATGAAAATGAAGCTCAAAACTTTACAGCAAGAGATGAAGAAACACCAATAAAACTATTAGCACCTCTAACAGAAGAAAGAAGTACATTAAGATGTAGCATAATTCCTTCTTTATATAAAATATATGAATATAATCTAGCACATTACAACAAAGATGTTTCTATATTTGAAATAGGAAAAACATTCTGCAAAAATGGAGAAAATTACATAGAGGAAAATAAAATAGCATGCTTAATGACAGGAAACTACTATTTTGGAATAAATTCTAAAAAACAAGTAGACTTTTACATAATAAAAGGAATTGCAGAAGAATTATTAGATTTTCTAGGATATAATGGAAGATACAGTTTTGTAATACCAAAAAACATGCCAAAGGAATTTCATCCAGGTCAAACAGCAGAAATCTCTGTAAACAATGACATTGTAGGAATAATAGGAAAAGTACATCCAAAGATAACAAATGAAGATGTATTTGTTATGGAAATTAACTTAGATAGATTACTTGCAAAAAAAACTGGAAAAATGAAATACAAAGAAATATCTAAATATCCAACTGTAAAAAAAGACTTAAGTGTTATAGTTAATGAAGATACACAATCACAAGATATTGCAAAACAAATAAAAAAGGCAGCAGGTTCACTTTTAATCGAAAGTCAAGTTTTTGACGAATATAAAGGAAAAGGTATAGAACCAGGAAAAAAGAGTTTAGCATTTACATTAACATTTGGAACAAACGACAGAACATTGCAAGATGAAGAAATAAATACGATTCTTGAAAAGATAATAGTTAACTTAACAAAGACAGGATGTGCCGTAAGAAATAGTTAAATTTTAAGATAAAAGATTAAACTGAATATATAACTTAAGAAAGGTGAAGAAGAATGGCAAAAGCAAAAACAGTTTTCGTTTGCAACGAATGTGGATACGAATCACCAAAATGGCTTGGGAGGTGTCCTGCATGTAATAGTTGGAATACATTTTTTGAACAAAAAGTTGTTGAAAATAAAGGTACAGGAATTGCAAACAAAGTAAAAGAAAAAGCCGTTACGCAGGTATTAGATGAAGTTATTGGAAAGAACGAATCAAGGGTAGATACAGGAATTCCAGAGTTAAATAGAGTACTAGGAGGAGGTCTTGTTAATGGATCTTTAGTCCTTCTAGGAGGAGAACCTGGTATAGGAAAATCCACTCTTATATTAGAACTATGTGATAAAATAACAGGAACCGGAAAAGTTTTGTATGTTTCTGGCGAAGAATCTGCAGAACAAGTTAAAATAAGGGCAGATAGACTAGGAATAAAAAACAATAATATATTATTTTTAGCAGAGACAGATATAGATGCAATCGAAGAGACAATATTAGAAATAAAACCAAAATTAGTAATAATAGATTCAATACAAACAATGTATTCAAGCGAAATAACTTCAGCTGCAGGTACTGTCAGTCAGGTTCGTGAAATTACAGCAAGAATAATGCGCATATCTAAAGGACATAGAATAACAACAATAATTATAGGACATGTAACAAAAGATGGAAATATAGCAGGTCCTAGAGTTTTAGAACATATGGTAGATACAGTTCTTTATTTAGAAGGCGAAAGATATTTCTCATATAGAATTTTAAGAAGTGTAAAAAACAGGTTTGGCTCAACAAATGAAGTAGGAATGTTTGAAATGAAAAATGAAGGAATGGTAGAGATAACAAATCCATCCAAAATACTAATATCCGAGAGAGATGATAATCCACCAGGATCAATAATTGTAGCAAGTATGGAAGGAACCAGGCCTTTATTAATAGAACTACAAGCCTTAACAACACCTAGTGTTTATGGACTACCAAGAAGGGCTGCAAATGGAATTGATTATAACAGATTAACAATGTTAATTGCAGTTTTGGAAAAGAAGGCAAGTATTCCACTAGGTTCGCAAGATATTTATCTAAATGTTGTAAGTGGTATAAGACTTGTAGAACCAGCAGTAGATTTAGGAACAGTACTTGCTATTGCATCTATTTTTAAAAATATACCTCTGCAAAAAGACTTAGTTGCAATTGGTGAAGTTGGTTTAACAGGTGAAATAAGAGCTGTAAACATGATAGACAAGCGTATAAAGGAAGCAGAAAAAATGGGATTTAAAACTTGCATAATTCCAGAAACTAACAAAAAACTATTGAAAGATAATTACAAAATAGATATAATAGGAGTGAAGACAATAAGAGAGGCTGTTCAAAAGACTTTAAATTAAGATTAATTATAATTTTAGGGGAATAAGGTTGAAAAATAATTACAATTTTGACGTTGTCAAACTTCATTTGAAATTTAATCAACGTACAAGGAGTACGCCTCATAAATTTCAAACTCGTTTTCCTAGTCAAAATTTAATTCTTTTCCAAACAGATTGTGCCTAGAAAGGAATGTTATAAAAATGGCAAGTATTAATAATGAGATTTTAGAAGTTTTAAAATTAATTGCTCCAGGAACCTCAATAAGAGAGGGACTAGAAAATATATTGAAGGCTAAAACTGGAGGACTAATTGTAGTCGGCGATGGTCAAGAAGTTATGGAACTTGCAGATGGAGGTTTTTTTCTAAATGTAGACTATTCCCCAGCAAAATTATATGAACTTGCAAAAATGGATGGAGCAATAATTTTAAGTTCGGATCTTAAAAAAATATTATTTGCAAATGCTCAACTAATACCAGATTCGTCAATAGAAACAGTAGAGACAGGAACCAGACATAGAACAGCTGAACGTACAGCAAAACAGACAGGAGATATAGTAATAAGCATATCGCAAAGGAGAAATATTATAACTATATTTAAAGGAAAAGATAGATATGTTCTAGAAGATACCTCAAAAGTTATAACAAAGGCAAACCAAGCATTACAGACAGCAGAAAAATACATGAAAGTATTTGATAGAAAATTAAATTTATTAAACGAATATGAATTTAATGACATAGTAACATTAGAAAATGTTATAGTTTGCATACAAAGAGCAGAAATGGTTATGAATGTTGTAGACGAAGTACAAAAAGCAATATTTGAGTTAGGAGAAGATGGAAGATTACTTGAATTACAATTGCAAGAATTAATAGGAGACTTAGGAACAGAAGAACTATTAATGGTAAAAGACTATATGATTACAAATAAAAAACGTACGGCAGAAAAAGTTCTAGAAGAGATAAAAAAATTAAGTCACGAAGATTTAATGAAAGCACAAACAATTGCCAAACTTCTAGGATATCAGGATTTTGATAATTATGATGAAGTCGGAGTATTAACCAAAGGATACAGAGTATTAAGTAAAATACCAAGAATGCCAAGTAGTATTGTGGAAAATCTAGTAAAATCTTTTAAATCTTTTCAACATATACTTAATGCAGATATTCAAAGATTAGATGAAGTAGATGGAATTGGAGAAGTAAGAGCAAGAACAATAAAGCAATCTCTAAGAAGAATGCAAGAACAATTTGTATTTGATAATGAAATATAAAAATATTGACAAATTTTAATAAAAATGTTATTTATATTTAAATAACTTTCAGAAAGGAAAAACAAAATGAAGAAATTTTATAAAATATTATTAATAATTCTTATAATTTTAGCAATATGTGCAATGGGAGCAGTGAGCTATGGATATGTATTAAAACTAACAAGAAAGGTAAATAATCCTGTAGCTACAATAGAAGTAGAAAACTTTGGAACAATAAAAGTAGAATTATATCCAGATATGGCTCCAAATACAGTAACAAATTTTATTACACTAGCAAATAGAGGATTTTATGATGGCTTAACATTCCATAGAGTAGTTGATGGCTTTATGATACAAGGTGGAGATAAAAACGGAGACGGAACAGGTGCACCATACTTAAGTGATATAAAAGATAATGTTTCAGAAGAAGATGATGCAGAATATGCAATAGAAGGAGAATTTATTGCAAATGGCTATACAAAAAACACTTTAAAATTTGAAAAAGGCGTAATTGCTATGGCAAGAAGCGATTATTCTAGCTTAAGTTCATCTCTTACAACATCAGGATATAATTCAGCAGGTTCTCAATTCTTTATAATGCAAGAAGATAATACTAATTTAAACGGTCTATATGCTGGCTTTGGAAAAGTAATAGAAGGATTAGATGTAGTAGATGCAATTGCAAAAGTAGAAGTAAAAGCTGCAGATGATGATACAGATGAGAATTCAGAAGAAACATCAGAAGATGAGGTAAAAGAGACTCCAGTAAATCCACCTATAATCAAAAGTATAAGAGTAGAAACATATGGAGTAGATTATGGTGAAGTAGAAACTGTAGAACCTTTTGACTATTATACATGGCTAATGCAAAACTACTATGGATATTCTGACTAATAATGAAATTTAAGTTAGTTTAAATTAAATATAATTGGTTATTATAATAACAGATAAATTTTAAAAAATTTATTTGTTATTTTTTTTTGACAATATAATTCTTTAAAATTTATTTTAACCAATTATTTTATAAATATAAAAAAATTATATATTTAATTTATATAAAAAGTATTAATAAAATAATTGGTTAAAAGCCTTTATTTTATTGAAAGGCAGGTGAAAAGCCATAAAAAAAGCACTAAAAATAGCAACAATTGTAATATTACTAATAATTTACATGTATATTTGTTCGGTAGAATCTGTGCCAAATACAATTGTATTATTTGAGGGACAAAAATTAAACCTAAAAATTGCAAAAGGACTGAGTCTAAATTTTACAAAAGACTATGACACAATGCTTACCTCAAGCTCAATTGGAGATGAAGTTCCTAACAAAGTCGGAACCAGTAATTTAAATCTAAATCTTTTTGGAAAAATTACATTAAAAGAGGTTAATGTTAATGTAATTCCAAAAACTACTGTAATACCTTTAGGAAATGCAATAGGAATGAAACTATATACAAAAGGAGTATTAGTAGTTGGAATGTCACAAATAAACACTGATAGTAACGAAAAAATAAAACCTTATGAAAACTGTGGAATAGAAGAAGGAGATACAATAATTGCGATAAATGGCTCAAGTATAGAAAACACAGAACAACTTATAGAAGAAGTAAATAAAAGCAATGGAGAATCTATAACTATCAAATATAAGAGAAATAATGAAACACTAGAAACTAGTATAACTCCTGTAAAATCAGAAGAAGAATATAAAATTGGATTATGGGTTAGAGATGCAGCAGCAGGTGTCGGAACAGCTACTTTTTACGAACCATCTACTAATATGTTTATTACATTAGGACACGGAATAACAGATATAGATACAGGAAAAATAGTTGAAATTTCAAATGGTGAATTAATCACTGCAAATATAATTTCAATAGTAAAAGGAGAAAAAGGAAAACCTGGAGAAATAAAAGGTACAATTGACTCAGGATATACAATTGGTAATATACAAAACAATACAATTTTTGGCGTATATGGAAATGTAACAAACACACAATATTTAAATCTTAATAAATCAAATGAAGTAGAAGTAGCAAATAGAGACGAAATTAAAGAAGGAGAAGCAGAAATAATTTGTCAATTAGATAATAATGGAACCAAAATATATAAAATAGAAATAGAAAAAATCTATCTAAACAATAGTGAAAACAATAAAAGCATGTTAATAAAAATTACAGATAATGAGCTAATAGAAAAAACCGGTGGCATTATACAAGGAATGAGTGGATCACCAATAATACAAAACGGAAAGTTTATAGGAGCTGTAACAAATGTACTTGTAAACGACCCAACACAAGGTTATGCTGTGTTTGGAGATATACTCATAAAACAAATAAGAAGTGTAGATTAAAAGATTAAGTTCAAGTAGTGTAATTGAAAAGATTATACTACTTGAATTATTTTATTTAAGTACAAAAAAGTACTTTCTTTTTATTATCTTTTATGATAGAATGAGAAAAAATAAAACATAATAAATGTAATATTAATAATTAAATAAGGGGTAAAATTTAATGTTATCACAACTATTAATTCTAGTAATTTTAATCTTAATAAATGCATACTTTGCAGCAAGTGAAATCGCATTTATATCTTTAAACGATGCCAAAATAGAAAAACAAGCAAAAGAAGGAAATAAAAAAGCTCAAAAAATAGAAAAAATGTTAAAAAATCCTAGTAAATTTCTAGCAACAATACAAATAGGAATAACATTAGCAGGATTTTTATCAAGTGCATTTGCATCAGACACATTTGCAGAAAAACTTGCACCTCTATTATATGAAACAATGCCATTTATCGCATTAGGAACATGGAAAAGTATATCAATTATAATTATTACAATAATATTATCATTCTTTACACTGATATTTGGAGAATTAGTACCAAAAAGATTAGCAATGAAATATCATGAAAAAATAGCATTTGCAACTATTGGACTTATAAGAGGAATTTCAATTATAACTTTACCATTTGTAAAATTTCTTACACTAACAACAAATACTGTTTCAAAACTATTTGGAGTGCAAGAAAATGAAGAAGAAATAGTAACAGAAGAAGAAATAAAAATGATGGTTGACCAAGGAGAAGAAAATGGAACAATAAAGGAAGATGAAAAACAATTAATTAACAATGTCTTTGAATTTAATGATATAACAGTATCAGAAATTATGAGACATAGAAAAGATATATTTGCAGTAGATATAAACATTAGCAACCAAGAATTTTTAAAAGAATTAGAAACAGAAGAATATCGTTATAGCAGAATACCAGTATATGACGAAACAATTGATGATATTAAGGGAATATTATATTTAAAAGATGTATTAAGAAATGCAAACAATAAATCTTTTAAAATAAAGAATGCAGTAAAAAATGCATATTTTGTTTCACAAAACAGACCAATTAATGATGTATTTAAAGAATTACAAAAAAATAAGACGCAAATTGCAATTATTGTAGATGAATATGGAGGAACTGCCGGATTAGTTACAATGGAAGATATACTAGAAGAACTAGTTGGGGAAATCTACGATGAATATGATAAAGTAGAAAAAGATTATGAAAAAATTGATGAAAATACTTATATGTTAGCAGGAAATATGCCTATCCATGATGTAAATAAATTATTAGGAGCCAATATTCCAGACGGGTATTATGATACATTATCAGGATTTTTACAAGAAAAATTAGAGAGAATTCCTGAAGATGAGGAAAACTCAATTATAGAAACAGATACAGTAACGTATAAGATAGAAGAAGTGGAAGATAAAAGAATTTTAAAAGTTAAAGCATGTAAAAACAACAATAAAGAAGATAATTAACTGTGAAAGGAATATAGCATGGGAACACAAGAGGAAGAAGATTGGAGAAAAGTAGAACAAGACTGTAAAAATAGAGAAGAAAAAATTAAAGCAGAATATGGTGTGGATATTACTAAGTTAAAGATGGTGGATAAAAAAACACAAAAGAAAATAGAAAAAATAAATAAAAATCTAGAAAAAGCATTAAAAGGTTTTTTTATTGCAATTGGTATTATATATTTTTTAATAATATTATATGTAAGGAGTATGTACTTAAATTTGCAAGATAGAATGGACGTAAACTTTATAGAGAGGCTAAAGGAAATATATGATGCTAAATTTAAAATAGAAAAAGAGTTAGACGTAGATGAAAAAGGTAATGGTTTATATCTAGTAAAAGTAGATGATAATAGAAATTTTGAATTTTTAGTATATAAAGATGGAGGACAATATAACGACGATTATTCGGATAGAAGTTTAAAATACTATTTCGAAGCTTGGAATAATGAAAATAAATCTATGTTTGAAGCACAAGAGAGTGTAGACGAAAATGGAATTATGGATTATAGAATAATTGCTAAAGTTAATGAAATTTCCGAAATTGATAAAGCTGTAAACTCTTATATAGACCTTATAAATTCGGCAGGCGAATATTATCTAAATAATTGGCTTTCTCTAATTTCACATGATGGATATATGCAGGTAATATTATCAAGTCCAACGGATAGCATAGAATATAATATAGACTTTTTAAAAAGAGATGATGTAGTATGGCATATAAGAAATAATGTGGAACTTACTAATTTCACAGAAGAGGAAAAAGAAAAATATGCAAGACCATCGATTATTACTGAAGTAAATATAAATGGTGATAAAAAAGGATTAGCAACTGAAACAATAATTATATATATAGACGGAGAATATAAAATCCCAATTTCTATATTCGAATTTATACCAGGTGCTACAATAAAAATAGAAAATGGACAGAGAGTAATAACATATAAAGGAAAAACTTATAAAGAAGGTAAAAAAGAAGATTTAAGCAAAAACATTGTATTATATTCTTATGGAATAGATAAATTTAATGAAATATTTGGAACAAATATATATTATGATTATAATACATTACAAATTCGAATAAATACGGAGGATTCAGGAGGCAATTAATGAATAGAACAAAAAGGAGAATTTTCAATACAGCAGTAAAATTATTTTCTGAAAAAGGTTATGATAATACAAGTGTAGAAGAAATAACTGCATTTGCAGGAGTTGCAAAAGGCTCATTATACTATCATTTTGCAAAAAAGGAAGACATATTTGATTTACTATTAGAGGAAGGATTAAAACTTTTAAATAACAATATAGAAATTAAAACCAGAAAATGTAAAACAGCTGAAGAAAAATTAAGAGCAATTATTCTTATACAAATAAAAGTCACAGTTAAATATGAAGATTTTCTAAATGTAATACTTTCTCAAATATGGGGAAATGAACCTAAAAATCAAAAATGTAAGAAAGCTGTGTTAAAATATGTTACTCAAATAGAAAAAATCATAAAAGAAGGAATTGATGCAGGGGAGTTCTATGATGGAGATGTAGAAGCAATGGCATCAGGTATTTTTGGAGTAACATGTTCTAGTCTAATTTATAGAATACGTATGAATAGAGAAGTTGATGTTCAAAAGGTATATAGTGGATTTATAAATACTGTTATAAGAGCAATAAAAAAATAATATACTGACCTATCAGTATAAAGACATTTTTAACAATCTATGATATAAATATATTTGTATTATAAAAATAAAAATGATGCATTAAGAAAGGAAAGATTTATAATGAAAATGCAGACAAATGTTAAAGAAAAAAATAACATAAAGGAGATCGTATATGAAGCTGCTGAAAAATATAGTAGCAAAATTGCTTTTGTAATAAAACATCAAGAAAAAACAAAAGTAGATTACGAAAATATTACATATAAGAGATTGTTAGAAGACATAAATAAACTTGGAACAAGCCTTTATGAACTAGGAATGAAAGGAAAGAGAATTGCAGTAATTGGTAAAAATAGATACGAGTGGGTTGTAGCTCATTTAGCAAATCTACTTGGAAGTATCGTATCTATTCCACTAGATAAGGACTTACAATATGACGAATTAGAGAGCTCTTTAATAAGGAGTAAGGCTGATTGTATAATTTTTGATGAAAAATTAGAATCAATGATGTCGGTGATAAAAAGCAACAACAAAACACAATTAAAAGAGTATATTTGCATGAGCCCTATAGAAGGTTTTAAATCAGTAAAGGAGCTTATAACAAGAGGAGAAGAGCTATTAAACAAAGGAGAAAAAGATTATATTGAAAATAAAATAAACGACAACGAGATGAATATACTTTTATTTACATCAGGAACAACTTCAAAGTCTAAAGCAGTTATGTTATCACAAAAAAATATAGCATCAAACATATATGCAATGCAATGTGTAGAAGATATTAGAGATACAGATACTAATATAGCATTTTTACCATTTCATCATATATTTGGTTCAACTTGTATAATAGTGATGCTAGCATCAGGTGTAAGAACTGTATTTCCAGATGGATTACGATATATAAAGCAAAATTTACAGGAATATAAAGTAACAATCTTCGTTGGAGTTCCAATTCTTGTAGAAGCGATTTACAAAACAATAATGAAGGAAGTTGAAAAACAAGGTAAAACAAAAGTTATTAAAACAGCTGTAAAAGTAAGTAATGCACTTAGATTGTTTAAAATAGATATAAGAAGAAAATTATTTAAACAAATTATAGATGCTCTTGGTGGAGAACTAAGATTTGTAATTTCTGGAGGAGCACCAGCAGATCCATTAATTTCTAAAGGTTTTAATAATTTAGGAATAAAAACTGTTCAAGGATATGGACTAACAGAAACCTCTCCTGTTATTGCTGCAGAAGATGATTATCATATGAGAAGCGGCTCAGTAGGAATAGCAATGAATAATGACATCATAGAGATAGCTAATAAAGATGAAAATGGTATAGGAGAAATAAGAGTAAAAGGCCCAAATGTAATGCTTGGATACTACGAAATGCCAGAAGAGACAGCAAATGTACTAAAAGACGGTTGGTTCTATACAGGAGATTTAGGATACATAGATAAAGATGGCTATTTATTTATTACAGGAAGAAGCAAAAATATGATAGTTCTTAAAAATGGAAAGAAAATATTTCCAGAAGAACTAGAGACTCTTGTAAATAGAATCGAACTAGTTGAAGAATGTATGGTATTTGGAATGCCAGATAAAAATGATAAAAATGACGTAAAATTATCTGTAAAAGTTGTATATAATAAAGAAGTAGCAAAAGAAAAATACAAAGATAAAAACGAGGACGAGTTATATAAAATTATATGGGACGAAATTAAAGAACTAAATAAAACATTCCCAAGATACAAGCATATTCAAAATATGATTTTATCTGATGAAGAATTAATAAAAACAACAACAAAGAAGATAAAAAGACAAGAAGAAATAAAGAAAATAATGAAGTAATAATAAAAAAAGGATAATAAAATAGATAAAGATATTTACATTTAAACTAACATATTTTAAATTTTAATAAGTTAGTTAAGGTAAATATCTTTTTTTAAAAATTTTAATAAGTAAAAAAGTATACTAAGTATATAAAATATTAAATAATAAAGTGTAAACTAATTTATGTGAATTGAATATTATATAAAAGATAAATATGTAAATAATAAATACATATTTACATATATGGAAGGAGGGGACATATCTAGCAAATAAATTTGCCAGAAAAACAAATGGAATATAATATTAGTCAAGTAGTATTAGGATTAGCAATACCATTTATAGGAACGACACTTGGTTCTTCATTTGTATTCTTATTAAAGAACAGAATAAATCCATGGATAGAAAAATCGTTATTAGGATTTGCAGCAGGAGTAATGATAGCAGCATCAGTATGGTCTTTACTTATACCATCTATAGAAATGGCAGAATCACAAGGAAAAATTGCTTGGGTACCAGCGGTAATAGGATTTTTATTAGGTATAATTACACTAATACTAGTAAATAAATTTGCAGAACGAATAGAAAATAAAAGCAAAGAAAAAAAATCAAAAATAATTTCAAAATTTGAGGTAGAAAAAGCTTTAAATAAAGAATTAAATAATGAAATAAATAAAACGAGTGTAAAAGAAAAAATAAAAAGTACAACTATGCTTGTTCTTGCAGTAACACTGCATAATATACCGGAAGGAATGGCAGTAGGAGTTGTATATGCAGGTTTACTTCAAGGAAATGCAGGAATAACAATAGCAGAGGCTTTTGCACTAGCACTTGGAATAGCAATACAAAACATACCAGAAGGTGCAATAATATCTATGCCTGTAAGAGCAAGTGGCAAAACAAAATTTAAATCATTTTTATATGGGGCAACATCAGGAATAGTGGAACCAATAGGAGCAATTATAACACTACTTCTTACAAATATAGTTGTACCAATATTACCATATTTACTATCATTTGCAGCAGGAGCGATGATTTATGTTGTTACAAACGAGTTAATACCAGAATCTCAAGAGGGCGAAAAAAATGTAGTAGCAACAATAGGAGTTGCACTAGGTTTTGCTGTAATGATGCTATTAGATGTGGCTTTAGGCTAAATATAAAAAATCAAGACCAACTATTGACAAAACACGAAAAAGCTAGTATAATTTTAAAGTACGTAAACGCAAATATATTAAAATATATACATAAGCAAAATACAAGGGAGGGAATAAAAGATGGCACAACCAAAAAGAAGATGGTCTAAAGAAAGAACACATTTAAAAAGATCAACATGGAAATTAGAAAACAAAAACTTAGTTGAATGTCCACATTGCCACGAAAAAATGATGCAACATAGAGTTTGCCCAAGTTGTGGTTATTATGATGGTAAAAAAGTAGTATCAGTAGATACAGCAGAATAAAAATTATTTTTATAACAATACTTTTCAGTATTGTTATTTTTTTGCTCAATCTATATTGAGTATACTAATTTAATATGTTAAAATGTAAGAAATAATTAATTATCAAGGAGAGCACTAATGAATAAAACTTTAGAACTAATTAGAAAAGACAAAATAATACACTACATTTTAATAATAATGTCAGCATGTTTAGCATCTATTCCATTAATAAATTTAAGAATATATGGCACAGACGATGGATTTATACATATATTAAGAACAATTGGAGTAGAAAAGATTATACAAGCAGGAGTTTTTCCTCCATACATATACTCACAATTTTGTAGAGGATTTGGATATGGAATAAATATATTTTACCAACCAATTGTAACATACTTACCTATAATATTTAAATTATTTACAAAACACTATTATGATGCACTAAAAATCTATTCGTTTTTTACAATATTAGTTTCTGGATTTACAATGTACCAAATGATACTAGAATTTACTAAAAAACGTGAAATATCGTTATTAGGGGCAATAATATATATATTTATTCCATACAGATTAGAAACTATATACCATAGATTTGCAATAGGCGAATTTTCAGCATATATGTTTATACCATTGGTATTTTTAGGACTTCATAATCTGCTAAAAGGTGATGGAAAAAAACATTATTTTATAGCAATTGGAGCTACAGGATTAATTTTAACACATACAATTTCTACAGAATATACAGCAATATTTGCATTACTATACTTAATTCTATACCTAAATAAAATAGTTTACAAAAAAGAAAACAAAACTTGGTATGTTGATAAAAAAAAGATAAAAAACATTATCATAAATATAGTTTTTATAATAGCAATGTCAGTATTTTTCTTAATTCCATTATTTGAAAATAGATTAGCTTGTGAGTATAGTATATTCTCCGCATCTGCAATGAGAAGTAACGGAGCAGATGTACAAAATACAGGGATAAACATACGCCAATTTCTTTTTGATAATTTTGAAAAAGAAGATACATCATTTAAATTAGGACTACCACTTATTATACTAACATTAATAGGAATACTTGCATACAAAAAAACAGAAGAAAATATAAAAGAAGATTATATATTTTTCTTAATAACAGCAATAATTTCATTATGGATGGCAACAAGATTTTTTCCATGGTTTATAATGCCAAATCTACTTACAACAATACAATTTGCATGGAGAATGGTAATGTTCTTAGAATTTGCATTATCTGTAATAGGAGCAATAAATCTATACACATTAATACAAATAATATCAAAAGACAAAGAAAGTAAAAAGAATATTTTACTTATAACATCTATAATTCTAATTATTTTAAGTATGACTAAAATTAATTATAATTACAAATATGAAGAACAAAAAGAAATGCAAGATTTAGAATATGAAGAATGGGTACTATCACAAGAAACACTATCTCACTACTCTATAAATAGAGAATACTTACCTGACAAAGCAGATAACACTTATATACAAAACCGTGATGATAAAGTATATGTTTTATCTGGAAAATCAAGTATTAGCAATGAAGAAAAAAATAAATTAGAATTAGAATTTATAATAAAGGATATAAGAGCAGGCACTGTACTTGAATTACCATATATTTATTATATTGGATACGAGTCTACAATATATGTTGATAATAAAACAATAAAACTAAATACGTTCGAATCAGAAAATGGGTTTGTAGCAATACAGATACCAGAAGATATTAAAGAGGCTAGAATAGAAGTAAGTTATAGAGGAACTATAGTGGAAAAAATATCTTATATAATTTCTGCAATAGCATTGATTTTATTTATAATATATATTATTCTTTATAAGAACAAATCGGAAAGTTTTAAAATTTATTAAAATTTATGTTTTTCTCTTTGGCTTTTCGTAAATTTGTTCTGCGCCAATTATATAAAAAATACTAAGTAAAAAACTTTGGAGAGAGTCAATGAAAACTTTTAAAGAAAAATATAAAACAAACTATATATATTATTTAATGATTATTATAAGTTCACTAATAATTAGCATTCCTTTATTTTCTAAAGATCTTAATGTATGTACAGATGACGGGATACAACATATATGCAGACTAATAGGAACATATCAAACAATAGAGGCAAAACAATTCTTGCCTCTTATAATGTCTAATTTTTGTAACAATTTTGGATACTCATGGAACATATTTTATAGTCCATTTACAAGCTATGTTCCGCTTCTTCTAAAAATATTTAATCTAAGTTATATACAAATACTAAAAGTATTTATGTTTATAGTAACATTAATATCTGGAATAACAATGTATAAGTTTACAAAAAGAATATTAAAAGGAACAAAAATTGTAAATGATGAAAGCAATATAAAAAAAATAGCTACACTTTCTGCGATACTATACATACTGGCACCATATAGAATAACAGACATGTATATTAGAGTTGCACTTGCAGAACTAACATCATTTATATTCATACCAATAATATTTGAAGGTATGTATATAATCATAAACGAAAATAAAAGATCTTACAGACTTGCAATAGGAACAATAGGGCTAATACTAACGCACACAGTAATAACAATGTACACTGCAATTCTATGCTTAATATATCTAACAATATTTATAATAAAGAAAATAGTAAAAAGCAAATTAAATAAAGAAGCTAAAAAAGAGGTATTACAAATAATAATAAAACTAATTCAAAACATACTCTTTGCAATAGTAATTACAAGCTTTTATTGGGTTCCACTCTTAGAACACTATTTAGCAAACTCATATGAAGTATTTGTACCTGGAAGAATGCAAAGAATAGAAGTACTAGAATATTATAAAATTAATTTTCACGAATTATTCTTAACAACTAAAAATCAGACAATGATTTATGAAATTGGACTAGTAACAGTAATAGGATTAATATTAACACCAATTGCAATGAAAAAAGTTTCAAAAGAATATAAAACAATACATATAACATTTTTAGTAATAGGAATAATTTTAACAATAATGACTTTAAATATATTCCCATTTGAGAAACTACCAAGCATTTTAACAATGATACAATTTACATTTAGACTGTTTGAATTTACTGCATTTTTCTTTAGCCTTATAGCTGCAGTAAACTATGGAGTACTAATTAAAAATTTTAAAATAAAGGATGTAATAGTACTTACAACTCTAACAGCACTGTTAATAATTCCATATAAAAACAAAATAGACTTTGAAGGAACAACATATAAAGAAAAAGACTTACTAGAGCCAATAAAACTAACAGAAAATACTGGTAGAGTACATGCTGGAATGGCAAGTATGGAATATATGCCAAGTAAAATGTTTAATAATTTAGATTATGTTACAAATAGAAAAGATGAGCCAATGATATTAAATGAAGTAAATACTATAATTTCTTACTATGAAAAAGATGGTTCAAATATGCAACTAGAAATTTCAAATGTAGAAGAAAATACTATTATTGAACTTCCATATACATATTATTTAGGATACAGAATTTATCAAGATGGAAATGAAATAAAATATACAGAATCAGACAAAGGATTTATTCAAATAACGCTAGAAAAAGCTTGTAATAACAGTAAAATACAAGTAAAATATTTAGGAACAAATGCAATGCTTGCCTCGTACTGCATATCAATTTTAGGTGCAATTATATTAATTATTTTTATATATAAGGAAATGGAAAAGAGAAAAAATGACACAAATAGAATTTTTAAGAAAATTAAAAGATAAAAACATAGATAAATATACTCTGGTAATGCAAATCATAGAGGAAGGAAAAAGTTTATCAAGAAAATCAAATGTCGATAAAATAAAAACCTTTTTTAGCATACATAGGAAAGGCCCTTTAGATATAATAAAAGATAACTTATTTAAAATACTAGAATCAGAAGAAAAGCATATTTGTTGGATAATAGAAGCACTATTAAATTATCCGGAATTTTATAAAATAATATCTGATAATATAATAAAAATAATCGGATATTTAAATAAAGATAGCAATATAAATTCTACATATGATTTTTTAGAGCAATTTTCTATAAAAGTGCCTAATGGAAAAAATATATTAGAGCAAAATTTAAAATCTATTATTCAAAATATAGATCCAGTAAGATTATTTCCTAGCATAAGAATTCTAAAGGGAATATCAACAGAAGGAGATTTATTATTAAATAAAAAGTTAGAAAAAAATCTAGATGCTATTTCAGAAGCAATGCTAATGCAGATAGAAACAGTGCTAGCATATGATGAAAAGAAAACAGATAATCAAGAATTCAAAAGTTCATGTAAGGAAAACTCACAGTTAGTAGCAACCATATTAGAAGAATTATTAGAAAGTGAAAATAAAAGTCCAATAGATATAGAGTGGGTCAAAGATAAAGGAGCGTATTCACGAGTTTATATAATAGGACAAAAAGTACTTAAAATTGGACATCCAAGAGCAACATATAAAATTCCAAATCATAGAAGAATTTTACAACCAGAATTAAGAATAGAACTAAAAAAACATAAATATGAAAGATTTGCTTGTGTAGAAGTTCAAGACTATGTAGAAACCCCACCAAAAGAAATTGATAGAGAACAATTGTACCAGCTATATAAGGAGCTGAGAGAAGATGGCATTATTTGTGCAGATTTAAGATATGATAATGTTGGTAGACTTCTAAAAGACAATAAACCAAATTTATGTGGAAAAGAATTACATGTTGAACCATATACAGCAGGATTGATTGGAAGTGCAAATGAAGTACTAAAAAAAGGTGAACTTGTTGTAATTGATTTAGATCATATCTATGTATTAGAAAATGATGAAAAGTTACCAGAAATGACATTAATGGCTGAACTTTTTGAAGATAGATATCAAGAAGAAAAAATATATAATGAAGGTATTACAGAGCCACAACCATTTTCTAATCAACAAGACACTATAGATAATGAAAGATAAAAAAATTACTTGTTATTTTTTAGGTTTTATAGTAGAATATATACGTAAATAAGAAAAGAAGGTGAAAGGTTGAAAAATTTAATTCTTTTCCAACCTGATTTGTACCTTGAGGAAGGAATGATAACAAAATATGTCAAAACCAATGGTAGCAATAGTTGGAAGACCAAATGTAGGAAAGTCCACATTTTTTAACTATATAGTGGGAAAACGAATTTCAATAGTAGAAGACACTCCAGGAGTTACCAGAGACAGAGTATATGGAGAAGCAAACTGGAGGGGGAGATTTTTTACACTAATAGATACTGGAGGTATAGAATTTGATGAAACAGATAATATTTCTATACAGATGAAAGAACAAGCAAACATTGCAATAGCTATGGCAGATGTTATTGTTTTTGTAACAGATATAAAACAAGGAGTAACATCACAAGATTACGAAATAGCACAAATGTTAAGAAAATCTAAAAAAACAATTGTATTAGTTTGTAATAAGTCAGACAATTTCGGAAAAGATGTTCCTGAATTATACGAATTTTATAATTTGGGATTAGGAGATCCTTTTAGAGTATCTTCTGTAAATGCAATAGGAATAGGTGATGTTCTAGACGAAATATATAATAGACTACCTCCAAAGCAAGAAGATGAAGAAGAAAGCTTAGAGACAAAAGTTGCAATTATAGGAAGGCCAAATGTAGGAAAATCGTCACTTATAAATAAAATTTTAGGTGAAAATAGATTAATTGTAAGCAATGTAGCTGGAACTACTAGAGATGCAATAGATTCAAATTTTGAAAATGAGCATGGAAAATACATTTTTATAGATACTGCTGGTTTACGTAGACATAGTAAAGTAAGTGAAAAAATAGAAAAATATAGCGTAGCTAGAACACTACTTGCGATTGAAAGAGCAGATGTTTGTATATTAATGTTAGATGCAAATGAAGGAGTAACAGAGCAAGATACAAAGGTCGCAGGAGAGGCGCATGAAGCAGGAAAAGGTGTTATAATTGCAGTTAATAAATGGGACGAATATGAAAAAGAGAATGGAACATTAGAAAAATATACAAAAGATGTATATGAAAAATTACCATATTTATCATATGCACCAATAATATTCATATCTGCAAAAACAGGTCAAAGGGTAGAAAAAATATTTGATTTAATAAACAAGGTAGCTAGTCAAAACGCACTTAGAGTATCAACATCAGTTTTAAATCAGGTACTAAATGAAGCAATTGCAGTTGTTCAGCCGCCTACAGATAAAGGAAAAAGACTAAAATTATATTATATGACACAGGCGTCTACAAAACCACCAACATTTGTAGTATTTGTAAATAATAAAAAACTATTCCACTTTTCATATGAAAGATATTTAGTAAATCAATTAAGAAAAGAGTTTGGATTAGTAGGAACACCAGTTAGAATTATAGCAAGAGAAAAAATAGAAAAAGGAGAGTGATTTTTATGGCAACATATATTATAGTTGCAGTAATTGCATATTTATTAGGAAGTATTAGCTTTTCAGTTATTTTTAGTAAGAAAATAGGTGGATTTGATGTAAGAGAGAAGGGAAGTGGAAATGCTGGAAGCACAAATGTATTAAGAACAGTAGGAAAAAAAGCAGCTGCACTTACATTACTTTGTGATTGTTTAAAAGGAGTTTTGGCTGTTTTGCTAGGATGCATTGCAGGAAAAATTATGGAAGATTTAGATGCAGCATTACTTGTTCAGCTTGCAGGAATATTTGTTGTGGTAGGACATACATTTCCAATATTCTTTAAGTTTAAAGGAGGAAAGGGAGTAGCAACATCTCTAGGAGTTTTATTAATTACAAATTGGCAAATTGCATTAATTTGTTTAGTATTTGCATTATTATTGATGGCTCTTACAAGATTCGTTTCTTTAGGTTCATGTGCAGCAGCAGTGCTATTTCCAGTTTTAACAATATTTATTCACACAAATTACTTAGTACAAGGAAATTATATAATATTTGGAATAATTTTAGCTGTATTTGTTTTATATAATCATAGAACTAATATACAAAGATTACTTGAAGGAAAAGAAAATAAATTAAGTTTTAAGGGCACAAAATAAAATTGTACAATATTAAATGAGATAGTATAATTGCTATTATATAATAGGAAAGTCATGATGACTTTCTATTATATAAAGTATTGCACACAAATTTATTATATAAATTTGGCGCAGAACAAATTTACGGAAAGCCAAAGAAAAATGCATAAATTTTAAGGCTTTCCGATTTGTTCTCGTAACAATATATATGATAAAGCAATTTATTATATTATAAATAGGTTATAGGATATCCTAAAATTAAAACCTAAATTTTATATCTTAGAGGAAAATATTATGAAAAATATAGCAATAATAGGAAGCGGAACATGGGGAGTTGCCCTTGCAATACATTTATCAAATGCAGGAAATAATGTAAAAATATGGTCGTTTACCAAGGAAGAAGCCGATGCAATTAACAATGAAAGAAAATGCAAATTTCTTCCAAATGCAATAATTGGAGAAAATATAACATGCTATACAGAAATTGACAAAGTAATTAAGGACTCAGATATGATTTTACATGTAACTCCATCAAAATTTGTAAGAGCAACAATACAAAAATATAAAGAATATGTAACAAATCAGCCAATAATAATGTGTGCAAAGGGATTTGAAGAAAATACACTATGTACGCTTAGTGAAATAATTGAACAAGAAATGCCAAATGTTAAATATGGAAATTTTTCAGGACCAAGTCACGCAGAAGAAGTTTCTATTGGAATTCCAACAGCAATTGTTATTGCATCAAAAGATAAAGAAGTTCAAGATTTAGTACAGGAAACTTTTATGAACGAAAAAGTTAGAGTATACACATCTGATGATGTTTTAGGAGTTGAACTTGGAGGTGCACTTAAAAATATTATAGCATTTTGCGCAGGAATTGCTGCAGAATTAAATCTAGGAGATAATAGCTTTGCAGCTCTAGTATCAAGAGGACTAGTAGAAATTACAAGACTTGGCGTTGCAATGGGCGGAAAGCATGATACTTTTTATGGACTTTCAGGTTTAGGAGATCTTATTGTTACTTGTATGAGTGAACATTCTAGAAACAGAAGAGCTGGAAGATTGATTGGTAAAGGCTATACAGTTGAGCAAGCAAAAAAAGAAATAGGAATGGTTATAGAAAGTATTGATAATATAAATGTAGCTTATGAACTTGCAAAGAAATATAATGTAGAAATGCCAATTGTAAATGCAGTGTATGATATATTATATAATAATCTAAATCCAAAAGATGCGGTTGCAATGCTTATGACTAGAGAGAAAAAGAGTGAATAAAAGGATGGTACTGAATATAATTTAAAAATAGCAAGATTATTCTTGCTATTTTTATCTATGCTACTTTTTCAGTATAATTAATAACTGTAATTTCTGTAATTGCATTTCTAACAGAATTTACTAATTTTTCTAATTGTTTTGCAACTTCATTACTATATGATACTTCTCCACATTGTTTACATACCTGAGATGGTACATTTTTAATAATTATAATACAATTATCCAATTCTGCCATAAATGTTGTATTTTTATTTTCTAAATCTCCTTTACACATAAAACAACACATATTAATTCTTCTCCTTTCTTGTTTTTAAATCATCTTTCCATTTTATATTATTAGGATAGTAAGCTGTAATTATCCATAATTCGGTTTCGTTTGCTCCACATACTATATGTAAAACTTTATTATTTATATTCATTCTTTGCAAAAGCACCTCTCTTCATTCTTAATATATATTATCATAATATTACTAAAAATTCCATAAAATTTTAATATTTTTTCATATTCTTAGATTAGAAACGTCATAGTATAAATAGTTGAGGTACCTAATAAGATAATTATATAAATTTAATATATAGTTTTCTCTATACTTAGTAGCTTTAGTCTAAATTTACTATTTATAAATACCAAAAAATGACTGAAATGATTATAATTTTGCTATTAATCAATATGGATATCTTTCATACAAATAACGAATAATATTATCTGCATTATATGAAGTAACTTTAATAAGAACACCCTTATCAAGACATACCCACATCTTAATTTCAAATTTATCAATATTATCGACAAAAACTCCTAAAATAGTTGCAATCTCAATCGGATTTTGATAAATCTTTTCCCATTCTAAACTATGAAAGTAAACATCTAAATCTCTTGTTTTTTGAGATGTATCATTATCAGATTTAATATATCTTGATAAAAAATTAAAAATTTCACCATCTTTATTACTATACAATTTAACACTGGAATACATTTTTAAATTCTCCTTGTATTTTATATTTATTATTAGAATTATTCATAACAATATACGTAGAATAAAATGTAATTTATTTGGCAAAATATATATAATTAATTTTAGAAAGGATGTCAAAAAATATGAAAAATGGCATACTTGCGTATATAATAGCAGTAATATTAGTCATACTTATAATTGTTGGAGGAGTATTTTTTATAAATAAATCAACGGCTAATTCAGAAGAAAAAATTCCAGAAAAAGCTAAGCAAGAACTTGAATATGTAGAAGAAATTATAATTTCTATGATAAATAGTCTAAATAATTTACATGAAACAGATATAGCTAAAATACAAACAACAATTAACACCAATGACGAAAAAAAGGACGATTCTGAAAGTAATTCTAAAGAAAATTCGGACAAACAAAGTGAAGGAGAAAGTTCATCTTCGGAAAATACACAAGAAGAAAACAAAAATTTCTCTGCAGGAATTAACTCAATACTTTTAAGAGACAGAAATACTATAGACTGGGAAAGATTAACAAAAACAGCAGAAGAACTATTTTCTGCGTGGGCAACAATAACTATGGATTTAAATAGTCTAAATGTAAATAGTGACAACATATTAGCATTCAACAATTATTTAGATGAACTACTAACTTCATTAAAAAATCAAGATAAAACAAACTCAGAAGTAAACTTAGCTAATTTATATAATTTAATACCAGTCTATGCAGAAAAAATAACACAAGACGAAAACGAATTAAAAATACTAAAAATAAAAGCTAATGTAATTTCTGCATATTCAATAGTAGAGGCACAAAACTGGGAATATGTAAACAACTTTTTAGCAGAGGCAGATAAAGGGTTACTAGAATTAACGACTTCGATAGATGTAAGTAGTTCAATAGAGCAAGCCAAAATTAATAAAAGTTATATATTACTAAAAGAGTTAATAAAATCAGCAAATGAACAAGATATGGATATATTTTATTTAAAATATATTAATCTAATTAATGAATTAAAAAATATATAATAATGTAATAAAAAGGTGAAAAGTATTTGACTTTTATGTAAATCCGGAGTAAAATATAAAAAGAGTAAATTAAATGGTCGCGTACTGCAAGGTCGAAAGACAGCATACGAGGAAAGTCCGGGCTCCACAGAGCAATAATGCTGGATAACGTCCAGTGAGGGTAACCTTAAGGAAAGTGCAACAGAAAATAACCGCCAAGTAATTGGTAAGGGTGAAAAGGCGAGGTAAGAGCTCACCGCCTATATGGTGACACATAGGGACAGTGTAAACACCATTTGGAGCAACACCGAGAAAGAAGGATAAGACTGCTCGTCATCTTCTAATTTGGTGGCTTGAGACATATAGTAATATATGTACTAGATAAATGACCATTCAAGACAGAACCCGGCTTATAGATTTACTCAAAATTTGTTTTAAATGGAGAAATTAAAAGTGACTGTTGAATCAAAAAAAGATATAACATATAATAAATGGAAAGACAAAGTTTTAGAATTATGGGAAAAAGGATATAGCGATACTCAAATTGTAAGAGAATTAGGAATACACGATACCACTTTAGATTATATAAATGGACGACTAATAAGTGAAGGATATACAAGAAATTACAATGACTCAATACTAGATACGCCTAAAAGAGAAAAAACTCTAAAAGAGAGTCTAAATAAGGAATTGAAAAGATATGCAGATAATAAGAGAAAAACAAGAGCATCTGGAAGAAGGGTATTTGATGATTGTAGAGAGCTCTACAAAATAGAAAAAAATGAAGGAAAAAAAGGTTTGATTCCAGATGAAGCAATAGAAACAATTGAAGAATTTATAATTGAGCAAGAGGGCTTCTTTACATTAAAAAATATTAAATTTTATATTACTCTATGCTGTAGCTATGGTAAATATGAAGAAGCTTTAAGAATGATTAACGATTGTATAGAAGCTCCAGAATTTAGAGAACAAATTAACAAATTTGTTAAATTGAGAAATCAAATAGTAAGACAAAAATCAATACAAACAGCAAGAAGATTACTAAGAACACAACCAGATATCAAACCAGAACAAGTAGCTGCCATATGTGGATTGAAAGTAGTTGATGTATACTCAATAAAAAATGGAAAAGTACCAGAGATTACACATATAGAAGAAAAAGATATAGATTTATAAGATTATTAATTAAAGACTAAGATTTCATAGTATGTTTTATACTAAAAATCTTAGTCTATTTTTTATATTAACATTTTTATATCATTTGGCAATGGAGCTATTATACATAAATTGTTTTTACTTAAAGGATGAACAAAGCAAACCTTATAAGAATGTAAAGCCTGTCTATTGATTAAATCAGAAGAAACACCATATAAAGTATCTCCTATAATAGGATGACCCAAATAAGCCATATGAACTCTAATTTGATGTGTCCTACCAGTCTCTAAATTAATTAATAATTCAGAATAGTTTTTAAATTCATTTATTACTTTATAATGAGTAATAGCCTTGTCTCCATTAGAATTTACACATCTTTCTATAACACTATTTTCTTTTCTAGCTATTGGAACATCTATTATGCCTATTTTATTCTCAAAAATTCCATCACATATAGCAATATACTCTTTCTTAAAAATATTATTTTGCATTTGCATAGATAAAAGACTATGTATATATTCATTTTTTGCAAATATCACAACACCAGAAGTATTTGTATCTAATCTATTAATAATTCTAATTTTTCTATGTAAATTTTTAGAGTCAAAATACCACTTAACACCATTAGAAAGAGTATCATAAACATGACTTGCAGAAGGATGTACTGGAATTCCAGCAGGTTTATTTAAAACAAGTAAAAAATCATCTTCATATAAAATATCTAAGTCCATATTTGTAGCTACTATATTAGAATTATCTTCTTCAAAATCAACAAAAACTTTAACAACGTCTCCAACATTTAAAACTTTATCAATATAGGTATTTGAATCATTTACAAATATACGCTTATTCTTTTTTAATTTAACTCTTAAATTATAAGAAATATGAAATTCATTATTTAAAACCTGTCTTAATGTTAAATAATTATCATCTTCTTTTTTTATATATTCCAAAATCATAATAACTCCTATGTATATTTTATATACTAAAACATTATAGCATAAATATTATTTTTTGTATTGTACTTTTTCAAATTTACATATATAATAATAGCATAATATAAGAAAGGAACATAGCAAAAATGGAATTTATAGATAAAATAAAAGCACAAGCAAAAAAGAATATTAAGACAATAGTATTACCAGAATCAGAAGATTTAAGAATTTTGCAAGCAACAGAAATGATACTAAAAGAAGAATTTGCAAATATTATATTAATAGGAGATCCAAATACTATTAATAAACAAGCATCAGATAATAATATAAACATAGAAGGAGTGCAAATAGTAAATCCAGCTACATTTGAAGGTTTTAGCAAATATGCAAATGATTTATATGAGTTAAGAAAAGCAAAAGGAATGACACTAGATCAAGCAAAAGAACTATTAAAAAATAATAGTAGATATTTTGCAACAATGATGGTTAAAGAGGGTGATGCAGATGGCTTTGTATCTGGAGCTGCTAATCCTACTTCTGATACACTAAGACCAGCATTGCAAATATTAAAAGCAGCACCTGGAACAAAACTTGTATCTGCATTTTTTGTTATGGTATTACCAGATAAAGAACTTGGAGAAGAAGGAGTATTTATATTTGGAGATTGTGGACTAAACGAATATCCAGATGCAGATGCACTTTCAGAAATTGCAATATCATCAAGTTTGAGTTTTAAAGAATTAGTTGGAGAAGAACCAAGGGTTGCAATGCTTTCATATTCAACACACGGAAGTGCACATTCTCCACTAACTGATAAAGTAATAGAAGCTACAAAACTATTAAAAGAGAAAAAACCAGACTTAATATGTGATGGTGAAGTTCAATTAGATGCAGCAATTATACCAGAAGTTGCGCATCGCAAGGCGCCAAACAGTCCATTAGATGGAAAGGCCAATGTTTTAATATTCCCAGATTTAGATGCAGGAAATATTGGTTATAAACTAACACAAAGATTTGGTCATGCACAGGCTTATGGCCCTTTATGCCAGGGAATTTCTAAGGCAGTTAATGATTTGTCTAGAGGATGCAGTGCAGAAGATATAGCTGGAGTTGTTGCAATTACTGCTGTACAAGCACAGAATATGTAAAATTTTAAAATAAAATACATAAAGAAAGGATAAGAGAATGAAAATTTTAGTTTTAAATTGTGGTAGTTCATCACTTAAATATCAATTAATAGATATGTCAAATGAACAAGTACTTGCAAAAGGTTATTTTGAGAAAATAGGAAAATATGATTCTTTTTTAACACATAAAGTAAACGGACAAAAATATAGATATGATGTTATAGCAAGAGATCATGGAGAAGCAATTAAGTTTGTTTTAAAACAATTTACTGATGAAAAGTATCCTGTTATAAATAGTTTAGACGAAATAACTGCAATAGGTCACAGGGTTGTTCATGGAGGAGAAAGATTTAAAGATTCTTGTATAATAGACGAAGAAGTAAAACATGGAATCGAAGAAGCTATAAAATTTGCTCCACTTCATAACCCAGCACATTTACAAGGAATTAAAGCTTGTGAAAGTAATTTACCTGGAAAACCAAATATTGCAGTATTTGATACAGCATTTCATCAAACTATGGAAAAGGAACAATATTTATATCCTATTCCATATGAATATTATGAAAAGTATGGTGTAAGAAAATATGGATTCCATGGTACTTCTCATAAATATGTTGCAAATAGAATTGCAGAGTTACTTGGAAAAAATATAGAAGATTTAAAGATAATAAATTGTCATATAGGACAAGGAGCAAGTTTATGTGCAATCCAAAATGGAAAGAGTGTAGATACTACAATGGGACTAACACCACTTGGAGGTGTTGCAATGGGTTCTAGAAGCGGAGATTTGGATCCATCTGTTGTAACATTCTTGATGGAAAAAGAAAACATGAACCCAGCACAAATGGAAAAAATATTAAACAAACATTCAGGGTTATATGCTTTATCAGGTTTTTCATCTGATAATAGAGATGTAGAAAGAGGAATTGCTCAAGGCGATGAACGTGCTATTTCTGCGTTAAAAGAATATGATTATATAATTGCTACTTATGTAGCAAAAATGGCTGTTGCAATGAATGGAGTAGATGTAATAACATTTACAGCAGGAGTTGGAGAAAAAGGACCTTTAACAAGATTAGATATATGTAGCAGGCTAGGATTTATGGGTGTTGAATTAGACGAAGAAAAGAATAATCAAATTAAAGACCAAGAAGCGGAAATTTCTACTCCAAACTCGAAAGTAAAAGTTTGGGTAGTTCCTACAAACGAAGAATTAATGATAGCAAGAGATACTTTAAAATTAGTTCAAAGTATGTAAGATAAAGGTTTTAGATAATAAAAATTTTCAAATAACTCTATATATGTATATTTTTCCATTTTTTGTTTTTGTTGTCGAAACCATATAATTAAAATTAAATAAATTTAATTTTAATAGGTTTCTCCAAATCGCACTCGCATTAAATGCTCGTTTAGTCGCAACGCAAACTGCAAAATGTTTGAAAATATACATATATAGAGTTGCCTAATGAATTTTTTTATTAAAACCATTATCTTATAATGTATGAAATACAACAGAAATGTAATTGACATATAAAATATACAATGATATATTAATGTAAATTTTAAATGAAAGGAAAAAAATAAATGAAAATTCTAGTATTAAATTGTGGTAGTTCATCTTTAAAATATCAATTAATAAATATGGACACCGAAGAAGTTATTGCAAAGGGAACATATGAAAGAATAGGAGAACAATCTTTTTTAACACATAAAGTAAATGGAGAAAAAATTAGATTAGATAATCCTGTTAAAAATCATAAGGAAGCTATTGACTTTATGGTAGAACAATTATTAGACCCTAAATATAATACAATAAAATCTTTAGAAGAAATAGATGGAATAGGACATAGAGTTGCACAAGGAGCAGATAAATTTTCATCATCTGTACTAATTGATGAAGAAGTTATTAGAAAAATAGATGAGTGTGCAGCACTTGCTCCAGTTCATAATAAAGCTGCAATTACAGGTATTAGAGCTGCTATGGAAGCAATGCCTGGAAAACCAAATGTTGCAGTATTTGATACAGTATTTCATCAAACTATGCCAGAAAAAGCATTTATGTATCCAATACCAAATAAATTTTATGAGAAATATGGAATACGAAAATACGGATTCCATGGTACTTCTCATAAATATGTTTCAAACCGTATTGCAGCGTTACTTGGAAAAAATGTAGAAGATTTAAAAACTGTTGTTTGTCACTTAGGACAAGGAGCAAGTTTATGTGCAGTTAAAGGTGGTAAGAGTGTAGATACAACTATGGGATTAACACCTCTTGGAGGAATTCCAATGTGTGCAAGAAGTGGAGACTTAGACCCATCAGTCGTAACTTATTTAATGAAAAAAGAAAACTTAACTCCTGATGAAGCTGAATTAATGCTAAATAAAGAAGCAGGAATATTAGGGCTATCTGGTGTTTCTGCTGACTTTAGAGATATTGAAGCAGAAGCTGCAAAAGGAAATAAAAGAGCAGAACTTGCAATAGAGGCATATGCATATAAAGTTGCTCAATATATAGCAAGTTATATTGTATCTTTGGAAGGACTAGACACAATAGTATTTACAGCAGGAATTGGAGAAAATCAATTTAATGCAAGAAGAAAAATATGTGAAAACCTAAAATGCTTTGGAGTTGAAATAGACGAGGAAAAGAACCACGAATTTAGAGACGAAGGTAGAATTTCTACTGAAAATTCTAAAGTAGAAGTATGGGTAGTTCCTACAAATGAAGAATTAATGATAGCAAGAGATACTAAAGACATAATTAAATAACATAAAATAAAATAGTTGACTATTATAATAATAAGTTGTATAATAAATATACTTTTCGTCTTTGACGAATGTAGCAGAAAATTTTAACCTAGAATGAGGAGGAAATTTCAAATGGAAACTGTTATGTCCATCCGGGAAGCTGTCGAAAAGGGATTCATTTCTATGGGAGGGATGATTAACTATGTTCCGGACTCTAGAGAAATAACTTTAACAAGGGAAAAAACGGGAATGCAAGAAGAGCGCCAACTCTTAACAACGCAGAATTTGTGTTGGCGCGTCGTAGAATCCTTCTACAACGGCTTATTTTTGATTTCCACAAGTGAATGGAGAAATAACGCCGTGTGGTTATGCGGAGAGGAAGGGTTTAAAAATGGACCGCATATACTTAATGAGACCTGCAGGACTCTTTATAGTAACAAGGAACTGAACTTGCAAGCCAAAAACATAGATATAGCTCTGTTGGAAGAGCTTGCAGAGTTCGTCGAGCCTCATAGCACAAGGTATTGGGTATCAACCCAATACGAGCAAAAAAAGATGTTTCACTGGAATAGAGGACTGTTACAATTTTCTCCAAAAGGAATCATAAGGCAAAAAATGTATGGAGGGCTGGTAAGAATCAGTGATGTAGCATCTGTTTTACCAGTTATCGAGATCCCGAAGAACAAAAAAGTCAACATATTGACAAAGTCCTTCGTGGAGGACTAAATTAAAAACAGTGGGGAGTGTGTTTTTTCACTCTCCACTGTTTTGCATGTTAAAATAAATTTACAAAAATATCAAATACTTATAGACAATAAGATATAAAAAGTATATAATGACTGTGAATTTTTATAAAAAAGAGGTAAGAAAATGATTAGATTTTATTTAGCTTTTTATGTAGCAAAAATAGTTAAAGCAATTTTAAGGTGTTTACATAGAAATGCAACGCAGGTACCAGGAAGAGTTGCATTGTCGATTTGTCCAAATTTTCTAGAATATATAGCAAAACCAAATACAATTATCACAGTAACAGGAACAAATGGAAAAACTACTGTAAGTAATTTAATATTGGAAATATTAGAAGCAAACGGAAAAAATGTAATAAGTAATAAATTTGGCTCAAATATTAATTCTGGAATAGCATCATGTCTACTCTCAGGAGCAAGTTTTTTTAATAAAGCTAAAAATGAAATTGCCGTTTTAGAAATGGATGAAAGAAGTTCACTAAAAATACTTCCTTATCTAAAACCTACATATTTAGTATGCATAAATTTATTTAGAGATTCAATTAGAAGAAACGCACATGCCGATTTTATATTCAACATAATAAATTCAGCGCTTTCAAAGGATACAAAATTAATTTTAAATGCAGATGACTTAATAAGTAGTAATTTAGGTAAAGAAAATTCTAAAGTATATTTTGGAATAAATAAACTAGAAACAGATTTGAAAGAATCTATAAATATAATTAACGATGCAAGAATTTGTCCAAAATGTGGTACAAAGTTAAAATATAATTATGTAAGATATCATCATATAGGTAATGCATATTGCCCAGGATGTGGCTACAAATCTCCAGATGCAGATTATAAAATTACAAATATTGACTATGAGAAAAATATTATTACAGTTGAACATGAAAAACAAATTTATAATTACAATATGATATCAGATAGTATATTTAATATATATAACATGCTTGCAGTTATAACGTTACTACAAGAAATAGGAATAGAACCAGAACAACTACAAGAAAATTTCAAAAATCACAAAATAGTAGAAAGTAGATTTAGCAAGAAAAATATAAACGGAATAAATGTGATAAAACATTTATCAAAAGGTCAAAATCCAATAGCTTGTTCATGTGTTTTTGACTATATAAAAAAAGAAAAAGGAAGCAAAGAAATAATTCTTTTACTATATGACTATTTTGATGCAAAAGAATCTTCTGAAAATATGACATGGTTATATGACTGTGATTTCGAATTCTTAAATACAAAAAGCATAGAAAAAATAGTAATAGGTGGACCTAGATGTCAAGACTTTTACTTAAGACTTTTAATTGCAGGAGTTAATAAAGAGAAACTTGTATGTGCCCAAAAGCCAGAAGATACAGCAGAGTACTTATCACTAAATAATAAAAATGATATTTACGTACTATATGATGTGTATACAGAAACAATAGCAAATGATGTTTGTAAAAAAATAGAAAATCGAATAAATAACGAAGTTAGTATAGAAGAGAATGATCAAGCAGTTTAATAGTAGTAAAGGTTAAAAAAATTAATTCTTTTCCAACCAGATTTGTGCCAAAGAAAGGAACGTGAGTAAAAAATGGCTAAAATAGAAATATTATATCCAGAAATTTGTAATTTATATGGAAATATGTACAATATAAAATACTTACAACAATGTACTGATGAAATAGAAGTGTTTGAAACAGCATTAACAGACAAGCCTAAATTCTTAACAGAAAATATAGATATGGTATATATAGCACCAATGACAGAAAAATCTCAAGAATTAGTAATAGAAAAATTAAAACCTTATGTACAAGAAATAAAAAATCAAATAGAAGAAAACAAAATATTTTTTGCAATAGGTAACGCTCTAGAAATTTTTGGTGATTATATAGAAAATGAAGATGGAACAAAAATAGAAGGTTTGGGAATAACTAATTTGTATGCAAAACGAGATATGATGCATAGATACAATTCATTATTTTTAGGAACAATTGAGGATATAAAAATTGTAGGATTTAAATCACAATTTAGTATGAGTTTTGGTGACAATAGTAAAAATTATTTATTTAAAACAGAAAAAGGTGATGGAATAAATAAACAAACAAAATTTGAAGGAGTTAGAATCAACAACTTTATTGGAACTTATGTATTAGGGCCAATCCTTATTCTAAATCCACAATTCTGTAAGTATATATTAAACTTGTTAAATGTTGGAATTGATAAGCTTGCATTTGAAGATGAAGTTACAAAATGTTACAGAATTAGATTAAAAGAGTTTGAAAATCCAAAAACAATTTATGATTAATTTTATATTATATTAATCTTAAATTTATATTTTAAATATGAAAGGACAGTAAAAAGATGGAAGAAAAAGAAATTTTTGAAAAATATGAATCAGAGGTTAGATCATATTGTAGAGTATTTAACGAGGTATTAGATTATGCAAAAGGATCAATTATAAAAGATACAAATGGAAAGGAATACATAGATTTTTTCTGTGGAGCTGGAGCAGTAAACTATGGACATAATAATGATTATATAAAAGAAAAAGTAATAAATTATTTGAATAATGATAGAATAATGCATGCATTAGATATGTATACAAAAGCAAAAGAGGATTTTATAGAATATTTTGAAACACAAATATTAGAGCCAAGAGAATTAAATTATAAAATACAATTTCCAGGACCAACAGGAACAAATGCAGTTGAAGCTGCTTTAAAACTTGCAAGAAAGGTAAAACAAAGATCAAATATCTGGTGCCTAATGGGTTGCTTCCATGGAATGACACTTGGATCACTTGCCCTAACATCTGATAAAGAATCAAGAGAAGGTGCAGGAATTGAACTTTCTAATGTAACCCATATACCTGCTCCATATATGTTTAAAAACCTAGACACAATAGAATACATGCAAACTCTTTTAGATGATGATCATTCAGGAATTGAAAAACCAGCGGCACTAATTTTAGAAACTGTCCAAGCTGAAGGTGGAATCTGGGTATTTGAAAATGAATGGCTACAAAGAGTAAGAGAATTTTGTACAAAAAATGATATATTACTTATTGTAGATGATATACAAGTTGGATGTGCAAGAACTGGAACATTCTTCTCATTTGAAAGGGCAAATATTATACCAGATATGGTAGTTCTTTCTAAATCAATAGGTGGATATGGAATGCCATTTGCCTTAACACTATTTAAACCAGAATTAGATAAATGGTTACCAGGAGAACATAATGGAACATTTAGAGGAAATCAACTTGCAATTGTTGCTGCTAAAGCAGGACTAGAATTTATGAAAGAAAATAATATAGAAAAAGAAGTACAAAGAAAACAAGAAATAGTAAAAAAATTCTTAGAAACAGAAGTTAAACCAATTTCAAAAGATTTTGAAATAAGAGGTATAGGATTAATTTGGGGAATAGAAACACATAACGGAGTACTTGCTAAAAAAATATCTACAGAATGTTTCAAAGCTGGACTAATAGTAGAACGTGCTGGTAGAGATAATTCAGTAGTAAAATTAATGCCTGCATTAACAATAGATGATGCAACATTATTAAAAGGTTTAAACATATTAAAGGATACTATAAAAGGTACAATTTAATAACATTGACAAATTAGTTAAATTATACTATAATATAATTAGTTCGAATACACACCTTTAGAATGAAACGGAGGCTATTATGGAAGGATTCATTCTTGCTATTGTGATGTTTTTCTCGATGATGGCCGGCAATTCGATGCCGGCGGAGCAATCTGCAACCTATGTGAATGTGCCCAATATGGCATACACATGGGCAGAGCCCAGCAACACGGACATGTTGATGCTGAAAATGATGGCACAAGCCATCACAAGCAGCATAAGGTGGAGCGACTATGAATCCCAGGAAGTCAAGATCTCCTGGGATGAAGGATGGAAATCTTTTGGATGGCTCGAGGGTAGTACCGTGAGCCTGAAAAAAAAGAGTGACGGAGGAATCTATCTAGGTTTGCACTTAGTGCAAGCAAATGAAGGGAGATCTTATCAGGATTTCTCAGAGAGAATCCAGGGGATGTTCGGGGACGACTTCAAACTGGAGACCTGGACAGAAACTTCGACATCGGTGACGTCCGACTTCGAGATTCAACTGTTCTAAGGGGACTTTCCCTAAGGAACAGTAAAGCCTCGTACCCGCCTTGCCAAACTTTTGGCAAGGCGGGATTCATGTTAAAAGTATGAAAAACAGGAGATATATGATAAGAGAAGAATATAGATGTATAGAAAACATAAAATGTAACATTAAATACGAAAAAATCAAAAATTCCTATATACAAATTAAATCAGGAGATGTTATAATAAAAGTACCTAATAAATCAAGTATGGAATATGTAGAACAATTAGTGATAAAAAGAAAAGATTGGATATTAAAAAAACTCAAAGAACAGGAATGTTCTAGAAGATGTCAAACTACATATAAAGAAGGTTCAATAATTTATGTATTAGGAAAACCATATATATTAAAAATAATTCATGTACAAAGCAAACAAAATAAAACATACATAAAAAATAATAATATATATTGTGAGATAGGAAACATTAAACAAAATTTCGAAAAAGAAGATGCAATAATAAAAAAACAAATAGATAAATACTATAAATTCATAGCAAGAGAAGAAGTTCCAGCTGCAATGGAGTATATACAAAATAAAACTGGACTAAGAGCTAAAGAAATAAATATAAAAAACTTAAAAGCAACTTGGGGAATATGTTCTTCCAAGAAAAAAATAAGTATTAATCAAAATCTAATGGCTTATAGTAGACACGCAATAGAGTATGTGTGTCTACATGAAGTATGTCACTTAAAATATATGAACCATTCAAAAGAATTTTGGAATATGGTAGCATATTATATGCCAGATTATAAAATAGCAAAAAAAGAATTAAAAAGTTAAAAAAGAAAGGATGCATTACATGATTAGTTTAGAAGAAAATAACAACAAATTACAAGAATTAAATAAAAAATTAAATTCAATTGGAGACTCTCTTTGACATTGCTAAACTAGACAAAGAATTAAAAGAACTAGAAGAAAAAACAACAGCTCCAGACTTTTGGAACAATGGAACAGAATCAAGTAAAATTTTAAAAAAAATAAATCTATTAAAGAGTAAAACAGAAAATTACAAAAAAACAAAACAAAATTTTGATTATATATACGAATTAAACAATCTAATGATTGGAGAAAACAATTCAGAAAGCGAAATATTAGAAATAATTAATAGCACAAATAAATTAGAAAAAGAAATTGAAAAGTTAGAAATCGATACTCTATTGTCTGGAAAATATGATAGTAATAATGCAATTCTAACACTTCATCCTGGAGCAGGTGGAACAGAAGCACAGGATTGGGTAGAAATGTTATATAGAATGTACACAAGATGGGCTACAGATAATGGATATTCAGTTGAGGAGCTAGACTATCTAGAAGGCGACGAAGCAGGAATTAAAAGTGTAACATTTTTAGTTTCAGGTGATTATGCTTATGGACATTTAAAAGGAGAAATGGGTGTTCATAGATTGGTACGTATATCTCCATTTGATGCAGGAGGAAGAAGACATACTTCATTTGCTTCATTGGAGGTATTGCCAGAGATTACAGAAGATATAGAAATAAACATTAATCCGGATGACTTAAGGGTTGACACATATAGATCTTCTGGTGCAGGAGGGCAACATATAAATAAAACCTCTTCAGCAATAAGGATAACTCATATTCCAACAGGAATTGTTGTATCATGCCAAACACAAAGATCACAAACACAAAATAAAGAAACTGCTATGAAAATGTTAAAATCAAAATTATTAAACTTAAAAGAAAAGGAAAACAAAGAAAAAATAGAAGACCTAAAAGGAGTTCAAATGGACATTGCATGGGGAAGCCAAATTCGTTCATATGTATTCTGCCCATACACATTAGTAAAAGACCATAGAACAAATTACGAAGTAGGAAATGTTC